>DASRZA010000447.1:0-63834 GCA_035686845.1 Armatimonadota bacterium | reverse complement strand
GGCGCGGTCCCGTTCATTGGGCCTATCGCATTGCTCAATGAACGGGGCACGCGGCATGAGTAAGTCGCGAGCGAATCGGAGCAGCCTGCGCCGCCGTCCGGCCAGACGCCCGATTCGAGCCGCGGCGGGCGTGCAGGCATGATCATTGCAAGATTGAGGCGTACGATCATCACGCGCCCAACTCCATCCTCGGCAGTTTTTCCATCTCGAAGCCAGCGCCGATCCCTCGCCAACTCAACGTGGTCGGGACAGCCGGCCACCCGCGAGCGCGGCAAGCAAGCGGTCGGAGCTCGAGCGGAGTAGGCGTCAAATAAGAGCAGCAGGTCATTCAGTGCAAGCGGCTACGGAACGACGTTCCGCTTCGTCTGCCGTAATGTCCGTCTGATCGGTCGTCCGGTCCTTAATAGATCTCCGAACGATGATAGGAAGTCTTCCAGCCTCGATCTCCTTCCGACGATACTCAGCATAGTCGACGGCCCAGTCCCGTACTTCTATGTTGAGTTTAGCCATCCATCCTCTCTGCAGCATTAGTTTCCTCCACACTCGGCGATTGCCCTCCTGTCCATACAGCGAGAGCGTTATATTTGAGTTTTTCCCTGAAAACCGTCGCGTCAAGCATTGGAGCCCAGTCGCCCAATCTCGCGCGGGATTTTGCTCCGTCCCATCGAATGAGATTCCCCATCGCGTCCTTTCGGTTTACCATCATGAACCAATCCCGAAAACGCCGAGGCGCGACGCCAACAAATGCGACGAATCGCACATACTCCGAGGATATATCTGGGGGGTCCAGTTTTATCGAGTCGCTGTAAAGCTTAACCGTCAGGCTCTTCGGGTAGGGCTCGATGAACACCACCCGGTCGACGCCCACCGCTACGATATGCTTCGCGCACACGTGACACGGGAATGCAGTCACATAGAGAGTGGCGCCCTTAAGCGAAGCGCCTCTCTCAGCTGCGTCGCAGAGAGCCGCCATCTCGGCGTGTACCGGTCGCATGAACTCGATGAGGTTCATGAAGTGTGCGCCGTTCATGAGACCTTCCTCCAGCGCATCATGCATGAGATCGCTCAGCGTCCGATCCGACCGTGAACGTTCGAGCCAACCTGCTTCATTCAATCTCTTAAGTATATCCGCCAGGACATCCCGCTTCATCTCATCGCTCGGATCCTTACCGAGGACATGATCGCGTGCGTCCCCGTGATCCCGCGGCCAATACATCCCACCTCCGGCTTTGGGAACCTCATTACATCCGACCGCGACAATACTTCCTCCTTCGGTGGCGAAAACCGCGCCGACCTGCCTTCCTAACGACGCCGAGCGAAGGGATGCCGCGTGAGCATGAAACATACCCTGTTCATCCTTGGTTGGCGTATAAAAAGTGTTTCCAAACAGCAACTCAACGAAGCGATGAATTCCCATCCTTCGTTGGTCCGGAGTTGCGCCATCGATAAAAACATCCGCCAGGTGAAAGGTATCGCTTACATTTTGGCCGACGTCTTTCTGGGAATCAGCCTCATCGCGCAAGACAAGCGTCTCAGCGTGAGGGCCATATTTCGCTTTCTGGTACTCATGGTGGCTTTGCGCAATCCTTTCCGCCAAATTCCTTACACGTTGCTCCCTGGGAGTATGAACCGCGATAAGAATAAATGCGGGTCCGTACACCTCCCGGAGGCATTGGACCTCCTCTGGCCGCTTGAGCTGATATAGGACATAGGCGAACCTGTCGACCGGAGCAATAACAGCCGGGGCGCGGTCGTCCGTAACGCTTTCAATTGGAATCGCCGCCTTAGCTCGACTCACGAGCTCGCGGCGCTCCGCCATTATTGCCCCGATCGCCAATCTTGCGACAGCGTCCTTGCCGAACAGTTCACGAAACTTGTCGCCCGCGTCCATGTAAGCCGCCATGCGGATATCGGCCGGTCCATCGTCCAACACGTCTTCGAGAATCGCCTTGATATCAGGACGACTGAGCTCTCGAAGCTGCCTCGAGAGTCGTATTAGTACGCCTTGATAGGAAACTCGCTTTAGCTCGTCGATTAGATCGTCCGCGACACATGATAGGTCGGTGCCGATTGGAGCCACCAGTCCGATCACGATTTCCGCCGAATCGAGATCAGTCCATTGTTCGGCGCTATCAAAAATGCGTGGAGAACTCTCCCGTTCAGATGACATGTTTCAAATTTTGCTCCCAACGTTTCATTTCGCCTCGAGCCGACCGTATTCCTTGATCGCAAACTGGTTTTGCTGCACGTTTCAGCGAAGCAAAACACCCCCTGATCGACGATCCACGCCGGCTAGTCCCGATCGCTAATTCGCCGGCGTCTGATGAGCGGCGCCGGACGTGAGCCCTGCGCATCTTTAACTCGCCGCGGTTTCGCCGGCCGGGAGCGGGTGCGGAGCGATGAGGCCGGCGGCGAGCTTCGCTGCCTCAACGAGTAGGGGCTTGAGTCGATCTAAATCGTCAACGGAGTGAAAGTAGAGGCGGCTGCCCCCAGGCATCTGGGGCGCCTCGTCCACCTCGAACCCAGGCGCTAATTCGTTAACGCGCTCAACAGGAATACGCACCACTATCGCGAATTTCCCGCGAAAGACTCGCGTGTAAAGGCGCAGGATCCAATTCCTGTTGAACGCTGCACGCCCATACTGAATGGTAAGGTATGCGGTCGATGTTCCATAACAGATCACGTCTGGTTCAGGAAGATCCGGCTGTACTATCGAGATGATTCTGCCGTATAATTCGAGCTCTATAGCCGTGATCTCCCGCGCATCTTTCTTCGGCTCATCTATCAACGGCGCTGCGGGAGTAGGATCGGGAACCGCGGCGATTTCCGGCGCCTCCTTCAACTGCCCGGCTTGGAAGCTCTCACCGACGATATCGAGAATTGCAGAAGAAATACTTTCCTTTACCAGCGGCCGAAACCGGTCCACGACTTTCTGTGTTACTAAACCGTCGACAAGCGATGTGCTCTTGATCGCGAGCTTGACGAGCTCTGGCGATGGTTCCAGAAGCAGGCTGCGGAAGGTATGTTTGAGGGTGGAGAGGTAAATCAGGTCCTCAGCGTACGCTACGAGAGCTTTGACATTGAAGGTCTCTTTCTGAAACTTCTCTAAGATCGAGATCTCCGCGTCGGTAACCTTCTCAGCGTCAAACTCCAGGAATGGCTTCTTGTCCAGGATGTTAGGCTCCTGAAGGTCTGTGAAGAAGCGGTACTGGATTCCGTTGGTTATAATCGCGAACTTCACCTCCGGTGTGGAGTTGAAGTATTTGGCAAGCTGGGGATCATAGTTGACCAGAACTTCATGAGGGCCTTTGGCCTCAATGAACAGGGCCATCACGCCGTTGATCGCGAGACCGTAGTCGATTTTCTCGTTTACCTTCGCCCAGCCAGCTTTGTATTCCGGAATGACCTCGCGCGGGTCGTAAATATCGAAACCAAGCAGCTGAATGAACGGGAGAATGAGCGACTGTTTCACCGCCTCCTCAGTCGCGACCATGGAGCGCCGCTCGCTTAGTTGGCCCGCCAGACGTGATGCCGATTCTGCGAAGTTCATGGAGGATCTCCCTGTGGGACGGGCGCCGGCGCCATATTCGAGTAAGGTGGCGCCAGCACCGCCCCATGTCAGCTTCACTCAGTTTCGACAGAATGCGTACACCATTCCTCTTTTGTTCGTCTCCCATATTTAAAGTCTTTGTTTGCACGCAACGCGAATTGGAAGGTAAAAGAGAATTCCCTAAAAGCGCTTTACTACGGGTTTCGGTATGATAAAGTCATGGTACCACGCCCATCGCACGGAGGTCTTTCATGAACGTGATTATTAAGTTGAGCCCCGCCGAGGTAGCCCAGCTTGCCGCCCCCACGAAACGGACAGAATCAGAACTCGGAACCGCAGCGTGACTCGCTCAAAGAGGTCGGGTGCGAGTGTCCCCATCCTCATCTTACTGATTGCCACGTTTCTCGCCGGCCATATCAAACCCGCCGCCGCGGCGCCTCCCACGCTCGAACATTCTTACTGGTTGAACGCGTCTCTGGGTCTGTTTACGCAAAAGGGCTACTACGGACCGGACTACCCGGCGACTCCGCCTCCCACACCCTCAGAAATAGGCAATGCGGCCCGGCTCCTCTCCGGGCACTACGGGGCGAATCGGCTCTACCTGATTTATCACCACGAGATGTCGCTCAAGGACGCCCGCGCCGTCTTCACCTGCTGGCGCGATCGGCTTCCGCGCTCGGTGGAGATTGTTCCTGCGCTCGTCTTGAAGATGTACGACCGCGATCAGACCCGGGTCTTCTCAGAGAGCGAGCTGCGAAGTCTCTGTGCGTTCTTTCGGCGCAAGATCAACGCGGATCGTATCGCGGTCTACGACATCTACGTCGGGCGCAACCAGGGAAACAGCCTTACTATTCTCGCCGGACTCTATCCGAAGGGCCTCATACGCCTGGGGCTGCAGCCGGGAGAGGCGCTCAAGGCCCCGTTTATTGCTGCGGTAGAGGACACCTGGAGCGGGTTCTGCGATGGCGCCCGTAATCACGATGACTGGCTGCAGCCTGGCTTTGGCGCCGACACGCTGCGCCGTTGGGTCAAAGAGCGTAATTCTCAATCCAGGCCGACCGTATGGAATCTCATCGTCGTCGCCTGGGATTATCACGCCACGCCACGCGGACGCTATCCGGGCTATGACGACGCGAATAAAAACATGCCGCTGCCGGCCGGGCGGAATGAACTCGCGGCGGAACTTATCCGAAAGAGCGCGAGACCCGGATTGCTGGCCGGTTTCAGCAGCGATCTCTATATTCTGAATGAGAATTCTCGCAGCGACGCGCATGATGGTCAAACCGGCGCGTTTTACCAGACGCTCAAACGCGGCGAGATCTATCGCGGCTATTACGCCCGTCCCTTCCGGGAAATAACGCGACTTTACCGGCGCTGGATGCATCGAGCTTCTTCGCCGTCCAGTTCAGTGAACAGAGTGTCCAGACCGGTGACGCTGAGCACGCGGCGAACGATGGCGCTGGGTTGGAACAGCGCCAGGCGCGCCTTGCGGCGGCGGGATTCGCCCAGACCCGCGAGCAGTTCGCGAATCCCGCTCGCGTCCAAAAAGGTGGTGCCTCGTAGGTCTATCACCACCAGGGAATAACCACGATCTAACGCTCCGAATATCTCTGCCTTCAGGCGGGGCGCCGTCAGGATATCCACCTCACCGTCGACCTGCAGAATACATCCCCCGGTTCTAACCAGGGAAGTTTCAATTTTGAGAATGTCCTCCGATCGTTCCGTCGCGGGGCTGCCGGTCATCGCGTGGATATTATGATGCGGCTTATGCCAGATTTCGCAGGGGACGCTCCGGGCGACGTGGGTTCTCCGGGCGTGATGATGCGATCTTTCTGTGGACCGCGTGTCACGAAAATCAGGACAACAGAAGCGCCTTCCACTCGTCGCCGTGCTATTACCGCCGAGGGACACCTGATTCATGTCGGTCAATATCGCTTGCATTGGTCTTTCTCTCTCCGCGTGGACGCGCAGCACACCGCGGGCCCCTACTCAACTTTCACCGTCCCGCCACGGGGCGCCGGTGCGCTGTTGGGAGAATGTTAGCGGTGGCGCCGCGAACAGGCATCCCCTAAATGGCGGATTGAATGGCGGCGCTGCGCCTGCTTCCGCCATCGTTAGTCTCACGAGATTAGAACATCTTCGGTCGATCGCCGCGGCGTCGGCGTCGCCGAAGCGCCATATCCCAGCCGCAGGATGATCTGGGCGTAGCCCGTTTCGCCAACGATCTCCGCCACTCGCGGCCGCAGCTCCGCGATCTGCACCGGCTGATTCATAAACGATACGAACACGCGATCGGCGGCGCACGAGAGCAGAATCTCTTCTAACGTCTGTCCGACGCGCAGCCACGCGCCGGGGTCGTCTGAAGCGGTTCCCAGCACGGCGAGCGCCGGCGCCACGCGCGCGAGATTTTCGGAGTCGAGTGTGACTTCATCCAACTTCGTCTTCCGGGCGCCGAAGACCGCCATGCCGGGCGCTCGTACGTGGGGTATTGATCCAAGGGCGTAAGCGGGTACGCCATCTTGATCGAGGCGCGGCGCCGGGTGCATCCAGGATAGGATTTCTCGACGTGCGGCGCCGTTGTGCAACTGTCGATATTCAGCCTCAGCAATGAGCTTCACCATCGCCTCACGCTCGGGCTTCTTGTCCAAAAAATGCAGCCACATTCCATCCTGCCGCGCGCCCATTTTTAATCGGTAGAGCATAGGCTCGGGGAGCGCGCGATCCAGAAACGGATGTCGATATGTGCGGCGCAGCTTGATCGCGTGGAACAGAAGTTCCTCCTGTTTCGATGCGATGGCCGGAGCGCCCAGCCCGATCCGCGCCAACAGACTCGGCTCAGCGGGATCGGGAAAGGCCATGAACCGATCCAGATAGCCAAAATGGCGGATTGCCACGCGAAGATTGAAGGCTGCGGCGCCGCAGCTTATGATCATTTCACGATGCTCCGGGTCAGTCACGGGAAGCGCCCGGGTTGGATCCATCAGGAGATCAATGGCGTTATTATGCGTTCGGAAGATCCAGGGTTGAGTGTTGCGCGTCGAAGGCGCCAGCACCGCGTAATAAACGAGAAACCTCAGTTTTTCTTCTACGGTACCCGCTCGCGGGAAACCCGACTCATCCACCTCCCACGCTCTGCGAGGGCGCGAGGTGAGTGAAATCTGTCTCATTCATAACTCCTTACCATTCTGTATCTCCCGCGACTTTAGCGCATGAAAGCCGGCTGTGATCGCTCCGTCACCGCCGGCTGCACTCATGACATAACCTCCTCATGGGAGGCTGACCGGCTCGATTCGAGGGCGGCAGCGCGAGGGAAGAGGATGTTATTTTCCTTGTGAACGTGCTGGTACGTATCGGATACCACGTGGGCCAGCGTGTCGAGCATCACTCGATAGCTGTCGCACGCGTCGGTGGGCGCCGTGAAGTTATTGGTGAGCCTCTTCAACTCCGCCAGATCAGCCGCCTGCGCCGAATGATCGTCCTCCATCGAGTTGAAGAGAGTGCGAATCGTGCCCGATCGGCGCCGCAGCCGGGGATGCGGGTTTTCCAGCTCTCGGCAGAGTGGAAACATGATTGTCTCCTCATCGTGCAAATGGACCTCGGCCTCGGCACGGAATTGGCTGAAGACGGACGCGATCTCATACAATTCCGGGTGGCGATCGGCATTCGCAGAGACGACTTTCTCAATAAGATACGAGAGGCGCGGAAGCTCGTTCCGGAGATAAAAATGATGGGTGCTCTCGATGTGATCGACGAGCTCAGCGATACTCATATTGCTCCAGCGCTGGGCGTCTTCGGGATCCAGTACATGGTCAGCGACGTGCAGCTCGGCAATGACCGCTGCAGGATCCAGCGACTTTTCGGCGCAGGCCTGGAAAAGCCGCTTTTTCCCACCGCAGCAATAATCGATCCCGTGTTGGTCGAAAACACGCGCTCGCGCCGGGTTTTCGGCGACAAGCTGCCCCAATGGCTTGGTTAGTTCGATTTCATTCATCGGGATTCTCCACATTCTTCACTGACGCGTTGACTCACATACACGCCGCCTCCCTAAATTCTAAGGGAATGGCTCGCGCGGTCAATCCCCGAAACGGCGGATTCTAACGGGATCCTCTCGCAGAAAGAGCGCTCACTTTTGTACTTCCCGTACAATTGAATCAGTAGTGTCACGTCCGGTGAAGCGCGGCGCCTTCCGAAGCGATGGACCGCGGCCGCTCCGCCGGATTACAAGCGCCGGACCGGGCGGCCATGCAGCAAGAGCCTATCAGCACCAAAGTCATTCCGGATTCAGTAAAGCGCATCGCGGGCGCGGTCCAGGGCGCCTGGCGCTGGATCTCGGCCGACAGCCCTGGTCGCGGCGCCGGCAGCGTGCTGGGCGCTTCGTTCATCCTTTCGCTCTGTCTCGCGCTCAGCGACCACACCCTGCGGGAAAACCCGGGAGGGATCTTTCTCTATCTCTTCATCGTGCTCTGGGCTGCGTTCCGATGGGGATATTTCCACGCGATTTTTGCCACCGCGCTCGCGGTCGCCGCTGAAGCTATCTGGACGGTACCAACATGGGCCGACGCAGCTCTCGACACCCCCAACGACCTCCGGATTGCGGTCTTCGTATTTACTGCTCTTGGTATTTCCGCGCTGCTTGCCGGCGTCCGGCGCGAGGAACGTAACCTGCGATCCGAATACGAGACGCAGCACGCCCTGGCGATCGTCTTCCAGCGCGCCCTCCTCCCCGACGCGTCCGAGCCGCCGGGCTACGATATCGCGTTCGCCTACCAACCCGCATCGCGTAACCCGAAGGTCGGCGGTGATTTTATCGATGTCTTTAACCTCGGGCGCGGACGGTACGTGATTCTGCTTGGCGACGTCACCGGGCACGGGATCGAGGCGGCCGTGCATACGGCGGAAATTCGTTACGGCCTCCGTGCTCTCGCCTTTGGCAGGATGAGTCCACCCGATTGCATCGCCGCGGTAAACGAAATGCTCGCAGAGTCGCCTTACAGGGACCGCTACGCCACAGCATTTCTCGGCATTATGGACACTACAGCCCATTCACTCGTTTATTCCAACGCCGGGCATGACGCCGGCCTTCTCTGGCGCGCCCCAGGCGGGCCATTGGAGGAACTATCCAGCACCGGTCTTATGCTCGGAGTCATCCACGCCCCCACCGCTACCTACGAGGGCGCCATCGTGGAGATCGGCCTGGGAGACGGACTTGTTCTCTACAGCGACGGCGTCACCGAAGCTCGCGGCGCGGACGGCTTCTTCGGGACCGAGCGCCTCCAAAACTTTGTGCTGCAGCAGAAGATGTCGCCGGCGGCCGCGGCGGTAGACGCTCTGCTGTCGACCATAGGGGCCTTCACAAAGGGCGATCTGCAGGACGACGTCGCCATCCTCTGGATCCGCCGCCGGGAGTAAGGCGGGAGGATGGCGCTCGGAGAGTGGGACGCTGCTAACGCGCGATGCCTGCTGTGTTACACCGGATAAGACACAGCCACGAGAGGGGCTTCGTGGGCGAACGAACAGTATCGATGGGAGGAGAATTGGAAACGCCGGTCGCTTTGCCGGCCGTCATTCTGGAAGGACAGGGGACTGCGGACAGGCTCAGCACGCTGGAATGGATCGCCCGCGCATCCGACGATACGATAGCGCGGCGGATTGACCAACTGCCGTGGACGCTCGATTTCCGCGAGCATGCGGCGCTTTTTCTGAACGTCTATCAGAACGCGCTGCCAGGTGTGGAATCCGGCTTTCCCATGGTCTTGAAGAATGGCCGGCTGGAATTCCCGGGCATGCTTACGTCGCATTCCCGCTATATGCCGTTCATCGATGGCGGACGTTTCGTCGGCACGTTTCACGTTCATCCCTCTGTGACTGGCAGCGCATCCGCTCCCTTTTTCGACCCTCAGGATCTCGGGAGCGCACTCCGGTCCGACAATGCCGGCTTTATCTATCTGCTGCTCGCCCGCGACCGGCTCTTCGCTCTGGTGCGGACAAACCCGTTCCTCTATATAAGCGCGCATCACGTCAACCGGAACCCGCTGCTCCTCCTGGAACAGCATAGCGAGTTGATCCGCGCATCCGGTTCCCGTGAACCCGGTGACCCGGACTACGATGAGCATTTCCGCCGGGCCGGTCTCTACTTTTTCGCCCGGTACGACCTGGCGCTCTACGAAGGCGTCCCACGAGCGCCCCTCTCACGAACGGTGAGCCCTCGCCGGAACTGGTGAGGAATCCCTACTCGCGCGCGGCATGCAAATCGACCGGTTCGCCCGGATTCCAGGTCGGAAGCCCCGCGGGCGGGGAGTATAGGAATATCTCATCGTCCGACGGGTAGGGGTTGGTTCGCCGCTCGTGGAGCGCGTACTGGTAAAGCCGGCATCGCTTCCGGATCGTCTCCGGTTTAAACCAGCCGTACTGCTCGTTCCAGCTTGCCGCCCGGTTATCGAAGTACACGACGCGCCGGAGCTCCGAGCTGCGATTCACCGTGCTGCCATGCAGTACTTTGACATGGTGAAGAAGGACGTCGCCCGGTTCCATTTCGGCGGGAACCGCGTCGGGAAGGTCAAAATTCTTCCGGCCAGCCTGGATCATCTCGTTCGCCCGATCCGGTTCCCAGAGATGGCTGCCCGGGACAACCCAGACGCAGCTATTCTCTATCGTCGACCGGTCCGGGTAGATGTCGATATTGAAGATTCGCTCCTGGCCGGTGGTCGGGTTACCATCCCGGTGCCACGGCACCGAGGATCCATGCCCCGGCAGCTTGAACACCAGCGATTCATAGCAGGGGATAAAATCCGGCCCCACCATCCGGGTCAGCAGGTCGCCCACAAAGGGATGGGCGAGCAGCCGCAGCGAGAAATGATTCGGATTGGCGTGCAGATAAGTAAGATAGTAAGGAATCCCTTCCGGTCCCCTCATGCACATCTTATCCGCCGGCCCTCCCGATTGAATCTCGTCAATCAGCCGCGCCGACTCCCGCTGGAACTCGTTTAACTCATCCGCGTGAAGCGCCCCACGGCAAATCACATATCCATTCTTATCGAAGAACTCTATCTCAGCGTCTGTAATCTTTCGCATTCTTCCTCCGGCCGGGAGCGCCAATCGTATGCGGCTTATGTCGCACAAACCCATTCAATTTGAGTGCGTGAAAACCCGCTCATGTCTCAAGACGCCTCCTCCGGACTCTGCTCCCGGAGCCAGACCCGGAGCGGAACATCGTCGTCGGTAGGGGAAAAATGGCCGTTGCAGTTGACTCCCCAGCCGAGCATCTGCCGGCGGACCGGATCACTCTGTTCCCAAAGATCCTGGACGGTCATGTCGTCTTTGGTGCGGATCCAGCGGTAGCCATAGCCGTAAAACAGGACTTTGCGCGTGATATTCGACCAGTTCGGGGACGCTGTGTGCCAGAGCCGCCGGTCAAAGAAGACCGCCGAACCCGGTTTCGCCAGCACCGGAACCGCCCCGGCCGGCTGTCCCACCCCATTTTCCGGCCGGTTGATCGTATCGTTCAGATGGCTGCCGGGAATCACCCAGAAGTTGCCTCGGTCCGGTTCACTCGTATCCGAGAGGAAGTAGGCCACTTTGAGCGATAACCGCGGCCGTGGATGGCTCTCCATCTCCACGTTTACCCGGCCGCTGTCCTGGTGCCAGCCGAATGTCTTATCGTCTTTTGTCTTGCCCGACGGCGGAGTCACAATCAGATGAGCGTGATAGAGATAGATGTTCCAGCCCAAAATCCCCCAGACTTTGGGTAGGACTCGCTCATAATCCACAAGGTCGGCAAACAGCGGCGAGTCCGGAATAAAGTTGGGATAGAAGAGGCTGGAGTGCGGGTCATGTCCGTCTGAAAGCCGCCGCTCGAAAATCGCGTCGGCGAGCGCCGTCAATTCGTCCACCTGCGCCGCGGACAGCGCGTCCTCAATGGTGAGCAGCCCCGTTTCGTTAAATGTGCGGCGCTCAGTTTCGGTGAGCCGGTACTCAAGACAATCTGGATTCATGACGCCCCCTTCATAAAAATCTCGCAAACGCCTCCGAAAACTCGCACCTCCATTAAGAGGATAACCGTTCCGATCAACGGCCGAAAAATCCGTGTCGCTCGGCCCCACCGAGCGACCTTGATAAAATATGCAGGAGATCGCGTCGTCCATAACGAAACTACCTCCCGATGGGAAGACGTTGGTCCTACGAAAATTACCTTCAGCGGCAAATACGACACGCGCCAGCGCCGCCAATATCCCAAACGCGCAAGATGGGGAAACGACGTGTATGATGAAGCGCCTGCCTCCAGCCCGTGCGCGTGGGAAGTGGATGCGACCCTGCGCTATAAGGCAAAGATGGAGGGTCGCGGCAGACGTTTCAACTCCCTTGAGACGGACTTTCCGGAGTCGGACGACCCCGTTCGGGTATTCATGACTACCTATCCATTGGATTGATCAGACCCGCGCTGCAACCAATAGCCCATGCTCAGCGTCTACACTCTCAATGACGTTCCTCTTTGGTGGGAAGAAATCGTAAAAGAAAGGCGCGTGTCGATGCGGGTTGGGAATTGGCGGGGATGGATGGTAGTTGGGGTCGCGGTCGCGCTGGGATGGATGATGCCGGTGAGTCGGGCATCGGCGGCCTCGCTTCGAACCCTTTTGCCTGCAACGGGAGCCGTGGCGGGCTGGAAGATGGTCGGCGCTCCTAAAGACTACGGTCCCGATACACTGTACGATCTGATTGATGGCGGGGCCGACGCCGTGAAGGAGTACGCGTTCCTATCATGCGTCGACGCCCGCTACTCTCCCAACGGCCGGCCGAACCCGTCGATCGACGTGAACGTTTACGATATGAGCAATCCCCTGAATGCCTTTGGTCTCTTCAGCCAGGACCGAGAGGGAAGCCAGCCCGTCAACGTGGGCGCCGGTGGAGCACGCACAACCGATGGCACCGGGATGAGCTTCTGGAAAGGCCGGTACCTCATCCGGCTCGCGTCGATCTCACGGTCCGCTCAGTTCAAAAACGGGATGTTGACGCTTGCCCGTGCCGTTGCAGCCCGGATCCATGGCTCCAGCGCCCAGCCGGAGCTGCTCCAAAAACTTCCGCCCGGTATGAAGTCCGCCTCGGAAAAATACGTCAAAGCGAATGTCGCCGGCCACGCGTTTGTCAGCAACGCGGTTACGGCCCGATACCCTGCGCTTGGCGCCACTGCGGAGCTTTTCATCGCACAGTTTCCTTCCGCCGCCGGCGCACGCGCGGCGTATCAAAAGTACCTTGCCTACGAAAAGGGAAACCGCGATTTAGCGCCGCTAAAGGGCGAGACGGGTTTCAGTGTGCTAGACCGGTTCGCTCGCAACGTCGTGGTGGCGGCCAGGGGCCCCTACCTCGTCGGCGTTGTGCGGGCCACGAATATGCCGAAAGCCCAGGCGCTTGTTCGGGCCGCGGCGGCAAAATTGAAGTAGCCGCGAAGTTGAGCGCCGCCGGCCCGAGGGCATGACGAGAAGCTGAAGGCGCTCACGTGATATGAGTACGATGAATCGGAACGTAGAGGGGGGGATCGCATGGCGAAGGAAAAGAATGGGTTTTCAAGACGTCAGTTCTTAGAGGTAGCCGCCGGCGCCGGCGTCTTAGGTGGTCTCTACGGACTTACATTTGTCGGCGACACCAGTTTTGGTAAGCCGCGAATGCGGGGCGGTACGAAGCCGCACGGGTACGATCTCTCCGTTGTGGAGGGAGCTCCGAACAACTACGCGAAGGTCACGGAGCGGGCGATCAATGAATTCGGCGGTATCGAAAAGTTTGTGCATAAAGGCGATCACGTCGTTCTGAGCCCCAACATGGGATGGATGCGGACGCCGGACCAGGCGGCCACCACGCATCCCGATGTCCTCCGCGCCGTTGTCCAGCTTTGTGAGAAAGCCGGCGCCCGGAAGATCACCTGCATCGATTACACGTTAGACGATTGGAAACTGGCGTTTGACATCTGCGGCGCCAACCGCGCGGTAGCAGGCACCAAAGCGACGCTTCTCTCTCCCACGGACGCGTCGCTCTACAAAGATATCAATATCCCTGCGGCTGTTCCCAAGACCATGGACGGCAAGCCTTACGAGTCACGCCACCATTACAATCGCATCCAGCAGATGATTCCGCATGACATTATGCTAGCGGACAGTTTTATTTGTATGCCGGTCGTGAAGGACCATGAGGCGGCGGTGATCACCATCTCGATGAAGAAACTGATGGGGAATATCTGGAATCGAAAGGATTACCACCGCTACGGCCTCCACGATTGCATCGCCGAGCTGAACTGCGCGGTCAGGCCCACCCTTATCGTGGCGGACGCGACCCGCGCCCTGCAGACCCGCGGACCAAAGGGTCCCGGTGAGGTGACCACGCCCAACAAAGTAGTGGTCGGCATCGACCCGGTCGCGGTGGACTCCTACTGCTGCCAATTCCTGACGGTCAAAGGCGTCACGCCGGACCAGGTTCCCCACCTGATGCTGGCGAACCAGTTGGGCCGCGGCGAGATAGACATCAGCAAGCTGAAACTGAACGAGATTTCCGTCTGAGGCATGCTCCAATGGAAACCCCCGCGTCCCGCCCCATCTCTATCACTGATCTCACGAAGTCGAGCCCCGAGGCGCCGGTTCGATTTACTCCGGAGCAGAAGCGCCGTATGCGCGAATCGCCGGGCAACAAGGCAGCGCACCGTATTGTGACGATTCGTCGCACCGTGCAGTTGACGCTCTTCGGGCTCTTCCTTCTCTTTTTCTTCATGACGACGGTTACGGGCAGTCCCAAATGGGGCATCCCAAAAGACCTCTTCATGATGCTGGATTTTCTCGTTGTCCTCAAGAACTGGGTCGCGAGTCATCATCTCGCGGTCTACGCCATTGGCCCGTCGCTCTTCATTCTGCTGCTCACGCTCTGGGGTGGCCGGATCTTCTGCGGCTGGATCTGTCCACTCGGCACCCTCATCGATATCAGCGACCGGCTGCTCTATCGCAAGGGCCGAATTTTCTACAATCGCAAGCGAACCGAAACCCGGAAGTACCGTAACTTCAAGTTCGTGTACCTCCTGGTGGGCCTGGGCGCGCTGGTCTTTGGCGTGGACATCCTGGCGTTCGGAGATCCATTGAGCCTGATCACCCGGACATTCACATTCTGTATCTACGGCCCGATCGCGTACGTATGGAACGGATTCCTGAGCGGCATGGATCAGATTGGTCTCGGGAATTTCGCCTACTCCCGGTTCGACATCAGTATTTCGACCTGGCACCTGCCGACGATGGTGTACTACAACAGCATCCCCATCCTGCTGATTATGGTGGGAATCATCGCCCTTTCCTCCACGCAGGAGCGGTTCTGGTGCCGGAACCTCTGTCCCTATGGCGGCCTGCTCGGGCTGCTCTCTCGATGGGCGTGGCTCCGGCATTACGTTCACATGGATGGCTGCATCCACTGCAAGAAGTGTGAGGCGCAGAGCCGCCACGGATGCTACGAGAACCTGGATGCGAAGGCGACGGAAGAGGTGACCCACGCCATCACCGAATGCATCCAGTGCTTCCGCTGCGAAACGATCTGTCCTACAGACGTAATCCAGATCGAGGCGAAGGTCCCGGCGCCGCTCAGCGCGCTCATCTTTGCGAAGAACCGCGACCGCAAGATCGAGACACCAAAGCCTCAGCCGGGGATCGATCTGGGACGCCGGCGAATTATAGGCGCCATTGGAGCCGGTCTTCTCTGGGCCAGCGCCGCGAAGAGCAGCGCCACCAACTACCAGGGAATCATGCGGCGCTACCCCCGCAACAACAAGGCGATGCGCCCGCCCGGCGCGCTGCCCGAAAAAGAATTTCTCTCCGCTTGCACCCGCTGCGCCGAATGTATGAAAGTGTGCCCTACGAACGCTCTTCAGCCGGCGATGCTGGAAACCGGATGGGAAGGAATCTGGACGCCGCTCTTAGTGCCAAGCATCGGGCCTTGCGCTGAAAAATGCACTTCCTGTGGAGATGTCTGTCCCACCCACGCCATCCGACCATTCACCTGGCAGGATAAGCGTTACAAGATCAAAATGGGCTTGGCGAACGTCAACCACAATACCTGCGTAGCCTGGAACGGCGGCCGCGATTGCATCGTTTGCGCGGAAGTTTGTCCCTATTCTGCGGTCATATTCCGGGATGTTTTTGACGACAGCCTGCCCAAGGACCCCACCCAGCCGATTACGGCGTCGGGCAACAAGGGCCGCACCAAGCGGGTTCCGACGGTAGACGAAAAGCTCTGCACCGGCTGCGGCATCTGTGAGTATCACTGCCCGGTGCTTCCGGATCACTCGATTGTCGTCTACACTTTCCAGGAAGATCGAGAGTACAAAGCCCCGGAAGAGAAATGGACCGATGGCTTCTATCGTGGGGATTGGACCGCTCGCAAGGATAAGGGCAAAGACCACGAATACGCCGCCGCCGCCCGCGAGATTTATCGCATGAAGGAGGAGGAGGGCGAGACTTGATCCTCTGGGAGATTCCGGGGTAAATGGCCGGGCGATCCGACTTACTACCTCATCCGTCCAACGCTCTCCCGCAGCGTGTCCGGGGCCTGCTGTTGGAATGGACACTTTCGGAGGATGCGGACGAGCGAGACCGGTTGTGGCTGGCCGCGATGAAGGCGGCGGATGCGATACTGAGCCGGACCGCGCCGGTTGGGTGGGCTTGGGCATTGTTTCCGCTCTGCCCGGACGAACGGTCGCTTTCGATAAGTTATGCGGCGGATTGCATGGAAGCGCTGGCTCAGATGGGGGCGGCGGCCAGCGGGCCCTTTTTGGGTCGGGCTGCGCACGCGGCGCACGTGCTGAAGTCGCGTCAATTGCCCGAAGGATGCTGGCAGGAGTGGTGGGACGCCAGGACCGGCGAACCGATCGGGGATGAGTCGTGCGCAATGCCGGTACTGACGCTTTTCAGCCGGCTTGATCAACTGCTCCAATCCACCGAGTTCAGCGGCTCCGCTCGCCTCGCGCGGGAGTGGACGCTAAGAGAAGGCTGAGACCGGGCTTTCCCGGATAGAGTTAGTCAATTGCATTCCGGCAGAAAAAAGCCGGCCGCCGCCCCCATTATTGGGGGTTGGGGGCCAGCGGCGGCTGCCGGTGAACTTACGCCCTGGCGTGCTATTCCGTTTTTCGAAAGGACCGATGTCCCATGCAGAGAGAATCTGAAGGCAATGGAGATAAAGAGTTAAAGCCGTTGAGCAGGCGGGAATTTATGCGGCGAATGTCGCAGGCTACGGCGAGCGCCGGCCTGGCGACAGCCGGCCTGGCGGGAATCGGAGTCCTCACGCTGCACCAGAAGGCCGAAGCCGCGGAGTTGGTGGCCGACCGCGTGGGCAAGCTGGAACGGATGAAGCTCGGAACACGGATGGGCGCCATGGAGGTGAGCCGGGTTCTCATCTCCACCGATTGGAATCGTGATCTTTATGCGCCGGCGCTGGCGCTGGGCGCGAATTTTGTCCACAAGGCAGGATACTGGAAATCGATGCCGGCCGAGTTTCAGGGGCTGCCCCGCGACTCTTATTATACCGACTTGACGGTCGATTCAACGCCCAACAATCCGGATAACGAAGATCAGGCGTACCAGCAGGTTGTAACGGCGTTGGACCGTACGGGCTTGAAATACTTCGATATCTTCCGCGCGCATTTCGGCTGGCATTCGGTGGACGCTTTCAAAAACCAGACCGGCACCTATAAGGCGTTCCAGCGGCTGAAGCGGGAAGGCAAAGTGAAGTACTTCGGCGTTTCGCAGCATTCCCATCCTGAGAATTACCCGGCGTATCCTGAAATCATCCAGGCGGAGATCGATTCAGGCATCATCGACAGCATGCAGGTATGGATGAGCGCTACCACCACGCCGGACGTGATTGAAGTCTTCGCGAAGGCGCACAAGGCCGGCATCGGTATGACCGCCATGAAGACGGTCGCGCATGGATTGGGCAAAGTGCGCGGCGACGCTGATATCCGGCAGCAGATGGGCGCGCCGGATATGCCAGGCCGCGCCTGCGTCCGCTACTCCCTGTCGGCAACGTCACCGATCTCCGGTAAAGGCCCGATTTTCCACTGCTGCGTCCTCTCGCTCTTCAACCTCGAGAACTTCGAGGAGAACGTAGGAGCGGCGACCGTCAAAACCGCGGCCATGGATGGGTTTATCCACAACGTCTGAGCGTGAGTTAGGGGGCCGAATTGAACGCTTCATAAATCGCGTCTCAGTCGGCCCTCAGCCAATCCATCGCTTGGCGTAGCGCGCCTTCACGCCGGCCGCATCCAGGCCGGATCCTCTGCACGGGCGCCCCCGTCGCGCGTCAGTCACCTCGTAAACGCGCTAAACACGGCCGCGTCCTCTTCCCCGGCATCCGTCATCAGACGGCCGCATTGTCGCGTCTATCGGGCGCCCACAGGAGCTCACGCCACATTAGATGAGAGGCAGTACCGAGACGAGATTATCTATTATAAATAGATAAAAGTGACAATTTCCCCACTTTGTCTTGCTATAATATACCTGAAGCCTGGACGCCGTCTCGGTATTGGGCGTTAGTCCATTGCTGTAGTCCAGGCTCACTATCTTTTAATCCGGCCAAACTTGACGTGCCACCGATAGGATCGAATATGGTCGATATACTTCTCGCCCATTCATATTTTCTAAAATATGATGCGAAGCAAACAGCAAAAATGAAGCCGTATCCGCCGCTCGCGACGCTCTATGCGGCTGCGCTGCTGCGAGATCGCGGCTATTCGGTGGCGCTGTTCGACGCCATGCTTTCGGATGGGGAGCATGAGTTTGAGGCCGCGCTTCGTCAACATTCGCCGCGTTTCGTGGCGGTTTATGAAGACAACTTCAATTTTCTGACCAAGATGTGCCTGGGTCGGATGCGGGACGCGGCGCAGCGGATGGCGGAGATCGCTCGCCGGTCCGGCGCATCAGTGATAGCCGCTGGGCCGGACGTGGGCGATCACCCGGACCTGTATTTCCGGCATGGTGTTCAATTCGCGCTGGTTGGCGAAGGGGAGAACAGTCTTGTTGAGCTGATGGACGCTCTGTTCGGTCGGCATCCGGGACCAATCTTGAGTATTGCGGGGGTGGCCGTGCCCGACCCCGACCTCCCTGGAATAGTCCGACGGGGCCCGGAGCGAACACCGGAGCGATCTCTCGATTGCTTCCCCTATCCGGCCTGGGATCTGCTCGACGTGGAGCGATACCGTGAACGCTGGAAGATCGCGCATGGTTACTTTGGCCTGAATCTGGTGACCACCCGAGGCTGCCCGTTCCACTGCAATTGGTGCGCGAAGCCGATCTGGGGTCAGCGCTACGCCATCCGGTCGCCTGCGAACGTAGCGGGCGAGATGGCTCTCTTGAAGAGGACTCTTCGGCCGGATCACTTCTGGTTTGCCGATGATATCTTCGGACTGCGGTCGGAATGGGTGAAGGAGTTCGAGCGGGAGGTGACTGCGCTAGACGCCGCAGTTCCGTTCACCATTCAATCCCGCGCCGATCTCATAACCCTCGAGGTCGCCCGGGATCTCGCTCGAGCCGGATGCGTGGAAGTCTGGATGGGCGCGGAGAGCGGCAGCCAGAAGACGCTGGACGCGATGGATAAAGGCATCACCGTGGATGAGATCGCCGCGGCTCGCGCGTACCTAAAGGGCGCTGGCGTGCGGGCCTGCTTTTTCATCCAGTTCGGGTACCCGGGTGAGACGTTTGAAGATATCCTCGCGACGGTTCGGATGATTCGCGACACGCTGCCAGACGATATCGGGGTCAGCGTCAGCTATCCATTGCCTGGCACGCGCTTTCACGAAATGGTGGCAGAGCAGCTTGGCCCCAAAACGAACTGGAGCGACAGTGGCGATCTCGCAATGATGTTCCAGGGAACGTATACCACACCGTTCTACCGCAGTCTCCACGACCTGCTGCACCTGGATCTCAAACTGCGTCAGCGGATGGTCTCCGGCCAGATCTCGTCAGAACTGCTGGTTGACCTGGATCGGCTCAACCACGCGTGGTTGGAGCTGGGTCGGTTGGAAGCAGAGCATCGCAGCGCCGCGCCAACTCGGATACCCAAACGAAATGGTGTGCTTGCGCGCCCCGATCTAAGTAAACGAGAGTAAGCGCCCGGGTTTGTAAGAGTGGGCGTGGGTGGGAACCGGGAGGGCAGATGGTAGACGTACTCTTGACACATGGCTATTTTCTGTGCGAAGACGAAAAAGAGCAGAAGATAATGAAGCCTTACCCTCCGCTGGGGCTGATGTATCTTTCGTCGTACCTGAAACGCGCCGGATTCCAGCCCGAGATTTACGATACGACGCTCGGCGCTCGCTCAAAGCTATATGCGCGTTTGGCGGCTGAACCTGGAGGAGTGCTCGGCGTTTATACCAATCTCATCACGCGCGGCAGCGTGCTCGCGATCATTGCAGAAGCAAAGAAGCATGGCTGGGTAGTCGTTCTGGGCGGCCCGGAGAGCGCCAACTATCCCACCGAATACCTGGATCATGGCGCTGACGTGGTGGTGATCGGAGAGGGTGAAGAAACGATTGCTGAGCTGCTCCCCGCGCTCCGAGATCGGGGTCCAAACCGGCTGCAAGGTCTCAGCGGCGTCTGGTTCCGCGATGAATTCGGGAGGGTTGTCGACAACCCGCCGCGCGCCCAAATCTCGGATATTGACAGCCTTCCATGGCCGGATCGCGCGGCGGTGGACATCCCCGCCTACGTGGACATCTGGCGGGGGCATCACGGCCGCGGCAGCGTGAATCTCATTACGGCCCGAGGCTGCCCCTACAAATGCCGCTGGTGCTCCCATGCGGTTTTTGGGTACAGCCATCGTCGGCGCAGTTTTTTGGACTGCGCCGACGAGCTGGAGTTCATCCGTGATACTTATAAGCCCGATCAGGTGTGGTACTCGGATGACGTTTTCACGATCAGCCATCCATGGCTCTACAACTACGCCGCGGAGCTCAAACGTCGGAATATCAAACTCCCGTTTGAGACAATCTCCCGTGCGGATCGCATGTTGAAGGAAGGGGTGCTCGAGGCGTTGGCGGGTCTCGGATGCTACCGGATCTGGATCGGATCTGAGAGCGGCAGCCAGCGAGTGCTCGATTCGATGCAGCGCGGCGTAACCGCCGAACAGGTGCAGTGGGCAACACACGCGGCGCAGCGCCACGGGATCGAAGTTGGGATGTTCCTGATGTGGGGCTACGAGGGCGAGACTCTGGACGACATTGAGGCGACCATAGATCACGTGAAGCGGGCGAACCCGGACGTTTTCTTCACGACGGTGGCGTATCCGATCAAGAACACTCCGTATTTTCAAGACGTGTCGGACCGTGTGCGGCCCACGCGCTCCTGGGAGGAGTCGACGGATCGGGATTTTATCATTGCCGGACGCCATTCCCGCGACTATTACCGTCATGCCGACCGCTGGCTGCGCAGTGAAGTGGCGGCGTATCGCCTGGAGGATACGGACCTCGCGGAAGCCAGCCGAATTAGAATTGAAGCCGCTAACGCTCGTCTCTCGCTGCTGGCCGCTGCCGGGGAGGTAGAAGGATGAGAAGGTTTGAGTGCCGGCGAAATCCGGAACTACCATCTTTGGCTCAGTCGTCGGACGTCTCTTCGATACGCCACTTTCCGGAGACGACCTTGCCTCCCCCGACGTCGAACGGCGCCGTGTTCGATCCGCTGGCGCGAGATTATGATCGGCTCTTTACGAACACGCTGATTGGTTCACTCTTCCGCGCCGCGGTCTGGCAGCGCCTCGACGTCCGTTTTCGAGCGGGCGATCGTGTTCTGGATATGGGCTGCGGAACGGGAGCAGACGCGCTTTACCTGGCCGGGCGGGGCGTTCAGGTCGTGGCGGCCGACATCTCAGCCAGCATGATACGGACGACGCAGGAGAAGGTAGTTCGGGCCGGCTTCGCCAGCCTTGTTTCTCTGCGCCAACTGGCGATTGAAGATTTGGCCTCTTCCCCGCTCCCGGAACTCATCCATCCATTCGACGGCGCGCTGTTCAATTTTGGGAGCTTGAACTGTGTTGCCGACCTGAGAAAGACGGCGCAGGCTCTGGCTCAGCGGCTGCGTCCGGGCGCAGTGGCGCTGCTGTGCATCATGGCGCCGCTCTGCCCCTGGGAATGGCTCTGGCTTTTGCGCCGTGGTCAGCCCCGTAAGGCGTTTCGCCGGCTGCGATTCGGTGGCGTTCAATGGCGCGGGATCACGGTTCGTTATCCTTCAGCGCGGGCGGTCGCAAGAGCGTTTACGCCGCAATTCCAACTGCTGCGAACCGCAGGAATCGGTGCGCTGACGCCTCCTCCCTTCGCCGAGTCCTGGGCTGCAGCGCGACCGAATCTGACGGAGCGGCTGAACGCCTGGGAGCGCCGACTGGAGGCGTATCCGCCGCTCTCGCACTTCTGTGATCATTATCTGATCGAGCTGGAGAAGCGGTAAAGATGACAGCGCGGAACAGTCTCATACAGATCGGGCGACCACGGCGGGCGTCGACACGCCGCAAAGTCGTGCTTTACAATCCGCGCGCCGTCTTCTTCACGATGCCGCTGGGTCTGCTCGCGGTGGGATCGCATCTGGATCCAGCCCAATACGAAGTCGTGATTGTGGATGGCCGGCTGAAACCCGATCCCGAGGCCGCGCTGCGCGAACATCTAACGGATGCTCTCTGCCTGGGAGTGAGCGTTCTGACGGGAAATCCCATCCGTGACGCTATTAAAATCTCCCGATCGGCCCGAGCGGCGCGCCCCGATTTACCGATTATCTGGGGCGGCTGGCATCCCTCCCTCTTCGGTTGTGAGTGCCTGGCAGAGACGAGCGTGGACATTACCGTGCAGGCCCAGGGCGAGGAGACATTCGCAGAAATCGTTCGGAGAATCGACGAGGGGCAGTCAATGGAGGGCTGCGAGGGATGCGCCTACCGCTCAGATTCCGGGGAAGTGCGCCTCAACGCTCCCCGTGCCATGAATGGTGTCAGTCATTTTCGTGCGCACAACTATGGCCTGCTTCCGGTGGAAGAGTATTTTCGCCTGAAGGGGAAGCGGCAGATCGATTATATCTCTTCACAAGGCTGCCACTTTCGCTGCGCTTTCTGCGCCGATCCGTTTGTGTACGGCAGAAAATGGACGGGGCTGGATCCGGAACGGATGGGTGAAGAAATCCGGGCGTTATGGCGCGCCTACCGGTTCGATGACCTGAACTTTCAGGATGAGACCTTCTTCACTCGCGTGGAGCGGGTCGACGCGGTTGCCGAGGAGTTTCTGCGGCGCCGGCTGCCCATCACCTGGGCCGCCACGATGCGGGCCGACCAGGGAGATCGTCTGCCCGAAGCGGTAATGGCTAAATGCCGACAGTCGGGGTTGAGGCGCGTACTCATCGGCGTTGAGTCGGGTTCTCAGGAAATGATCGACCGTATCCGGAAGGATATTAAGTTGGCGCAGGTCTTTGCGAGCGCCGACAAATGCCGCAGGCATGACGTCGGCGCGATCTTCCCCTTCATTGTTGGCTTTCCCGATGAATCAGAGGTGAGTGTTCAGGCGTCCTTCGAAGTGGCGAAACGGCTCCGCTCTTTAAGCCCTCGCTTCACCACACCGTTTTTTTACTTCAAACCGTATCCCGGCTCATCTATTACCGAAGACGCGGTTCGGAAAGGTTACCGTTTACCCGATTCATTGGAGGAATGGGCGGACTTTGATTTTGTGGGATCAGCCGGACCGTGGGTGTCGCCGGAGAAGTACCAACGCGTTGAGCGATTTAAGTTCTATCAGCAGATCGCCTGGGATCGAGTGAAACCCTGGAGCGTCCCAATTCAGAAAATGGCGCGATGGCGCTGCGCGCACAATCGGTATGGTTTTCCTCTGGAGAAGGTGGTTAGCGAGTGGATTCGCACGCCGCAGAAGTTGTCGTAACGGACGAAGGACGCCCGAGAATATCAGCGTTCGAGCGTATAGGGGAGCGGGTGGTATGGTTGTGGCGTTGGATGGAATTCGGGTGGTGGATGGGGGCAGGAGTGTCAAGCGCTCACTGTATTTCGCGGAAGGTCGGATCGTGGATTCGGAGTCGGCGGAGTTGAGGCTGGATCTGCGCGGGCATCTTGTCTCGCCGGCGCTTATTAACTCGCATGATCATCTGCATCTCAACAGCATTCCTCGTCTTCGTCATCGTTCGCCCTTCCCAAACAGTTATGCCTGGATGGACGCATTTCAGCCCTTTTTCAAGCAGCCAGAGGTTATGGCGGCGCTCGCTGTTCCAGTCGACGTCCGTCTCTGGCACGGAGGTCTGAAGAATGTCTTATCCGGAGTGACCACAGTAGCGCACCACGATCCACTCCATCCGGTGCTCGCCGCTCCGGATTTCCCCGTACGCGTGCTTCGAGATTATGGCTGGAGCCACTCACTAGGGCTTGGAACGAAGGACAAAAGTCGATCCTCGCTGCAGTACGGCCCGCCCGTTATGGAAAGCTGCAGGGCGACACCTCCGGCGATGCCGTGGTTTATTCATCTCGCGGAGGGAATCGATGACGTGGCGGCTATCGAGATCGACGAACTGGACGATATCGGCTGTCTGGGACCCAACACCGTGCTCATTCACGGGGTGTGCCTGACGAACGCTGACCTGAATCGAGTCATTCGGCGGGGCGCCGGCGTGGTCTGGTGTCCCCACAGCAACCAGAGATTGTTTGGTAGAACGCTGGCGCCGAGACGTTTGCAGGGCGCCGGAAGGCTGGCGCTGGGGACTGATTCTCGATTGACCGGTTCAAGTGACCTGCTGGAAGAGTTGAAGACAGCAGCCGCGTTAAGTGATCTGAGCCCGCCCCAGCTATTCGAGCTTGTCACAAGCGCGGGCGCCAGATTGCTCCGAATGCCGGAGGTGGGTGGGATGGCGCCAGGTATGCACGCTGATCTTATGATTCTCCGCGATACGGGGCGGGATCCGGGCGACGAGCTGTTAACGCTAACACGGAGTGAGATCCGGGCGGTGGTGAAGGACGGAGTACCGGTAATTGCCGATCCCGATTTCGAGCCATGGTTCGCGGCCTGCCACGTCGAGACAGCGCGCGTGCGATTGGACGGAATCCCGAAACTCATCGCTGCGTCCGCCCTCGGGCGGCGGGGCGCGGCGGGCCTGGAACCTGGCCTGGAACCGGAGAATTCCCATGGCTGAAATTCCAATCCTGGATCCTGTCGAAGCGTACCGTCTCTGGGCCGACAATTATCCGCCGTACGCCCACAACCCACTGATGCTCGCGGAGGAGCGCGCCATGCTCAGTCTGATGCCTTCCGATCTATCCGCTTACTCGGTGTTGGACGCCGGGTGTGGCGCCGGGCGCTACATGCTGCAAGCCGCGCGTCGGGGCGCCCGGCGATTGCTGGGTGTGGACCGTTCGCTAGAGATGCTGGAACGTGCGAGCGGTGAATGGGCGCCCGGCTTGCTGGCGCTCGGCAGCCTGGAAGCGCTGCCCGTCGGCACAGGATGGGCTGATCTCGTCATCTGCGCCCTGGCTATCGGACATGTGCCGTCGCTCCCGCGCGCGCTCGCCGAGCTCTCCCGCGTGGCTTGCCCGGGCGGAAAGATCATCTGCAGCGATCTTCACCCGGTAGGCGAGAAACTCGGTTGGCAGCGCACTTTTCGGTCCGATGGCCAAACGTACGCCGTCCGCCATCATTTCCACACACTCGACGGTTGGCGAATCGCCTGTACGAAACTGAATCTGAGGATTATTCGGAAACTGGAGCCGCGGCTAAACCCCTACGATATTCCACCGGGCGCGCGATTTGATCGATCCGCGCTCGAAACTCCCGTGGCTCTGGTGTTGGAAATCCAAACGGCGGACGCAAGATGAAATTCGAAGCCTTTCATCCCGGCATTCTGGGACGGCATGACATCATCGCTGTCGATATGATCCTGTACCCGGGCTTATGGGGTTTGTTCTTCAGTCACCATTCGCCCCATAACAATCACCCGCGGTACGCTGCCGATACCAGCACAGCGAGCGTGCTGAAGTTCCTCGCAGACGTTCGGGCCGGAGAATCCCACGTCGCCTGGGAACAGATTAAGAACCACACCATAACGACGCATCATCTCGACGCCGACGCGCTCCTCCCGGTCTGGGCATTTCTCCATCCCGAGCAAGCGTTGGAGCAGCGGGAGCTGCTGGAGCGTTTGTCGCGCTGCGGCGATTTCTTCATCTATATCGACGACACCACCGCGAAGCTCAACTTCATCATCGAAGGCCTCCATCAGCGTCTCCGAGGCGATGAATTCCGTGGCGAGAGAGTGGAGGAATACGATTTAACCCGCGCGTGTTTCGATTGGCTGCTGCCGCGATGGGGCAAGTTCATGGATGCTCCCGCGACGGGCGTGGACCTGTGGGACCAACCGATGCGTGAGATGCGGAGGGACCTGGACTACCTGTCCCGACCCGGGAGTATAATCGAGCTCTGGGACGAGCACACCAGTGTTATTGTCGCCGATCATGAACCCGACAAACATGCGCTCAATAGTCTTGCGCGGAATGACCTGCTGCTCCACTGGCGCACTGATATTCCCGAGCGACGTCTCGACGTACGACCTGCGATCGGCTGGTATGACCTCCCTTCAATGCCCCACCGGCCGCGTTACGAACTGCCTGCCCTCGCGCTTCTTCTGAACGCAGCCGAATGTGAGGCGGGTGGCGAGGCCGGTTGGAATTATTTCACCGGGGTCGAATCGCTGCGATCCTCGGCGTCCCGCATCCCGCTGGACACATTCCCGGAGCTCATTCATACCTGGCTTCAAGAATCGACGGCGGAAAGCGTGCCCGCAGCCTACCGGGAAGACGTTCGCCAGGTTTTTCGCCACTGGTCCCGGCATGTCAGCTATCAGAGTCACGACCGGTTCGCCGCGGTGAAGCAGCTCAGTTTTGAACCCGGCGCCCCGTTCGGTGGGCTGCATCTCATTCACCGCCCGGACAAACCTGCCGTCCGGCTGATCGCAGCCGAAAGCGGCGCCCGCGCTCTTCTCTGCGCGGGTACGAAGCAGGCCGGAATGCCGTTCGCCGTGAGTGATGACTTCTACTGGAATCGACACTCATGCGAGCCGCTTCTGCTGGACGTGACGTACGAAGATCGCGGCGCCGGCAGTCTGCGCGTGGAGTACGACTCCTGGGACGATCCCTACGGAACGACCGCCCCCGTTCAGCTAACAGGAGATGGCGTGAACCATACAGCGTCGTTTTGCCTTACCAACCCGCGCCTGGCGAACAGTCAGAATGGCAGCGATTTCCGGATGGTGCTCTCCCCCGGGGCGGCGCTGGCGCTCACCTCAATCACGCTTCGGAAGGGAGCGTTCGCATGAGTCAGCGCACAGTAAACGACATCCGGCCCGTTCTTCTCATTAACCCGCGGGCGTGCTCGCGACGAAGCGTCAGGCTGCCTTTGTCGCTGCTAGCGCTTGGCGCGGTCCTGGAAGGACGCTTCCCCTACCAGATCATCGATGGGAACATGGATTCCGACCCGGTCGGGACCGCCTTGCAAACGCTGGCGGCCGAGCCTCACCTCCTGGTTGGCGTCACCGTCATGCCCGGCCCCCAGGTGGCGCCGGCAATCGAGATCAGCGCTGCCATTCGCAGGGAGCATCCGAACATACCAATCGCGTGGGGCGGATACTTCCCCACACTCTACGCGGAGGCGGCGATCAACGCGCCCTATGTGGATTACGTTGTGCGAGGGCAGGGGGAGGCGCCGCTCCTGGAGCTGCTGGAGAGACTGCCCGTCGCCGGCCCACCGGCCCCGCCGGCCTCAGCGCGAGAACCAGAATCTCTCCACCTGGTCGCGGGACTCACCTGGAAAAACCAGTCCGGCATCATTCACAACCCGGATCGCTGTTTGGACTCACCCGACATGTTCCCGCCTCTACCTTACGAGAGGGTGGGGGACGTGCAGCCCTATCTGCGGCCCAGTTTCTTGGGACGGCGGACGGCGGTCCACCAGGCCGCAATCGGCTGCCGGTATCGCTGCGGTTTCTGCGGCGTTGCGTCGATGTTTAATGGACGGACGCTTCTTCCCGCGCCCAATCGCCTCTTCCAGGCCGCCAGCACGCTCCGGAATCGCTACGGCGCCGATGCGCTCCAGTTCTACGATCACAACTTCTTTGACCGTGAAGAGAGCAGCATTCCGATGCTGGAAGCGCTCGCTTCTCTCCAGATGCCCTGGTGGTGTTACGCGCGGGCTGACACGCTGGCCCGGTTCTCATCCGCCACCTGGAATCTGATTCGCAAGAGCCGGCTGCGCATGGCCTACATAGGCGCGGAGTCCGCGAGCGACGGCGCGTTAGCTCGCATGAAGAAAGGCACGCGGGTCGAGCACACGCTGGAGGCCGCGCGACGGTGCCGCGAATACGGCGTCATTCCGGAATTCTCATTCATTCTTGGCGGCCCCGAGGATCCCGAGGGCGAGATGGACCAGACGCTGCGATTCGTCCGGCGTCTCAAGGCGATTCATCCGGAATGTGAGGTGATTCTCTACTTTTACAGTCCCACGCCGCAGCGCAAACCGTGTCCGGGCGGTTCATCGTTACCAGTGCTGGCGAGCTACGGACCGTCGGGCCCTGATCTCCCGGCTACACCCGAGGAATGGGCAGAGCCGCAGTGGGTACGGTACGTATGCCACGACGACGCCCCCTGGCTGACTCCGGCGTCCCGCCAGCGGATCAAGGATTTCGCCAGGGTGATTGAGTGCCGGTTCCCGACCATCCAAGATTACCGCACGCCGCGCTGGGGCAAGGCGTTTCTCCGAGAATTAGCTCGCTGGCGCTACGCCACGAGCCACTACCACAATCCCTGGGAACTGGATCTGGCGCGCCGCCATATTCCGCTCCGTGAGCCGCAGCGAGAGAGTCTATGAACGGCCTCGATTTCTCCAAGATGGTAAGATTCGGCCGGCCCGCGGACCAGCATCTGCTCCCGCACGAAAGAGCGCTGCTGGCCTGCGCCCGTCCGGACCCTGCGGACGCGCGTCGAGAGCTGGGACACGCGCTGCGGAGTCCCGATAACATCTCCCGATCGCTAACCGGTATCAACTGGGGCTTGCTGGTCGCGAAGAGCATTCGCCACGGTCTGATTCTGCAGTTGGCGCTCTACCTGCGGGACTACCGGTCCGATCCTCTGGCGCCGCCGGCGATTGCAGCACGCGTTGAAAGCCTTTACGAGGGCAGCGCGTTTAGAACCGAAGTGCTGCTGCGAGAGGCCGCGCGGTTGATTCGAGCGCTGGACGGCGCCGGAATCCCGGTCATTCTCCTCAAAGGACCGGCGCTCGCTCAAACTGTTTATCCCGATTGGAGGCATCGTCCGTTCGCCGACATCGATCTGCTGGTCGATCCGGCTCAGTGTGAAGCTGCCGGTCGGGTAGCGGCCGCGATCGGCTATCGTTCCGATAGCGTCGAGAGTCTCCAGGCCAGGGCTCATCAGTGCTGGTCTTTCTCCGGTTCAGAAGATATCGCTACAAGCGCCGTCGCGCCTGAGTTTGACGCAGCGATCGATTCCGCTGCGATAGCGAGGCACTGCCACCGGATCGCGGTCGAAATCCATTGGACGCTGCTGCGCGATGGCTTCGGCTGCGCGAGAGAGCACGATCATGAATCCGTCTTCCGTACCAGCCGGATGATCCATTTTCCAGAAGGCGCTCCGGCGCGCGTGCTCTCTCCCGAAGCAGCTCTCGTCCACCTCGCGCAGCACGCGGTTCAGCACGCCTGGACTCGGCTTCTCTTCGCCCAGGATATCAGCCTCGTAATCCAGCGCAGTGATGGCGGCATCGACTGGGATTCCGCGCTGTCGCTCGCGCATTCATTCGGAGTATCGTCGGCGCTGCGTGGAGGGCTGATCTTCGTACATCGGGAATTAGGTGTTCCGGTTCCGGCTGAAGCGATGGAGTCGCGGCAATCGCTCCCGATCGGCCGCGAAGCGTGGGCGCCGCATGGCTCAGTCAGATCACCGCCTGATGCTGTTGAGGCGAAGTCTGAACGGTCCACTCCAACCGCGGTCGTGGGATGGAGTCGGCATCGGCTATCGCCCGCTTATGTGCTGCGGGCTGACGATGCGCCGGGACACGAAATAGTAATCCGTCGATGGCTGATGGCGCGGGCGCCCTGGATTCGCCCTTCGATTCTGCTGCGATGGCTGATTCCAACGGGAGAGATCGTTCGGGATCAATATGGCGTTAGGGGACGTTTTCGACGCGCCCTGTTCTACCCCTACCGGATGCTGCGGCTCGTTCGGATCACGATCGGCGTCCTCATCCGGCTCATCGGAACCATTTGAAGGAGATACCGATGCAAACGCGATACATTCAGAAGCAAGCAGCGTGGTTCCCAACCGTTCTTATGGTGACGGCTGTCGCCGCGCTGCTTCTGACAGCTAAACCGGCGAAGGCGACCCCGTTCTTCGCGAGGACGTATCATTTCCCCTGCCAGGCCTGCCACGACGGCTTCCCTCGACTGAATACGTTTGGGCAGGAATTCAAAGCAAACGGATTCCGGATGCCGGGAGCGGAGAACAAATCTCCACTTGCGTGGCAGAAGACAATTCCAATCGCGGTGCAGATTGAGCCGACCCACGAGCAGTTCGAGCCGGGATCGAGCCGCGCCAATTTCACCGACACACAGCTTCTTGCCGGGGGTCTCCTCACACAACGCACATCGTTTTATATGCATCATTCACTCTTCATCGACGATAAGACTCAGTCATTCCCGACTTATGAGCTCTGGGTGCAGCAGGTGGTGGACGATAAGCAAAAGGTGATGGTGAAGGCGGGACAGTTTGAGCTGCCCTACGCCTACAGCCCGGTCATCAACCGGACGACTGTCTTTGAGCCGCTGCTCTTTACTGGGGGGATTTTCGGCAACGACGTGGTCCTGGGCTCCGCGATGACCGGTATTCAGATCGCGGCGGGTGATCCGCGAAATGTACGCGGTTACCTTGTCGCCGGCGCCCCGGCGTTTCTGGCGACGGGTAACCAGGTGGGCGATCGGCAGTTCTTTGGGCGATTCCGCGATCTATTCATGCGAGTCGCTACCGGTCCCGCCGGAAAGACCGCGGGCATCTTCGCGTTGTTCGCTCATCCTCCCCGTGATCCCGCCGACCCTTCCAGCCACCAGACTTCTCGACGCATCGGACTGGATGGACTTTACAACTGGCGAACAGTCCAGTTAAGCGGCGCGGCTGTTTATGGGCAGGATAATAACCCGACGGGCAGCGGACAGGCGGGCATCTTGCGCAGCGCTTTCCTAGAGGCTGACGATCTACTGATGCCGCGCCTCGGGATTACGGCGCGATTGGGAGTGCAAACGGTATCCATGGGCGGCAAAACCGCTTACTCCGATGCGCGGCTCATATCGCTTCGGGGTTATCCGTATCCCCATCTTCGTCTGAGCGCCGAATACGTGAGCCAGGACCACGGATCCCATGAGATTGGCCTCCTTGCGGATATCGCTTTCTGATGGAGCTGATGGAGTCAGGAGCAGGTGCACGCGCTGGGCGGCAGACCGTAGTGTTCACCTCGTACCCGTCTTTTGACGGCAGCCTTCTCGGGGTCCGGGTTCGCCTCATATCGAATTCGCCAGAGGTTCTCGATCTGGCAAAGGGAGTATTAGATCCGTTGAGTCACGCGGATCCCAACGCGCCTTCAGTGCGGCTGAAATGCTGGTTGGTCGACGAGAGGGATTCCGATCCGGATCAGGTACTCTCGTCAGTTCGTTTCGAGCGAAATGAGGACTGTTTCTCGCTTCAAGTAGGAGTATCCTCGGTGGCGGCGGATCGGCGCCGCGGCGAGGCAATCATGCAGCTTAGCCGCGATCTACTGGAGCGCCGCGCCTTCTTCCAGGAGAATCTCATTGAATGCGTATTACTGTTTCTCGGCAGCCGTTACCGGCCCGCCACCATGCATGCCGCGGCATTGTCGTACGCCGGCTGCGGCGTACTGCTTACCGGAACGAACGGATCGGGCAAATCCACGCTTTCTTGCGCATGCGTACGGGCCGGATTCAGGATCGCCGCCGAAGATATCGCGTTCATCGACGACGGGGCATCCGAACTGGTCGCCTGGGGGTGTGGCCGCTATCTGCATCTTCTGCCGGAAGCCTGCAGATTCTTTAATTGGCTGCCGGCTGCGGATCGCCTGACCAGTATCAAAAGGTTAAACGGCGAGGAGAAGTTCCGGATACCCATAGACGTAATTCGGGAAGGCGCCAGCCTCTCTCGAACCCGGCTTTGTGCGGTCGCGCTGCTGAATCGCACGTCCGGAAACGAGACACGGATTGATGACGCCGATCCCGCGGCGGTCCGGAAGTCGCTAACAGGGATCGAGGGCGATCCCCCCGTCTGTCGACCGGCTATGGAACGCGCGGCCGACCGTTTATTGGCGCTGCCGCTCATACGTCTCAAGGTCGGCGATGATCCGGGCAGCACGGCTCTTCTGTTCAGAACCTGGATCGAATCGAGGTTTCGCTAATGCGCGTGGTTTCCGTTAATTACTATTATGACTCGGATCTGGCGACTCCTGAAGACCTGCTCCGGCGGTACGGAACGCTCGTCGGATGGGCGGAAGGGCTGGCGGCGGCCGGCGTGGAGTCGGTGGTTGTCCAGCGGTTCAAAGCTAACATACGACGTTCTATCGGCGCCGTAGAATATCACTTTGTGAACGAACGGGGCGCCGGCGCTCGGTCCCCCGAGCTCCATTCTGTGATAGCCAGCCTGCGTCCCGACGTTGTGCATGTCAATGGCATGAGCTTCGCACCTCAGGCGCGGAGGTTGAAATCGCTCCTTTCAGGAGCGCCGATCGTGATCCAAGACCATGCCGACAGGCGGCCGAGCAATCCGTTCGCACGTACAGCCCTCCGATTGTCTCTCCGGCAGATGGATGCGGTAATCTTTACCGCCAGGGAACAGTCATTACCCTGGTTGAGTCAGGGGCTGCTGTCTCCGGAGACCCCGGTGTTAGAGCTAATGGAGGGTTCCAGCCGTTTCTCTCTGCTGCCCCGCCATGAAGCTCGCGCTCAGATTCGAATGGATGGAGATCCGTTATGTCTCTGGGTGGGACGCCTGGACCCCAACAAGGATCCACTCACCGTGCTGGATGGCTTTGCGATGGCTCTTCAGGATCGACCGCGCGCCAGGCTGGCGATGATTTACGGCGAGGCGCCGCTGCTTCCGCAGGTGCTCTCATGGCTCCGCTCGCGGCCGGGCGTCGCCCGCTGCGTGACTCTAATTGGTCCGCGACCGCATGCCGAGCTGGAAGCGTTTTACAACAGCGCGGACCTCTTTCTCCTCGGAAGTCATCACGAGGGCAGCGGATATGCGGCGCTGGAAGCAATTTCCTGCGGGGCGGTACCGATCCTGACAGATATACCCTCGTTTCGACGATTGACCGATAACGGCCGGTGGGGCGGACTGTGGCGCGTGGGAGACGCCGCATCATTGGCGCACACTCTCGTAGATTGGGAAAGCCGGCTCGCGGCGGATACCCGCGTCCAAATCCGCCGATTCTTCGAGGACCGGTTCACCTTCGAAGCGATCGGGCGGCGGGCCGTCTCCGCCTATCAGACACTGATCCCACGAACGGCGTCTGCGCAAATCCCGCTCACCTCTCTGCGCCGACCGGGGGAATTCGTATGAAGATAGGATTGGTGGCGCCCGGCGGCTTCGATCGCAGCGGGACCGAGCGAGTGCTCCCGATTTTTCTATGGTTCGTCGAGCGGCTGGCGAGGCGGCACGAGGTCCACGTCTTCACGCTGCAGCAGTATCCCTGGCCGGCTCACTACCCTCTCGTGGGCGCCCAAATCCATAATGTTGGGGAAGAACGCCGTCGACCACGGCTTCTCCGGCTGATGACGAGCACGCTGCAAATGATCTGGCGTGAACACGCTGCGGGCGGCTTCGACGTGTTTCATGGGCTGTGGGCCTCGCAAAGTGGACTCGCGGCGGCCCTGGCCGGCCGATTATTTCGCGCTCCATGCGTCGTGTCCGTCGTTGGTGGGGAATTGGCGCGGGTCCCGCAGATTGACTACGGTTCCCAATTGAGCATCCGTGCCCGGATGACTGTTGCAGTTGCGCTTCGTCTCGCTCAGATGGTGACGGTGGAGAGCCCCTACAACCTTGAACTGGTCCGTAGACTCCGGCGTGACGCGCTGCTCGCGCCGTTTGGTGTCGACACCGACCTCTTTTCGCCTCCCACGTCTCCACCGCCGCATCCGCCGTGGACTCTCCTTCACGTTGCCAGCCTCAACCGCGTGAAGGACCAGCCCACGCTGCTGCGGGCATTCGCCAGAATCCACGCCGTCAATCCCAACACCCGGCTCGATATCGTGGGTATGGATACGTTGAACGGCGCCATCCATCGCCTGGCCGCGGAACTGGAACTGGGGGATTCCGTTCAATTTCATGGCTTCCAGCCTAGCGGGCAGGTCGCCGACTTCATGGCGAGAAGTCATTTGCTGCTGCACAGCTCGCTGCACGAGGCCGGAGAGGTGGTGACGCTCGAGGCCGCGGCCGCGGGGCTTCCTACCGTAGGGACCGCCGTAGGGCACGTGGCCCAGCTCGCGCCAGGCGCCGCTTTCGCGGTTCCCGTCGGCGACGATCGTGCGCTCGCCGCCGCTGTTCTCGATCTTCTGGCCGACCCAATCCGCCGCCGTCAGTTGGGACGAAACGCGCTGGCGTGGGCACGCGCCCATAACGCAGATTGGTCAACGGCGCAGTACGAGGTCCTCTACACCGATTTAATCTGTGGCGTCCCATCCGGTACTTCGCGGCGCGTATTGAGGGAACGCTCGTGAGCTTTCCGGGCTATGCGGGATCCAGGATGTCTTCAACTCGCTGGGCGGTCCGCACTCGCTCCGACCAGGCCAGCAGCGTCTCAGTGTCCGCCTCGGCGATTCGCCGGCGCGTTGCTTCGGTAAGGCGTCCAAAAGAGAGTTCTATCTGCCGCGTCAGAATCTCTGCCGCACCTTCCTGCCTTCCTTCTTGCCTTCCTTCTTGCCTTCCTTCTTGCCTTCCTTCCTTTAGCCCTTGTTGTCTGCCTTCGCGGAGACCCTGTTCACGATAGGGAAGGGTCCAATCGATTGTCGATTCTTCTAACATCGCCTTTACCTCCTTCAGATCTTCGATCGGCGGCAGCGGTACCCCTCGCAGTCGTGAGGGCAGCAGTACCTGTTTGATCCAGGCTGTGAACGCCCGCGCCAGATCCGCCTTTTCTGGCCCCTTGAGCCACTCCAATAATAATTCTACCACTTCCCTGGCTCCCTCCGCTGTTCTGGAGTACTCTAACTTGAACATCGCTGCGGCTAAGTTCGGCAGGGGACCTGTATCTACCTCGCTGCACTGCTTTTCATCCAGCAGCAGGTATGGAAGCTGCGGTCGGAATCGCTCCAGCCCCTCGGGCATTGGTCCTATGAGATCTGCTATATTCTGAGCCGCTGTCCATGGCCTCGATCCATTATAGAGGACCAGCGGTAATACCGCGGGGAGTTTGGAACCCGACGGTACGGCTCCTGTGTTAACGCTGTCCTGATAGAACACGCTCTCGTAGGCCATCATTCGCAGCGCCATCATGGGATCGACGGTGGATTGGAACTCCATCAGGACGTAAACATAGATCCACGCGCCTCTCCATTGTACCCGCCAGATTATGTCATCTTCGCGACCCCGCAAGTTATCCGTGATGAAGCTGGCATTGACCCTCTCAAGCGTCTGGATGTCGAGTTCCGCGACCCAGGGGCCGCGAACAAAACCCTGGATTAAATCCCAGATCATGTCCGGGAACGAGAAGAGTTTCTTCCGGCTGTTGTCGTGACCCGGTACAGCGCCCTGCTTAACCGATCGATTTCTCATCGCGTTTTCTGAACGACGCTCGCGAGACCCACGTCGATATCCTGACCACCGGTCGTCTGGTGGCAGTGAACGGCGAGGGTGACGTGCGCACCGGGCTTCAGCATCGCGCGGGCGGGCGCGGTTATGTCCAACGGGACGTAACTCGTAGCAAAGCCGGCCTCACCGGCAGCGGGAACGCCGTTCACGAAGATCTGAACGTCCTCGTCATGATAGACGAGAAAGACAAGGTTTGGATGGTTCCCGGCCGGCATGGTGAGCGTCCGGCGAAGCCAGATGTCATCGGTATTCCAGGTGGTCCCGATGACCGCGCCGGGAGTTCCGGTCGTTCCGAATCCGGCCCGGCCTTGCTTCCATTGTGAATCGTCGAAACCGGGTTTGGTCCAGCCGTCCGGGGGACGCTGGGTCGTGTAATTCCAGATGGCCGGCCGCTGCATCGCCGTGGGAACGACGACTACAAGCTTCGGCCGGGCCGGGATCGGCGCCCAATTGCCCACTTTCGTGCGGTCGCCGCTCGACCATTTCTTCCACATGGCCCGATCCGCCAGCATTTTGATAAAGAGGCCGCCGACAACCGGGCGGGCGTGCATTCCATCGCTTTTGATATTATCGGTCACATAGGAATCCACGAGCGGATCTCGCGAGCTGGTACGGTCCATGTAATCATAGATCGGTGATACCAGCGTCTCAAAGTCGGCCTTGCTGCTGGCCAGAGTCGCGCTCCAGAGTGACCAATCGGTCTTGGTGAGATGCGTCCGGGAGTCGAGCGGGACGCCGTAAGGCTGCATCATTTTCTTATAGTAAGCGATCTCCTGCTGCGCGACGCTCGGGGGAAAAACATTAAGGGCTAGAATCTTATCCCAGACCAGGTTATACTTCTGGCTCCAGGTGCCGGGCCGGTCAAACGCCAGGCGGGAGTGGCCGCCATCCGCCGTTACGCGAACCCAGTGCGCGGCGTCGGTTTTCGCCTCTTTCGTATACCGTGCCGCGTCGGCCTTATCGCCGCGCATCCGGCAAAGATCGCCGTAGGCGGCGAGCGCCAGAATTGCCTTCACCGAAAGATTCGCGTTATGCGCCAGGTGACCCATAAAATCATCGGTGCAGAGCTGATTTTTGGGATCAAGCCCATACTTTTCGAGGTATTGCGCCCACTGCGTGATCTTGGACCACCACGGCGCAACGAACCTGGCATTCCCATCCTCCTGCGCGATGGCGTCGCAGAGAATGATCATGTTGCCGCTCTCCTCGACCGGCATGCCTTCCCCACCGTTGTCCGTGCCTCGAACAATCGGGTAGGTTCCCAGATCGTGCGGCGCATTCGGAAAGCGCCACCGGCCGGACGCGGCGTAGCTGAGGTCGGGGACGAGTGACGCTTTCGCCAGAGTCGGGCTGAAGAGAATCATCATCGGATCCATGGGAAAGATGACGTCGACGGTCGCAATATCCCCGTTGCTTGTGTTTTCTTTCGTGAAGAGGAGGGGCTGCTTGTTGGCGTCGGCGGCGAGGCCCGTGCCGGCCAGGCATTGGCGATAGGCGAGCGCCGCAAGCTGAGCGTACCGTGGGCCGCCCTCTCGACTAAGATCCGCCATCAACTCCTGGTCGAATGCGGCGCACCGCTGCGAAACGTTAGTGTAATCGTGTTCGGCGCTCTGAAGAAGCGTGGATGGCGTCGCGCCATTGCGCCGCCAGTATGGCCGCAGCTTCTGCCCAAAATACTTGATGGCGTAAATCTCATCGTAGGCCACCATGACGTGCCGCGATACGGGGGCCGCGCCGATGACGCCCAGGTTAAATACCAACGCCATTACCGGCTGATCGTCGCTGACCGCGCGGGGGGCCCGGGTATCGTCCCGGGCCGGAAGAGCGCCGTGGTCCACGAAGGAGCTGAGCAGAGTCTGGTCACCGCCGATCGCCGACGTTGATTGCGCGCGGGACGCCGCGAGATAAGCGTAGCCCCAGTTGATCCGCACGCCATCCCCCGACATCTGGAGGATGGGCTGGTCCACCGTTCCCATTCGCATGGCGGTCAGAGTTCCCATGCGCGCCCGTGACCAATCCACCTTCTCATCTGGCGTGTTGACCACCAGCTCAGAACTGGCGCTGTCGTAGATCGAGACGGTGTGCCGCGCTCCATCGACCGATCGGACCTGCCAGGTGATATAGCTCAAGGGCCGGGATAAAATGTTCAGATCGTGAGGCAGCGCCGCCGTCATAAAGGTCATGGTGACGTGGACGTGCGCATTGTCGAAATTGTAAATGGTGCGGGTCGGAAACACGCGTAAACCGGTCTGCGGGAACGCTGGAACCGCGGCGGGATCGGCGCCCATCAAGCGATACGTTTTGCCATCGATCCGGATGAGGCTTCGCAGCGACTGCTCACGCCGTGTCCAGTGCCGGGTATTTTCGTCCGTGAGGTGATCCGCCTCCGACCAGATGCTCAGGTACGGGTCGAAGGTGACCAGGGGTACCGCCGGCGGGCGAAATTCCGTCGTGTTAGCGGGCGATTGCGCCAGCGCCGGAAGCGGCGCCAGCAGACCTGCGACCACCGCCGCGAGAGCCGCGACCGCGGCGCGCCGATTTGGTTCCATCATTAATAGCTCCTTCAGAATGAGTTCTCTCTCTCTCGAAATGCTCGCGGCGTGCTCCTACCCAACGATCGCTGCGGTTCAGGCCTTCGGTTCTTCAAAATGGCCAAAATCCGACAGCGCCGGGCAGACCGGGCGCCGGATGATTCGCGGCTGCGCTTTGGTGGCGCTCACCTCGTGGTTGATCCGCGTCCATCGGCAGGCGCCGACACTCGCACGCTCGGTCGGCGGCCGCCACGTTCCATCTTGCCAGGAATCCAGCCCGAATTGCTCTATCCGCTGTCCGAGTTTGATGTTCTCCCGCACGCGGATCACGTTGGACGTGACGTCCTTCCCCATATCAATGACCAATTACGGGGTCTTCACGTTCTCATCTGTCGCGCAGTAACCGTATCGAATCCCATTTTGCCGGGCAAAAGCCGTCGTGAGGTTTGCACGTCTGGATCACTGCATCCCATCGTTTGCCATCGTACCTGCCGCGGGAAGGGGATAACATCGTACCGCGTCGGGGGCGCGACGGATGTGACCGCCTGCGCGTTAACCACCGCGGCGGCGAACGCGGCGCCTCTCAACGCTTGATTTTCCATGCTCGCTCCGGATCAATGGTAACATTCGGGTTTAGGAGGGTGCGAGCGAGCGAGATTGGGAAGGTATGGGGACCGAGCATCGTCCATCACTCTTTCATTCGGATGATCTGTCGATAACCGGAAGGCCCCGGCGGGTGGGCGAATTCGACCCAATATCATGCTATTGTGTTCTGCGGTGGTTTGAGGCTATCCTTCAAAACATGTACCCTCTCAAGTACGCCACGTGCGCCCCCGCCATCGCTATCCTCGCGGCGGTCCTGCTCTCCCAGCCGGCCGCGGCCGCCCCGGTTCAACCCCGGATTGGCCTCTGGTATACCGCGTGGTGGACGAAGGACGATCAGTTCCATCATTGGGATCACTGCCATATCCTGCCGGTTGGTGGACCGTACACCGCCGGTGATCCGGCGATTATCGCTAAAGACTTCGCGCAGTTTCGAGACCTGGGAATACAATTTCTGATCATAGACGATACCAACGGCGTGGGAAACGACGGCGGCCGGATCAACGATAACATCCGGGCGTGGTTCGACTTCATGGATAAGCAGCCGGCTGACAAACGTATCCCCATCTGCATCGGCGGCGGCGGCGAGATGCGGGCCGGTGGACGCGCCGCGCAGCAGGTCGCCGCCGACTACTACTGGACTCACTGGGCGCAGCGCCCGTCCTATTTCCATCTGGGTGGCAAACCGCTCCTGCTCATTGACACCGATAAAAATTACGGACCGAGCGACTTCGTGGATCCCCGATTCACCGTGCGCTGGGTCTATAATGGCGATAACCATGCGGCGATGCTGAAGAATAAGACGTGGGGATGGGGCTCTTATTATCCGCCGCCGGCGCTGAAAGAGTGTATGAGCATCTGGCCGGGCCATCGTTTTCCGCAGAATGTCGAGCATCAGGGCAAAGATCCGCTCGAGGAGCCGCGGGAAGGCGGCCGGCTTTACGTGCGGATGTGGCTTCAAGTGTTAAAAACGAATCCGGAATACGTCACTATCGCCGATTGGAACAACTTTCAGGAGGAAACCTCGATTGAAGACAGCTACGCGTGGGAGGACCCACTCGGATACGACGTCCCGGACCTCTACCGGCGGATCACGCGCGCTTATTCCCGTCTCCGAACCGGCAAGCTCGTGACCGGCGAGTATTACCGGGACGAGGACGATGCCACCGTCTACTGTTTTGATGGCAAGGAATTGACTCGAGCGCGGACTCCTCCCCGGTGGGCTACTGTCATCGTCGTACCCCACGGCAAATTGGCGCTCTATCGAAGCCGGGCGAATACGTGACGTGATCCGAAAGAACGTCATCGTTGTGACACACCACAAGTTGGCTCTCAATCCAGCGCACGAAAGGGGAGAATAACGTTGTCAGCCACGATCGGAGTGCAAATGCCGGATCAGGCGGCCGCAGCCGACGAGCCGGTCAATCTGCTGCTCGCGTCGGATGAGGAGGGCCTCGCCGAAGAATGCCGCGCCATCTCGGAGCGGATCGTGATCTACACGCGGGCCGATCTGGACTCGCGACCGGAGCTTCTCAAAGCGATCGAAGTTGTGTATGGCTGGCTGCCACCTGCGGAGTGGCCGCAAGCTTCCCGGCTGCGCTGGGTTCAAATTACGGGGGCCGGTGTTGATTCGCGCCTCACCCCGGAAGTGCGGGCGTCCACCGCGATGCTCACCAACGCCAGCGGCATCCACGCCGAGCCTATTACGGAGCATATGTTCGGGATGCTGCTCGCTTATAACCGCCGGCTCTGCGCGGCGCGCGATCGTCAGCGCGAAGGTCGATGGGATGGATCCGGCCTGGGCGGCGACATTCCGATTCTGGAGGGAAAGACACTCGGGCTTCTTGGCCTGGGCGCCATCGGAACGCACAGCGCCCGGGTGGGCCGGGCTTTCGGAATGCGCGTGATTGGCCTCCGGCGGACGGCCGCGGCCCACCCCGACGTTGATCGGGTCTTCGGCCCCGAGAATCTGTTTGACTTCCTCTCCGAATCCGACGTGGTGATGAATTCGCTGCCTCTGACCAGCGAAACGCGGAATATGATAGACCGGCGTGAGTTTGCGGCGATGCGCGAGGGCGCGGTTTTGATCAATACCGGCCGGGGCGGCACGATCAACACCGTTGCGCTGGTGGATGCGCTGCAGCGCGGCCGGCCCGCCGCGGCCCTTCTCGACGTCACCGCACCCGAGCCGCTCCCCGCCGGCCATCCGCTCTGGAAAATGGAGAACGTGATGATTACGCCGCATTACTCGGGTTCTCACGCAAATTATAGCGCCCGGGCGGCCCGCATCTTCCTCGACAACCTCCGGCGCTATTTGCAGGGCCAACCCCTCCGAAACGTTGTTGATAAGGAAGCCGGCTACTGATCCGCGCGGACGGAGGACGAAGGACGGGAGACGGGGACCGGTGGGGCCACTCCGCCGGGGCCGACCGCCGGGGCGTCCGACGTCTCAGGGTAAGCCGGTCTAGTTTCGTACGTCCTCGTTCCGCCCGCAGGAATTCACCTGGGCGCCTGCGAATACGGGATTGTTGGATCGTAGGCGCTCTGTACCGAGGGCCAATGAGTTGAAACCATCCGGCCGCGAGCCCCGGCTCCGGCAACCTAAGAATGACCTGAGCCTGCTGGATCGCCGCAAAGTGTTGGAATGTCTGGATGCCGTTCGTGACGCCGCGCCACTGAGTCCGATAACCGCGGACGCGCCGGCTCAAAAGCTCCTCCGGATAGGGCGAATTGCGCCTGCCACCTTGCTGCGGGCACTGGAAACGGAACGCGACCCGGCTGTTGTGGGTCTTGCCGACAGGACTCTTGAACGAATGGCAGACGCCGGCGCCCCGGCCGGGTCGTTGATGGAGAATGATTTATGAACACGGCGCCAACCAGATCGCTGAAGAGACTTTTGACGGAAACCGGCCGGATCAGCCCGGCATATTTGCTAACCGTCGCCGCCTGTTTCACTCTACTTGCCGGAGGGTGCTCCCAGCCGCTTGGTCTGGGAAGCGGCACGGGCCAATTCCCGGAGGGCGGCGCCGGCGGCGGATTCAACTCAAACCCTAATTCCACCGGGCCAACTCTCGCCGGTTTGCGGGCGAGGAGCGGCAATCCGGGCGTCGAGTCGGGCCTCCGTGTGTCGCCCAGCGCAAAGTGGACGCTGAAGGTAGACCCGGGCGCCGCGATGATTGCGGGAAAGCAGATCCCAATCACCCAGCCAGGAGTGCTCAATGAGACCCCGGCGCCCGAAACCACGGTAACCGGGGAGAGTATTGTGCTGCCCGACGCCTCGACCAGCTCCGCAGACCATGGCGTGCCGCTCAAAGCCCTGATTAGCGGCGGCGCCACGCTGCCCAACGCGCTTGATCCCATTTCGGTCGCCGTCTGGAGCGCGGCCGCGCCGCCGCGCCATCTCTACAAGAAGGACGTCGATTACCTTCTGGATCCCGTTTGGGGCGAGCTATCTCGCAAGCCGGGCGGCGCCATCCCCGTGGGACAGCCGGTTTTTGTGGATTATAAGGTTCGGCAGATGCGGTTGGATACGATCGAGCTTCGGACTGACGGGACACTCCAGCTTAAGAAAGGCGTTCCGGCGCGCACAGCTCCCGAAGCCCCCGAGGCGGACAAAGATACCCTCGCGCTCGCCACTGTTTATTTGAGCTACAACACCGATCGTCTCACCGCCGACTCGATTTTTCCCGTGGGATCGCCCCTCCCGGCCCCAACGGAGCAAGAGCGCAAGGCGATGGTCGCTGAGGTCAGCCATACTCGCGCCAAGCTGCAGGCCAACAGTAAGGTTACCATTGTCTTCTGGGGCGACAGTGTCACCGAGGGTCAGGCGCTGAGTGATCCTTCACAGCGATTTCCCGACCTTGTGGCGAAGGCCCTCGAAGGTGAGTTCAAAGGCGCGAATCTCAATGTCGTCAACGCCGGCGCTGCAGGCGCCAACATTCAGCAGCGTTTGCCTTCCCTCGATAAAGACGTGCTTTCTCACCATCCCGATCTCGTCGTGGTGGAATTCGTCAACGACTCAGGGCTAACGGCTCAAGAGCTGAAGAAGGATTATACGGCCGCGGTCGATCAAATGAAGAAAGCGGGCAGCGAGGTGATCCTCACGACCCCGAATTTCGTTATGCCGAAAATGATGGGCATCAAGTCGCTCCGGGGCAAAGACAACCGGCCCGACGTGAAAGTGATCCGGGAAGTTGCCCGGGCGGAGAATGTGGGCCTCGCAGACGTCTCCCGGCAGTGGGAACACCTGGCCGACGAGGGTATTCCCTACACGGCGCTGCTCGCCAACGGCGTAAACCAACCGGATTCCCGCGGCCAGGCCATCTACGCGCAGACTATCGAGAAGTTCTTTTAGCCCGTTTGTTAGTTCGGCCCGAGGTCGCTGTGCTCGGGCGGCGGCAGGAGCGGTGTCATCGAGTGGGTCACCACGGGGCCGTGCGCTCGCCGGCTCTTTCCGGTTAGATAAGGCCACGCGAGGAGAACTCCAACCACAAGTATCATGATCGCCACTATCCCGCCGAGCGCGATGGCGCAGCCCGCCCCGCCGCGAGCCGGATCCCCCTCCGCGTCGCTCTGTTTCTGTTCGGCCATTCCGTACTCCCTGCTTCAGAGGATAACGCTCTCTCCATGCCCTTGCCTACTAAGCTTCATCCGATCCACGCGCCCAGACGCCGTGGTCTTCTGCTATTCCTCGCCGCATCCGCAATCAGCTTCGGACCCGCCGGTTGCGCACGCTATCCCGCCACGGTTGCAGCAGGGACGAAGGCGCTTCTGTTTGTCACTCTCCAGGTGCAGGGCCAGATTAACCCCTCGTATTATTATTTTGTAGCCCTTCAGGCAAGCCCGACGACGAACGCCCAGGACGCCCACCCGGAACTGGGGCCCTTCGCCATTGTGCAAGCCAACAGCGGCGTCAGTGGCTGGGGCAACGGATGGGGCACCGGCATTATTACTGATTACGTGGAATACCATGCCGGCCAGGCTTCCGAGTATAGCATCGACACCTCCAACCCGGCCACCACTCCCGCAGCGGTAGCCGCCGGCGGGGTCTTCATTGGCCCGCCATTCTCCACGTCGCTCTCCGGATCCGGCAATGCGCTCACGGTCGCCGTGCCGCTCGCCAACCTGGGCCTGAACGGTATGACTGGAAGCACCGCCACGCGCGCGCTTCCCGGAGGCGTCGTCGTGAACGTCATCACCACCGATCATATCGAGAACAACCCGAACGCGCCACCAAAACCGGTCGATAGTCTCGACCAGGGTTCGCTTCCGCTCCTCGACTTGCATCAATCCAAGGTCGTCGATCTCACGCCCACCGGAAACGTGCTCTTTCCTAACCCCAACGTCAATTCGGCCGATCTCCAACTGACGCGGGTCGAGTTGGAGGTGCGGCTACCATAATAATAGAGGTAGGTGGAACCGCATTCGCCCCAATTGGGGTCTTTTCAGCCATTGACATGTTAGAGCGCAACGAAATCAGTCAGGACACGGTCGACGAGGAATCCAGAGCCCCTAATGATCCAATCGTGAGCCCTGGTTTTCAAGAAGATCATGTCGGCAGCGAATGCGAATCAGATCGGCAGGGTCCTGATCAAACTTATGACCATCGTGATGCCGTGGTCGGTCATTCGCATTTCGCTCATGCCGATACCGCCCAGAAGCTAGTCACTTCCATTGGCCTGACACTGATCATTCTGGCAGCGGAGGTGGTGGGCGGGTTTATGGCGCACAGCCTCGCTCTGCTCAGCGACGCAGCCCACATGGTCACCGACGTTGCGGCCCTCGCGCTCGCTTGGTATGCCCAATTTCAGGCCAACCGTCCTCCCACTGAACGGCGCACCTACGGCTACCACCGGGCCGGCATCATGGCGGCGCTTGTCAACGCGGTGACCCTCATCGCCATCGCCGGATTCATCGGCTGGGAAGCCATCAACCGGATCCGGCGCCCGGTGGGGCACATCCACGCGCCGATCATGTTTGGCGTTGCGCTGGTGGCCCTTCTCGTCAATCTTGGCATCGCCCGGATGCTCGGCCACAGTCACTCCGATAATCTGAACGTCCGGAGCGTCCTGCTCCACGTGTTAGGGGACGCGGCGGCCTCGGCCGGCGTCATCGTCGGCGGAATCATCATCGCCGTTGAGCCGCGATGGACCATCATCGATCCCATCCTCAGCATCGGGATTGCGCTCATCATCGTCTGGGGCGCGTGGCAAATCCTGGTCGAGACCACCAACGTGCTCATGGAGGGGGCGCCCGCGGGCGTGGATATTCACGAGCTCGAGCAAACTCTAACCATTCTGCCGGGCGTTCAAGGGGTGCATCACCTGCACGTCTGGAGCCTCTGCCCCGGCCGCAACGCCCTGAGTGGACATATCGTGATCGACGACCAGGCCCTCAGCCAGACCGAGGGAATTCGCAGCCGGATCCAATCAATTCTCTGGAACCGGTACCAGGTCGACCATGCCACCATCCAGTTTGAGCATGAACAGTGCGGTCTCATCTGCACCCTCAACCGGGATAGGACTTAGGTATTAGGTTTTAGGAATTGGGTGCTCGGTGTTGGGCGCCGAATTATAGGTCCTGGGCGTTGGGAGCGAGGCGCGGGCGTGCGGCGCCACGTCCCACCCTCTCACTTTCCCACCCTCTCCCCCACTCACACACTCACACACTCCCCCACTCACACACTCACCCTCCCACACACCCCCTCCGGTACTCCGCCGCCTCCAGCAGCACGCCATCGGGATCGTAGAAGTAGCAGAGCCGCTTTCTGATCCCGCCGGGAAGAAGGAAGGGGACCGGGGTAGGACCGGAAATCAGCCGGATGCCCCCGCGCTGAAGCCGGCCACAGAACGCATCCAGATCAGCCACGCGGAAGGCGATGTGCCGGACGCCGGGAAGATGTGGCGCTCTGGTTTCCGAGATGGGCGCTCCTACGGGATTCACGTACTCCAGCAGCTCCAGTCGAACCGGTAGATCGCCGCTTTCCATGAAGACGCAGCGCGCCTCGACAGATTCGAGACCGGTCACCGTATCGATCCACCCGCCCTTCAGAACCCCCTCAAAACCCCTGCGGAGACCCAGGAACGTCTCATAAAACGCCACCGAGCGCGCCATGTCGGTCACCACGATGTTCACGTGATCAAGCGTTACGCCGGTCGCGGCCTCGCCGACCGTCTCGCTGTCAGGCTCCAGGGAGGACAAGCTGGATTCCCTTGCGCTTCGCCCGCTTCGCAATGTCAGCGGCGGAGGTCTTGCTGTTGAACGTGAGATAGACCTCGCCAAGCTCGGGCATGAGCTTAACGGCTCGCACTCCCGGCAGCCGCTTCAGGACCGTTTCATCTCGCTGCGTGCTCGCGGGCTTGAACCCCTTGATCGTTCGCACGGCACGGTCGGGATATACTCTCACGGTGAGTGCAACCGGGGCGCCCGGCTGAGCCGCAGCATCTACCGAAACATACTCTCCCCGCGCCAGTTTTGCGGGCTTACCATTCGCGGCCAGCACCGTCTTCGTCCCACCATACAACCGGATCATATTGCAGAGATAGGGGCTGTCAACGCTGCAGACGACCATCTGATCGTGGCCTTTCTCGTACAGCGTAACCCCTCCCTCAAACTGCTTATGCGTCGCCGCCGCCAACGCGCTGCCACCCACTACCAACGCCAACAGCGCCATCCCGGCGCCAGTACGTAAATGCATTATCGAATTCTCCTCCCGGTCAAAAGCAGGCGCGAGGTACGGGGCGCGAGGCGCCGATGCGCTTACCTCATCCTCGATCCTTGTGGCGCAGGCCTCCGCGCCTGCGTTCGATTGCCTCTGTCCACATCGGGCTGAACTCCGATGCTGCAGCCATACGAAGCCCGCCAAAGCAGGCTGTCGGAAAGCGGGCGCGAGGCGTAACTTCCGACATTCTACCACAGTTGCCCCGTCAGGTCCCGGGGGGATCATGGCATAATCTCCGCGTACGGCTTGCGCGAGTGGCTTCGGCCGGCGACGAACCCGTTTCCCGCCTCGCCCCGGCTGCGGATGAACATGATATAATCTCTTTCCAGCCGCGGACCAAGGCGCGGCAGCGTCCATCCTTGTCTGCTCCGGGTACACTGGCGAAAGAGGTATTCAAATGGGTGCAACCGGGATTACGAAAAGTGACGTGAAGGCCTTTGTCGAGGCGGCTCATGGCGACCTCGACCGGGTCCGGCAATTGCTGGCCGACCGGCCGCTGCTGCTCAGCATGGCCAACGGCAATGAAACGGCTCTCGGCGCGGCCTGCCAGATGAAGCGGAAGGATATCATCGAATTCCTCCTCGCCCAGGGCGCTCCGATGGATATCTACGCCGCCTGTGTGCTGGGTCTAACCGATCAGGTGGCAGCGTTTCTGGACGCCGATCCGCTCTTGATTAACAGCAAAAAAAGGCAATCCCACGGCAAGCCGCTCATCTCGTTCGCGTCGGAACAGCCGGAGACGCTGGCGCTGCTGACGCGTAGAGGGGCCCGGTAACGATCTTCCTTCCCCGTGCTATAGTGCGATCATAAGCATCGGCGCCATGCAGCGTTCCCCAAAAACCGGCGCCGGACGAGGGGAGTCGATCGTGATTTATCTGGATAACGCCGCTACCACCCCGCTAGATCCCGGCGTGCGGGCCGAGATGGAGGTCTATTTCGGCGAGGTGTTCGGGAACCCGAACAGCATCCACGCGGCCGGCCGGCAGGCGCGGGAGGCGGTGGAAAATGCCCGGGAAACGGTAGCGGCGTGCCTGGGCGCGTCTCCCAACGAGATCATCTTTACCGGCGGAGGAAGCGAAAGCAATAATCTCGCCATTCGAGGTGTCGCCTCCGCCCGGCGATCCAGGGGACGGCGCATTGTTGTCTCCGCCATCGAGCATCCATCGGTGCTTGAAACCTGCCACGCGCTCGAAAGAGAGGGTTTCGAGCTCACGATCATTCCCGTTGATCCAACCGGGCTCGTCGATCCCGCGGCCGTCGCGGATGCTATCGAGAGCGACACGATCCTGGTCACCGTGATGCACGCCAACAACGAAGTGGGAACTGTCGAGTCAATCGCGGTGATTGGCGATATCTGCCGGGAGCGTAACGTCTATTTCCATTCCGACGCCGTGCAGACCACAGGAAAGCTGCCCATCGACGTTGACGCTCTTGGCGTGGATCTACACTCGCTTTCGGGGCACAAGATCTATGGTCCCAAGGGGGTCGGCGCGCTCTATATCCGTTCCGGTACCCGTCTCCATGCCCAGATTACCGGCGGCGGCCAGGAGAAGAACCGGCGGTCCGGCACCGAAAACGTCGCCGGAATCGTCGGCCTCGCCGCGGCGCTGAAGCGAAGCGTTGATAGGCTCGGATCCGAGGCTGCCGCCGAAACCGCCCTGCGTGACCGGCTTCTCACTGAGATTCCGGAACGCGTTCCCGACACCATCGTAACCGGGCACCCGACCCGACGACTGCCCAACCACGCGAGTTTCTGCTTCCGCGGCGTGGAGGGCGAAGCGGTGCTGCTGGCGCTCGATCAGATCGGGATCGCCGCTTCGGCAGGATCCGCCTGTTCCTCCGGTTCACTGGAGCCGCCGCACGCGCTGTTGGCCATGGGTGTGCCGCCCGATTACGCGCACGGATCGCTGCGAATCTCGCTGGGACGTCAAAACACCAGCGCCGACGTCGATGCCGTGATCGAGTCGCTTCCTCCAATTGTGGCAAAGCTCCGATCCCTCGCAAGACCTGCTCCCGTTTGACTCCCCTCCGGCGCGCCTCTATACTTCTGGTATGAGTGATAATACAATAGAAAGTGGCGCCGCGGTCCTACCCGGCAAAACCCGGGAAGAGCTTGAGGCGATCGCAGCCGGCTGGGGAGAACCCGCCTACCGCGGCCGGCAGATCGCCCGCTGGATGTACGCGCGCGGCGTCGACTCATTCGACGCCATGACCGATCTCCCGACCGCGCTCCGCAAACGCATCAGTGACGAAGCCCGGCTCAACTGCCTCACCCTGGTTCGACGCCAGCAGGCGAAGGACGGAACCGAGAAGTTCCTCTTCGGACTGTCCGATGGCGAATCCATTGAAACGGTTTCGCTCCCCTTCGCGGATCGAACTTCTATCTGTGTCTCGTCGCAGGCCGGCTGCCCAATTCGCTGCACGTTCTGCGCCACCGGCCGGAGCGGCTACTCCCGAAATCTAAGCGCCGGCGAAATCGTCGATCAGCTCCTCACCGCGCGCCGGTTAACCGGGCGGACTTACACGCACGTGGTTTTTATGGGCATGGGCGAGCCGCTAATGAACACCCGCGAGGTTCTCAAAGCCGCCCGCATCATGCACTCCGAGATCGGCGTCCCGATGCGCCATATCACCATCTCAACCGTTGGCCTGGTTCCCGAGATGCTTTCCCTCGCCGGCGAGAATGAACCGTTCACCCTGGCCGTCTCGCTCCACGCCCCCAACGATGCGATACGGCAGACGCTGATCCCGGTCGCCCGCCGCTATCCTCTGTCCGAGATCCTGGCCGCCTGTGACGCCTACCAAGAGAAAACCGGCCGCCGCGTTACCTTTGAATATGTCCTGCTGCGGGGAGTCAACGATCAACCGGAACACGCCCGTCAACTGGCGGCACTGATCCGCGGGGGGCAGAATCACGTCAATCTAATTCCTTATAACCCGGGCGCCAGCGACGAGTACCACGCTCCTCGACCGGCTGAAGTTACCCAGTTCAGGCGTATCCTGGAACAGTCTAACATCGCGGTCACCCAGCGCATGGAACGGGGCCAGGAGATTATGGCCGCGTGCGGCCAGCTTCGGAAGCAGACGCTAATCTCGACCGACGCCATAGGGGGCGCTTCCGTGCCGGGCGCCGCGGCGCCGGATGTCTCTGCCATCGCGCCTTCGCTCCATCTCGATTCCGGCGTTTCCTCCGCCAAATGACAATCGATCCCGATGAGAGGGCTTCGCTGCCATCGCTCAGTGCGCTGATCACCCTCATCGGCGGACGCGAACTGATTGTGAGTCTGCGCGACGCTAACCTGGAGCGCCGGATCTTCGTTGGCTTCCGATCGGATCCAAAGTCGCTCACCAGCCCGATCATTCGCAAGCGAATTCAGGAATTGCTGCATACCACAGACGCCCTCAACGCGCTCTCCTCTCGATTTGAGCATCTTCGGGGAGACCTCTTCACGGCGCTGGAGCAGCTTCCCGATCCACCCGCCGATGAGGGTATCCGTGAGCTGGCGGCGCAGCATGGCGCCGAAGTGGTCCAGTGGGCGCTGATTCTGCATCCACGCACGGGCCTCAATGCAGCGTCGGCGCCGGCTGATTGTCTGGAGGAACCGGAACCCTCCGATGGCCCGGACGCCTCTATCTCGGGCGTCGCTGAACATGTAGTCTCCCCCGTGCCCACGATCGCCTTCGGAATCTCAGATTCCGAGAAGCGCCAGACCGCGCCGCGGGAATCAGAGCACGCCGGAAAGCCGCGGGAATCAGAGCACGCCGGAAAGCCGCGAGCAGCCGCCTCCATCCAGCCTCGGGAGCCGCCGTCTCGCGCTGATCCCCTGGCAGAGCGCAAGGATCTGGAATCCGCCCGTCGTGAATTGAATGAAGCGCGCCGGCTCCAGCATAGCGCCGAAGAGGATTTGAAGTCGGCTCGCCGGAAGTTGGAGCGGCTGCAGAAGAAGTTGGATGAGGAGACCGCCCGGGCGGATCGCGCCGCGAAGGCGCTCCGGCGTGAAAAGGTAAAGACGGTTTCGAGCCTCACGGACCGGGCGCCGGCGGCGAATCGGGGCGCCGCGCCGCCGTCGGTCGCGACCAGCGTGGATCTCAGCCGACAGGTGCTGCAGCGCCTGATCGAAAAGCGATTGTTCGACGCGGCTGCCGCTTACGCCCGGGAATGGCTGGACCTCGACCCCGTAAATCCGGTCCCCCGGAAGCTCATGCTGGAGGCCCTCACGTTGGGCGGCAGCGCCGAAGAGGTCGGACAATATCATTATCACGCGGGCGCAACGGCACTGGCCGAAAACCGGCGTCAAGAGGCGGTAGCGGAATTCTGCGAGAGCATCCGTGCCGCGCCCGGCGATGCCGACGTTACGTGGCGCATGGAGAAGCTGCTCGAAATCACCGACGCGGGTTCCCGCGCGGAAGTGGAGCAGGTGGCGCAGCTCTATGGCGAGCTTCTCCGAACTTCGCTCGACGCTGCAAAGACCTTCGAGTCACTCGCTCGCCGCCTCAAACGCGGTCTGTGGCGAAGACTGCAGCCGGCGCTGGTGGTCGAGCACAAGCGGGTAGAGGCGCCGTGGCCCGGCGCGCCAGGCGGATCGCTCTCCGCTTCCCAGTTGGCAGCCGCGATCGCCGCCGCAGACGAATCGCTGGTAGATCCCTTCAGAAAATGGGCCGCCGGCCAGAGCGGCGAAGTGAGGCAGGCAGCGCTGCACGTTATTGAAGGCGCCAACGCCTACCTGCCCGGCGCTCGCCGCGTGCTCAGCGCCTCCACTCGCCCGGTGGTCGTGGATGGCAGCAACGTCGCGTGGGATGGAAATAACCAGGAGAGCGGTCCCAACCTTGAAAACATCCGCGCGGTGCGCCAGAAACTGCTGGAAGCCGGCTTTTTCCCGATTATTATTCTTTGCGACGCTTCACTTCTCTTCCAGGTCAAAAACCCGGATCGGCTCAACCGCTGGGAATTGCGCGGTGAGATCCGGTTCGCGCAGAGCCGGACGGACGCGGACCTTTCACTCTTGACCGAGGCGCGCCGGCTTGAATGCCCCATCGTGACCAACGATCTGCTTCGAGATCATGACCCACAGCGACGCTATTCCCGGATCGCCTATTTCATCGGGCCCGGCGGTGTGACCCTGGATGAGAAGCCATAAGTACAGCACAAAGGGACGGCCTCACGACCGTCCCTTTGCCGAGGGCTGCGTAGATTTGAAGGCAGGCAGACCTCTTACGAGGCTGCCTAAGCTTCAGAACCCCCGTGTGTGCGTATATCCATTATTCACACCACCTCCTTCCAAATCGAGTATATCACCGCGGTTTATCCAGTGTCAAGCGATGACTTAAGTTATCCTACTGTTTGCTTCTTTCACGCTTTCCTGTACAATCAATTAGACCTGCAGCGAAGGTGAGCTTTGTGGCGCCGTCGGGATAACGCGCTCCCGCGCAAATGAGCCGGCAGTCGCCGCCCCCAGAATTGGGGACTGGGGGCCGGAATGCCACCCCATTTTGGATGGGTCGAAGGGCCGCCGGTGAACCTGCGCCAGGGCGTATTAGATGGAACGAGCATAGTCCGCGCGTCGGAGCGTAATGTGCCCCTTTATGCCGGCGCCCGGTAACAGGATCGGGCCGGTTAGAGGGACGGGAGTAAGAGTCGATTGGGCCGCTCGATTCGAACAAGACTGCTGCTGGTGTTTCTTCTTATCGCCTTACTTCTGGGTGGGGTGGTCGCGACCACTTTTGAGGGCTGGTCGGATCTCCACCAGCGAACGCTTGAAGATACAATGACCGACCTGAGCGTTTCCGCGGCCGGCACAACCGGCGCGCTGCTTGCCGCGGCGCTCCGAACTGAGCAGACCGCAGCCCTCGAACTCGCCCAGCAGACAACATGGCGGGATGAGGAGCGGGGGGCCTTTCTTCGCCGGCTGTTTTCAATCCAGAGCGAAAAATTCAGGAGCCTGGATTTTGTTGCGAGCGACCGCGTCATCCGCGTTGGAGACAGCGATGAAACCCCGGCTCAGATCCGCTCCGACCCTGCGGTCCGCGCGGTCGCGAGCGGCCGCCGCTGGTCTCTAAAGCACGTTGTCGATAAAGGCGGCGCCGGCGGCATCCACCTGGCGGTGTCGGTCGAAGGCGCCACGGGACGCCGCGGTATTCTTCGTGGGATCGTAAGCACCCGTTGGATCAGGGCGGCGCTCCCGAGCCAGGCGACCGACTATTCCTACATTCTTATCTTGGATAGCGATGCGCAGGTGGTTGACAGCCGTCCGACTGACTGGAGCGATCTCCCGCGCGGCGCGCTGTCAGCGCCGGCTGTCGGACGGGCAATCGCAGGCGTTCCAACGGAAGGGGCCTCGCTCAGTTCAAAAACCGGCCAGTTTCTGATCGCGGCTTACGCGCCGGTGAAGATTTTTGGTTGGGCCGCCGCTGCCGTTGTGGACGCCAGGCTTGCTCGGGCGCCAATCTACCGGGAGCAGCGCGTCACCGTCATCGGCACTCTGGTTGGTCTCCTGTTGATGTTCGCCCTTTTCTGGAGCGCAAGCGGCGCGCTTCTCTACGCCATTCAGCGAATGCAGCGCGCCTCACAGGCCATCGCGAGCGGCGACGTGGGGTACCGTGTCAACATGAAGACCGGCACCGAGATGGATTCGCTGCGAGACGCCTTCAACTTTATGGCCGAGCGTTTACAGGCGAATCAGGATCTGCTCCGCGACCGGAATCAGCAGCTAAACGTGCTGCTGAGTCTACTCGAAGGAATCCGAACCGAACGAAATCCGCAGCGGCTCTTGCGGCGCATCACGCAGGACGCGGCGTTTGTCACTCGCGCCGAGGTCGCCTTTTTGGCCCAGGTGGATAATGATCAACTCTGGCTCAGAGAATGGTGGGATGGATCCCGCTGGACGAGCCTTGACCATCATTGGGTCGCGGGCGAAGGCGTTCCGGGATGGGTATGGCTTCATCATGATACCCGGGCCTCGGTAGACGATGGGGCACGACCCGCACCCGGTCTCGAAATAAACCCGGCGTTGGACGTTAATTCTTATATCTGCTCGCCAATTGTGGTGCCGGGTGGCGCGGTTGCGGGGGTCCTCTTCGTGGGCGCCAAAACCGAAGCCGATCGCTTCACCGAAGACGATGTACGTATCATGGAACTGCTCGCCCGTCATGCCGGCGTTGCCCTCCAGATCCAGGCGGCCTTCGAGCGAGAGCGGCGTGTCGGCGAGACCATGCAAAAGGCGATGCTGCCCGATATTCCCCCGAAACTCGGCGGTCTATCCATTGCTCGCCAGTATCGGGCCGCGCTCGACGAAACCGAGCTGGGAGGAGACTTTTACGACGTAATTCCGCTTGGCCCCCGCCGCATCGGATTTGTGATCGCGGACGTGTCGGGCAAAGGACTCCGCGCCGCGGTGCAGACTGCCGCGGTCAAGTACGCGCTGCGATCCTATGCGCTGGAAGACAATGAGCCTTCCAGAGTGCTTTCTCGCGTCAACGCGGCCTGTTTCGCCGGCTCGCTCCGATCCTCCCCCACCGCGCAGGGATTTGTGTCGTTATTCTACGGGGTGATCGATCTCGAGAATTGGGAGATGCGCTTCGCCAACGCCGGGCATCAACCCCCGCTTCTCCGCCGCTCGGATCGGAGCGTGGCGCTGCTCCACGCCGAGGGAGTCGTACTCGGAGTCGTGGACAGCAGCCTGGTGTCGTTTCCCACCCACGTCGCCGAACTCCGAGCCGGAGATACTCTTGTGCTTTACACCGATGGCCTCTCCGACGCCCGGCGCGATGATGATTTTCTGGATACCGAAGGCCTTCAAACCCTCCTAGGTCAGATCGATGGCAGCGCGCATGAGACGGCTCGGATGCTCCTTGAAGCGGCCACTACTTTCGCGGAAGGGGTGCTGCGTGACGACGTGGCGCTGCTCGTGATCCAGGTCCCGGACCCGCTGCCCTCATCCCAGGAGATAGTAGTTCCGATGGAAAGCTCGCTGGAGCTGTGATTTCCGGATCGGCGCCGGCCGGCCGGCGCCCCCGCTTTGCATCCGGGCATCCTCGTCGTGCGGTCGCTCTGTTCCTCGTTCTGGCGCTCGCCGCCGGATTGCGTCTCTTTCACCTCTCCGCTGACCCTCCCGAAAGCCTCAGTTCGAGCCGATCGATCTTCAATGATGGGGGCACGTACGCGCTCAACGCGCGCCACCGGCTGCTTGCGGGCGCCTGGATTTCTCCTGGCGACAACGTGTTGGCGCAAACGCCCGGATTCACCGCCATCAGCTATATGGCCTTCCGTGCCTTCGGGCTCGGACTCATTTCGGTTCGACTCCTCAGCGTTTTCGGCGCGATGCTCGCGATTCTCCTCGTGACGACGATCTGCTGGCGCGAATGGGGCTGGAGGGCCGCGCTCCTCGCTGCCCTGCTTCTGGGGACCGATTACCTCTTTGTGATGTACGGCCGGCTTGAGCTGATCGAAGGCTTGCTCTCGGGCGTTACCACCGCAGCCGCGGCGGCGGCATTTCAGGCCGGCGGCGATTCGAAGCATGGCGCGGCTGAAAACCCGGGCGCTGGATCTCCGGCCGCGCGCCCGACCGGGCACGGAAAATCCATTGCCTGGGCCGCGCTCTCCGCCATCCTGCTCTTCGTCAGTTTCCTCATCAAACCGACCGGCGCCGTGCTCTTCCCGCCGATCGTTCTCTTCCTACTATGGCAGCCGGCTCACCGTCTCGCTCCCGAACGGCGCCGTGCGCGTACGACAGCGGCCGGGTGGATTCGTTCCCGACTGCCGCTCTGGGTGTTTCTCATGGTCCTCGCGATTTCATGTCTGTTGTACCGGGAGCTCTTCGTGCTGCCGCACCAGGCGCTCTTCGATCAATTTCGGGAAGCGTTCCGCCTGAACGCTGCCACTCTCTGGGACCTTCGTCCGCTCGTGCTCTCGCGGCAGGCGCTCACCGTGCCCGGAATCTGGGGCGCACGCGGTGTTCCGCTGATTTGCCTCGCGGCCGCCGGTGTCGCTGCCTCTCTTCAGGATCGGGATCGCTGGGGTGTGCTGCTTTCGTTCTGGCTGATCACCGGATTAGTATACCTGGCGCCTCAAAGTTACCGGCCGCCGCGATTCACCATTTTGTTTGTGCCGGCTGCCGCGGCGCTCGCCGCGCGAGGCGCGCAGTGGCTCTGGAATGGCGGCGCCGGCCGCCCCCTCAACCCGGTCGCCGCCGCGGGCTGGCTGATTTATGTCGATGCCGCTTCCTTGGTGATACCTCATTATCCGCCCCAACAGGACCTGCCGAAAATTGAAGGACTGATGGCGTTGGCCGTGATTCTTTTGATAGGAAGTTTTGCGGCATGGAAGTGGGTATCGATTCCCGCGCCGGTCTCCCGGTGGATCGCGCCGGTCCTCCTCGGAGCAATTTTAATCTTCGGTGATTGGCTGCCATACGCACGCTGGGCTGCCCAGCCGCGATACACTCTTATTCGATCGGGGCGCCGGCTCAGCCGGCTCGTTCACGGCAGAGCCTTTGCGGGTGACAACTGGGCGCCCACTCTCGGTCTCATGACTCGCGCGCCTCTTTACAAGATCGATTGGATCCCCGTACCCCCGGCGCAATTGCGCGCCTGGGGCGTTCGTTACCTTGTTTATGACGGCCATGAAGCCCAGGTCCCGAGAACGTACGGCAATCTGATCCGAAGCGGACATCTCGTCACCACCTATCGCGTGGGCCACTATCCAATCAGAATAGTCGCCATCAATCCCTGACACATTGCGGCTCTCCCGCGTCTCAGGCATTGCAATTCGACGGCAGATCGGTTATCATGCGTACATTGAGCTGCCCCGACATCGCTTTCACGCGCGATCCATAATGCTCTAAAACAAGGAGCCAAGATGTTTACCAACCCGCGCAATCTTCGCCGGCTGTTCTGGTCGACGGTCGCCGTTCTTGCGGCGCTCTTAATCCTGCCCTCCACCGGCTGGCTTTTACGTGCTCAGTGGCGCTCTCTCCTCAATCCCGTTCCGGGGGTGCAGGACAATCTTCGCAATGTCGGAATGAAGCAGCTTGCTATCGAACCGGGTCCGCGGAGTGATCTCCCGGCCAGGCTCAATCGGGAAGCCGCTCGACATCCGAACGATTATGAGATGCAGGTCTCAGCAGCGATAACGGTCGCTCCGGATGGAAGCCCCCCTACGGCTTTGACTCGCATGGCCCGCCTCGGATCCCTCATCGCGCGATATCCTCGCCGCCCTGAGCTCTACGCCCACTTGATTCGCTGCATGACTGAGGGGCCCGTCCGTGTCAATCGCGATGAGGAGTACCTCTTAATCGATGGCCATCTCCCACAATTCCATCGTCCGGGGGCCTCAAGACCCGGTGACGTCTGTACGTTCGAAAAAGCCGCAACGATCGGCGAGCGCCTCGACCCCAATAACGCGTACTTCCCAATGATGGAGGCGGCGGGCCTGTTTGCCGTCCATCAAGATCGCGAAGCGCTCGATGCCATCCGGCGCGCGAGTGAGAAGCCCTTCTTCGATGATTACGTGCCTGATGAAGCGATTGCCGATCTCCGACTCGCACGCGCGACAGAAGGGAGGCTGAGCGCACTTCAAATGGAGGCTGCCTACGGGCAGGTCTGGCTCCCTCATTTATCAGCGCTCCGCGCTGCCGCGACGGTGGCCGTGTACCTTGCCATGAAGGCTGAAAAAAGCGGACACCCTGCGGATGGAATCGCTATTCGGCACGCGGTTATGCGTTGCGGCGGGCTGATACGCGCCGATAGCACGAGCTTCATCGGTTCCCTGGTAGGGGTCGCGATTTCTCGACTGGGCGCCACCCGGCCGGGCGGCGCCCCTTCACTTCGAGTCGGTGACTGGTCCTCATCTGAAAAGTGCTCCATCGCCGAGGAGAGGGCTTATCTTTCCTATTTGAATCGTCTCGGAGCGCGGAATGAGGCTCGTTGGGCAAAGAACGAATTGGACAATTCGAGCCGGGTTCGGAACCTTGCGGAGAGCGCATTCGTCATTGAGCCGCTGGGCGGCGATCCAATGCTGCGTCTAATAGCCTGGTGGATTCTCGACCTTACGGTTCTCCCCAGCGGGCTCTGCTTTCTCTTCCTCGCCGGTATTGCCGGACTTCGTTGGCGCCGTCGGTACGGGATTACCCCGCTGTTAACCGCAGTTGTCTTCATTTCAGCGCTGGCGGCCGGGGCGTGGTTCCGTCCCTGGACGGGTGCGTTCGGTAATGTCGTTCATTTTATCTCGCTGGCCGATCCCCGTATTGGCGGTTGGCTGTCGGTCCCGGCCGGCATGATGCTCGCCGTAATGTCGGACCCGTTTGGCGTCCGTCCATTTTGCGTAGTAGCCGTGGTCGGGCTGCCGATTCTGCTTCTGCTCCTCGTCGCGGCCACGGCGCTCATACGCCGCAAGCCACTGACAGGAAGCCTCGTATGCTGGATGCGGCGGTCCGGCGCCGCGGTTGGCTGCATTCTTCTGCTGAGTTACGGCGCTCTCCTCATCGGAACCCTGCAGGTGGAACGCGCGACCAGCGCCGATCTCAACCAGCGCGTTCAGGGCGAAGGACGGCACTTCGCCCGGCGTGGCGGCGTGACCTGGCCCGCTGCGCCTCCTCCGGAATGAATGGTGTGATCGCGCCGCGGCAGTCGGATTATGGCGCCGCGGCGCTCCCTGTTATCCCCTGAGTTGGCCCGGCCCGGAAGGATATTCATCCTCGCACGCGAAACATTCTCTCGGGCATCTGGCCGCGCCACGCGTTCAGATTGTCGGGCGCCCGGCCATCATGCGCCCCCATGTGACGGAGGAGCTTTCGAATGAGGATTAGTAAGATCGTGATCGCGGCTGCGGCTCTGTCGCTCCTGACGGGCTCGGGCGCGATAGCCCGGGGCGGCATGGCAAGCCCTGGCGCTGCTCGAAATATGCGATTGCCTGCCATGCCGGCATCCGGAACCATGCCGAAAGCGATGGGCATTGTCGTCCGAACCGGCGCTGGTTACTACGTTCTCAAATCGATGAACGGCGCCTCGGTCCGTCTTGGCGTGACCCACGCCAGTCACTTTTTCAAGCTCGATCCAGGCGCCCGCGCCAGTATCAAACCCGGTTGGAACGCGCACGCTATCGGAACCGAAACTCACGGCATTCTCAGCGCCCGGATGCTGGTGCTGTTTCCACCCGCGTCGGCCGCAGGCGTCCCACCGCCATCCTCCGGTTTTGGCGGGATCGGCCGGGTCATCAAGGCCAATCCATTGACGCTGCGAGGGCCCGGCGGCAAACTGATTCACGTCAGGCTGCTCCCCGGCGCCCGGATAGTCGTCGCTCACACGATGCCATTCTCCCGGCTGCGCCCCGGCGATCGAGCCATGACCTTTGCCGCGCGGAGCAAACACGGTCTGAACGCGCTCATCGTTCACGTGCAACCGGGCGCAGGCAAAGATTCCATGCGCGCTCATCACTGAGGTGATGGAGTCGCCGGGGCCATCAGATCGCTGTCTACGCGACCGAGCGGTTCCCCATCGCCGACATTGCTATCGAGAGGGCTTCGTGGCCGAGTTTCTTCACTTCTTCGGGATGATCAGCGTAGAAACGGCTCAGCGTGTCGACGATCGACGGATCCTGGCTCTCAGCCTGTGACGCCATCTCTTTCACTGCGGGCGCCGGAACTCGCGACGCCTGATCAGGCGTCACATTTCCCTGTGAACCGGCGAGCGATCCGGCCAGGTCGGAGAGGCCGAGGCGAGATAGAACATCCGAAGCCAATCCCGGCCCGGCTGCTCCTAAAAGCTGGTTCAACAGATTGGCCCGCTGCGGTCCCCCCGACTGATCGAAGAGGCTGGACACCATTTGAGCGAACGGAGGTGTCTGGTTGGATCGGAACGCTGATGCAATTCCCTGCGCGACTACATCCTTCGGCGCGGTCTGCGCAACATTTTGGTAATCCTGATGCACGGCTTCCGCAGGTTTCGGTGGCGCTCCCGGGCTCGCGATATAGTCCTGCAGCAGTCCCCTGATCTGTTCCATCGCCTCATCCTTTCCCGAACTTCCGGAGTCCTATCACACGAATCGCGTTACCTAATAACTGTTACCCAATACCCGTCACTTAACACCCAATACCCACCACCGGTTTTTTGGGTTGACACTCTTTCCCGCGGACGGTATAATTGGATTGCCGCAGGAACCGGGCGGCGAGGGTAAGAGAGGGCAGGGGGGCATAGCTCAGCTGGGAGAGCGACTGCTTTGCACGCAGTAGGTCAGCGGTTCGAGCCCGCTTGCCTCCACCATTAAAACTAAATACGATCCCCTGTAGCTCAATGGCAGAGCGTTCGGCTGTTAACCGAAATGTTACTGGTTCGAGTCCAGTCGGGGGAGTGCAAGTTATCGGAAGGCCATCTGGGAGACCGGATGGCCTTTTGCTTATGGAGCGTGTTCTGATAGATGTGATAGAATGAATCCATGATCGAGCTGGATTACGGAGCGAGCAGTATGACTGAAGACGAAGGCTCGGGCGAGCTCAATTCTCTATTCTCGAGTCTGGACAAGGCCGAGCCACCACGTCCTGCACGAGAACTGGCCCGCGAAGTTGAGAACACGTTCTCCAGGGTGCAAGAGCATCTTCCCGACACGGATCTGGAACACTTGCGCTGGGAGTACCTCGCTCTCAGCCTCGTCATCCGCACGTCGATCATTTCCTCTGAAGAGGACGCTTCCAGAGGTAGCGCGCGGCTGACCGGATTTCTGCAGTTCGAGAACGGCAACACGTTTCCCGACCCTGATTCTTTCACCGAGACTATGCTCGACTACCTCGCCAAGCGAGCGGGTGCAACTGCAAACCCGGTAGTGGCGGCACGGTTTCGCGATATTCGCTGGGAGAGACTCCACGATCATCTTGATGCGCGCGCGTCGATCGACGCCTATCTTAAGAGCGCCCGGCTGTTTTCAGATTCCGACCGAAACAACGCACTATTGGAATCCGCCGTGGCTCTGGATTGTGCTTCGCATATTGCCATGCAAATCGGCGATAGGCCGCGTGTGAAAGGGCTCGTTAAAGAACTCCTTTGCTTGATTCGGAATCAAACGGCGTCGATCCGGAATGGTCGGGACCTTCGCCACCCGCCCGGCCGGTGGGTAGTAGAATTCAGCAGAATTGCATTGTACATCCGTGATCGACTGGGCGCCTCGGTGGTCGGAGATCAGGAGCTGACGGAAGTGGAGGACGCCGCACTTGAGCTCGCAGACCAGAATGCCGCGGCCGATGACCGCTGGGGAGAACAGGAGTTCCTCGGACTGGCTGCCCGCGCCGCCGAGCTTGAGGGTGACCGCGAAACTGTTTGCCTTCTACGCCTCAGAGAGGGAGAATCCCTCGAAAGCGAGGCGCTAAGCCGCACGACCGGCCCACGCCCACGCCATCTGGCGGCCGCGGGTCTGTACGAAATGGCCCTCAACCATTACGAACGCCTTAGGAATGATCACCGCACACCCATCAAGCATCGTGAGGAGCTGCTGCGAAGAGTAAACGAGCTCAAGCGTAAGATCAGAGAGCAGTACCGCCTTGGGCGCCGAGAGATGGGCGCTATTTCAGTTCCCTTCCAGGTCCCCGAAGAGGAACTGGAGGAGCTGCTGGGACCTCTGCTTCAGCCGGATAACCTGGCGGAATGCTTGAAGCGGGTCGCGTCCGAAGGTTCTCTTTTGCCGAATTTGGAACTTGCTGAGCAGCAGGCCCGCCAGGCAGCGGAACAAAGGCATCTGATCCACTTTATTCCCAGGACGCTGGTCGTTGACGAGATTCCCGTGGCTCACGTGCCGGCCCGCGACCGGCGGGCTGAGAATGCCGCGTCAGGCAGCCCGGAAATCTCAAATGAGGGCGCGAAGCAAGCGATCGACCCTGCATGGCTGGCCAGCGAGCGGGATCGGAACCTTCTTCTTTGGATTACGATTAACGCTGCAGCTGTTTTGGCGCCGCTCTTTACCAGGCTTCGAGAGCGGGGTCTGAATGCGCCAGCGCTGACCGAGTACGTTGGCTCCTATGGCTTCGTAGATGAAAACAACCTTGAAATAATCAGCGTTGGCTTCGAGCGTTACTTCGCGGACGATTACGTCAGCGCGATCCACATCCTCGCTCTGCAGTTTGAGGATGTCATCCGGACTCTATTCGAACGGGCGGGAATGCCGGCAATCAATCGCCGCCGGGGCGTTGATGGATGGCAGCTTGACTCAAACTTTGGCGCTTTCCTGCGCTTCGGAGAGGTACAGGCCGTGATTCCGGCCGAGATCCGAGAATACATCCGCCTGGTCATGGCTGATCCCGCCGGCTGGAACCTTCGAAACCGCGTGGCTCATGGCGTGATCGATCCGAATCAATGCGTGGGGCCCGTTCTGGATACCGTACTTCACCTCTATCTCATCCTGGGTCAGTTCAAACTCGAACCATCAAATGGGGAGACATCTCAATGAGAATTGCGCCTGCAGACAGCCTTCTACTGGGTACCGGTGGTTCAAATGGGGTGGTGGGAATCCTGTCGCGCTCACCGGTACGGGCGGTCCCGAACGTCGATTCAAAGGCGCCGGCCGGGCGCATCCGGTGGTCACCAACGGTCAAGGATGTCCGGCGACGGGGCACGCTCTCGTGGCGCGGGATTACGACTGAGACTTACAACGGCCCCTTACCGGGCTTGATCGCGCCGTGGTTGCGCGGTGAGGATTACAGCTTACGGATAGCGGATGAGAGCGGCGCTCCGCCGCGGCTCGAAGCCGCGCGGGATAGCGTGCAGGAGGGACTGCAGCGCTTCGTTGAGGCCGTTGATTTGCCTTCATTTCGCGCTGAAGCCGCGGCCAGCCTCGGTGAGGCGCTCTGGGACATGGAGGAGACGGCTGCGTCGTACGGGTACGACGACCTGAGCATGGCTGCGATGGAAACGCGCCTGGTACTGCTCAATGAGTCGGTTGATGAGTTCACCTTAAAGAACTTCGAGAGAGTTCGCCGCGCAATAGTCGAAATCGTCGTCACCAGGGCCGATAAGATTGATCTGTCGCGGTTCTCACGGGAATTGTGCCGCGGCGGCCTCAACTGGATACCCTCGCTAGAGAAGTTCGGCTACTGTCCCGATGCAGCCGACGCAGGGAGTTGAAGGCCGCGATCGAGATAGTCTTTCGTGAACGATGAAGAGCCGCTCTTTGTGGAGACGACGATCTTCATCTGGCGCATCACCAAATCCAGGGAGGTGAAGCAGCGTATTCAGCGAACGCTCGACAGCCGGCGCTGCGTGACCTCGACCTACGTACGGGCTGAGTACCTCAACACCTTCCTGCGAGCCGCCGTGGATGCGTACGGCGTGTGCGTAAAAGCAGCGAATCTGCATGACGCGTGGAGCCACGCGCAAACCCGCCGGGGCGGACAGAAGGAATTGGTGCCCACCTTTTTACACTGGGCGGTGGATCAGGGCAGGACCCGCGAAGGCGCACTGCGGATACTCAGACGCTTTATCGAAGATGGCGTGATGGGGTGGTTCGACGAAGCCGGTTGTCAATTGCAGGACCCTACAAACTGTGCCGCTGGGGACGTCCTCCCTCGCCTGGAGGGTGGAGTGTTTGTAATGGGGGCAGCATTTCCACCGAAGGCCGCTCCCGCGGGATTGAAGCAGTTCCTTCAGTCGGGGTCGACGCGCGTGAATTGCATCTACCAACGCATGAATCAAGAGCCGGGCGATCACTCGGGGAAAGTCACGAGTGCGCTCGCGGACATTCAAAACCAACGCTTCGATCTTGGCATTCGGAAATGGCAGCGCCTCGGAGACACAATTATCGCATTGGAGGCGCGCTCGGTGGGTTGCGGCGCGATTTACACGGGTAATGTAACACACTTCACGCCACTCTGTCAGGCGCTCTCTATCGCCGTGCGGCCTGAGCATCCATAACGTTGGATCCCATGTTCGGCATACAGTTGAATATTGTGGCTGAGGCGGTTTCATTCTTCTTGCTGGAGGACGCGCGTGCTCGCTTGTAAGAGAAATCACCGACCTACCGGTCCGCACTTACTGAGCGATGCATAATTAGGTTAACTCTATGGTTAACTTTGGAGGTAAGGCTATATGTAGAGTATGACAACCTCACACACTCCCAAGAAGCTGGGTAACGACGCTGCTCTGAAACAGTGGCGCCGTCTTCGAGCCGTAGAGTTGAGTCAGGAGGGTTGGAGTGGACTGGACATCGCTCAAGCTCTTCATGTTTCGAAGACAGCCGTCAGTCGGTGGTTGAAGACAGCGCGCCAACGGGGCGAGAAGGCACTGCTGTCACGGCCTCGTCCAGGCAGTCCACCTAAACTCAGCCCAATACAGCTCGGAGAGATCCCGGAGTTTCTCTGTCACGGCGCTGAGGCTTACGGTTTTGCGGGCGAGCTTTGGACATGTGCTCGAGTTGCTCGGGTGATAGAGTTGCTTGGGTGATAGAGTTGGAATATGGCGTTACCTATCATAAGAGTCACGTCTCACGATTGCTCAAGGAACTCGGCTGGACTCCTCAACAGCCCATCGAGCGCGCAGCACAACGAGATGAAGCCAAGATAGAG
>DASRZA010000446.1:0-11659 GCA_035686845.1 Armatimonadota bacterium | reverse complement strand
GCCTCTTCCTTTGCGGCGTTCACGGCTTCGGACGCCACGTTCTGCACCTTGTGCGTCACGTTTTGAGCGACGTTCTGGGCGGTCTGCTGCGCGGTCTCCACAAGCTGGTCGCGGGTCTCGCCCATCAGCCGGTTCTCCTGTTCGGTCTCAGGAATAGCAAGCCCGATGGCGACGCCGACGGCCAGGGCTATGGCGCCGACGGCCAGCGGGTTATCGTCCAGCATCCGCTGGAAACCAGAGGAAGCCTGCCGGAACTGATCCTGCGCCCCGCGCGTCAACTGCGAGGCCTGATCCTGAACCTGGTCGGCCAGTCGGCCCGCCCGGTCCTGAACCTGGTTGACCACGTGCCCGGTTTTCTCCTGCATCCGGCCGGCGAGTTGTCCCGCTCTATCTTTCAGATCGCCGCCATCCGCGCGCGCTGCGAATTCGCCTGCGGGCTCGGGATGTCCGGCATAACCCCGCGCTGGCCCGGAGCTGAAGCTGCTGGGGCCCGGTCGGTCGTCCGCCGGATTCACAAAGTCATACACCCGGCCGCGGTAGACGTAGACGCCATGTCGAAACCGATGTTCTGGCGTCCGGCGGCCGAAGAAACGCCATAGGAGCCAGCCGAGACCCAGGCCCGCGGCCGCGAAGGGGATCGGATTCTCCTGCAGCGTATCGAGCGCCGACTCACCTACGTCCCGCACCGCGTGGCCGGCGTCGTTCATGAACTCCTTCGTTGAATCAACGGCGCTGCCAACGGCCTGCTGCGCCTTGCCAACGGTGGCTTCTTTGATACTCTCCTTCGTTTGCTGCGCGAATTCGCTGGCTCGCTCCTTCGCCTGATCCATCAGCAATTGCGGATCCAGTTTCTCCTGAATCTGGTCAACCGTCTGGCTCATATCAGCCCGCGTACGCTCGATCTCGGCGCGAGTCGCATCGACGTCGTTATCGCCGGATTTCCATCCACCCGGGGGCGAAGCTGTCGTGCGTTCGGTTTCCGGCATGCGCTCCAGAACCGGGACTGCTGGCCGATTCGCCGCGACTTCGAAGTCGGTAACCGCTTCCGTTGAGCGGGACAATTCAGCAGTGTTGGCCCGATCGATGACCTCGGTGGTGTTCTCAGCCGTGGGATCATCAATCGTCCGCGCCCTTGATCGATCGCGGGCCTGGTCTCCTGTATTGAATTCATTCGTTCTGGTCTCTTCCATTTTCTCCCCCGTTATTTCGTCTGATCTTTTGCCCATTGAGCGTCATCCTTCAATGTTTCTATCGTCTGGCGCGGCGCCATGTCCAACTGTTTGAGGCTGACCATCCCGGTCATGCCAAGAAAACCGCCTGCGCCAATTAACATGAAGCCAACGATCAGCGCCGAAGCCCACCACGGAATGGCGATAGCGAGGGCGATAATCAGAACGGCGACGATGGCTAACAAACCGGCGAAAGCCAGCACGCCACCGGCTGCGATCAATCCCGCGCCCTTTGCCATGCGCGCCAATTTATCAGTCATCTCCGCACGCGCGAGGTTTACCTCCTGACGCACGAGCGTTGAAGTCTCTTTCGCGAGATCCGAGAAAAGCTCGCCCAGCGATTTTTCATTCGCCTGATGCAGCCCATCTCCCGCCACGCGAGTCTCCTGTCGAAATTCCTTTTGTCGCATCTCACCCAGCATACGTCGCGCTCCCTTCATTCACTGACCGGGCCGAAAGATACGGGGCAACGTCGTCGGCGCCATTATAGTCTCGGGGCGCCAGCGCCCGGTTCCGGCCATCTAATGCTTCCCTGCTGCTCTTAAAGAACCGCGCCGCGAGGAGACCCAGCGCAAACGCCCCACCCACGAAGATCTCCGGGTGAGCGCGCGCCATATCTTCAGCCTCAACGATTAGGTCATCCACGCGCTTGCGCTGGATATAGCCGTTCAACTGATCCAGCTCATTCGCGGCGCTGTACGCATACTGACCAACGATCCCGAGGTTCTGGCCCTCAAGCTGCTGTCCCGCCTGTCGCAGGGCCGAGGCGATCGAACCAACGCTTCCAGCCACCCGGTTCTTCTGGTTCTCCAACTGCGACCGGAACTGGGTCTTCGCAAGATCCAGCACCTTGCTCGCAGCGTCCTGCGCCTGGTCAACGGCTTGCTGCGTTTGCTGCTTCACCTGATCGGCGAGACCCGCGGACGAGCCACCATCCATTGTGTTATCCACCATACTTCCTCCTTCATGACCCTCATCATTTATTCTCATTCAGGCCGCCCCTTAGAACCCGGGCGGCATCCAGAAAAACCGGCGGCGCCAGAGAGTTTCTTACCCCGCGCCGCCGACTCATTATTACCCTATTACAGAGTTAATAAATCGGGATGAAGATGTGGACGGAGGACGGAGGATGAAGGACGATCACCGCGGAGACGCAAAGTTCCGCGGACATTCGCAGAGGAAAAGCGGAGAGAGGCAAGGGCGGCTCGCTTCGGTTCGGGAAGATCCGGGAGGGAGGCGCGGGCCTGACGGGCCTAACTTCGGCCGTGCTCCCATCTGACAAGGCCGTGGCTTATGAGATCGAGAGCGCTGCCGGGCATAGCATGATAGATGATTGCCATGGAGCTATGCTTTCAACTCCAGCAGGTCCAGGCCCGCAAATCGGCGGAAGCCGCCATCGAACGAAACCATACGGCAACCTTCGGAAATACAGAAGGCGGCAAGATAAGCATCTGTCCAGGATGCCTGTCCGAGGGTGAGCGTGGCTGCGAAGGAGCCGAGGACTTCATGCAGGCCACTCGGCTCCTCAAAGAACACAACCTCCGGCATGGCCAGCCAGCGCTCAAGCTCCTCCCACGCCCTTTTGGTGGTTAGGACGGCTGACTGCATGATCAACGGGTTTGTTAGATGACGGAGGAATGCCAGCGCCGTGACACGGCAGAAGCCCACGTGCGCTGCCGCCTGTTGATCCCAATACAAGCGTACGCGACGGTGATGCTGATGGTCGGGAGCAGCCAGCGATACTAAGACGCTAGCGTCTAAGAGATCGAATGTGCTTTTCGACGTCTTCCTCCAACTCAATCGCCGCGATCTCTTCGTTGGTAAGGGCGCGAATTGGCTTACCGGTCATTGCTTCAGGGATGAGCGGAGGCGAGCTTCGCCCTTGACGTGGCGATGGTGTGACGGGTTGGAAGCCATGACTCAAGCCAGCCTCCAGGCAGCTCGCAATGAGTTCCTTGAGCTTCATCCCTCGAAGCGCCGCTGTGGCCTTCGCACGGCGGAGGAGGTCGTCGGGGATGTCGATTGTTGTTCTCATGGCTGCATTTTAGCACAAAAGCATCAAATTTGGCGGGATGTAAAGCGTTCAGGACCGACGCAAAGTACGCTCGAGGTCAGCCGTTTGTCCGGATATCCGCCGCCTGCTGCGGGGTGAGATCGAGGCGCTCGATGATTCTGAGTGACAGAACCTGCGCAATCAACCGAGCATCATCGGAAGAGGGCGCGACTAGGGGCGTGGCCGCGCCTGGTGGCGACGAGGTCGTCTGCGCTGCAGCCATTGGCTCGCCGCAACCTATGATAATGGCGCAGAATAGCGCCGTGCTGAAGAGGGAAGATTCGATGCGCATGACGACCCTCCAACCTGCCAGCCCCATCTCGCCCTCTCACCGCCCCGCCATCTCACCGTCTCACTCTCACTCTTTTCGCAGTTTTTTATTGCTTTCGCTTTCCCTCTGCGAATCTCCGCGGAACTCTGCGTCTCGGCGGTGGGTTTTCCTCCGTCTCCCGTCCGGTTTATGACCCGTTAAGGAACAATTCTATCACCGGTACGATGACATCGGGCTGACGAACGGGAAGGCGGAGGGTGACGCCGCCGTCTTGCTCGCGGAAGCGCACTTCGCTGGCGTCGTTGAGAATCTGCGCGTATTCTATTCTGCCAGCCATGCCGTCAAGATGGAGCTGCTCGAACGGCCAGGCGTAGATGTGCAGGTAAAGCCGACTGCCATTCTGTGTGAAGCGGCAGTCAGCGGGCGGGGCAAAATCGCTCTGGGTGCAGCCGTAGATGGAGCGGGAGTGCAACGCCATCCAATCCCGATACACGCCGAGAGATTCGATGGCCCGGCTGTCAAAGACGCCGCGGGCGGTGGGACCGACGTTCATGAGCAGGTTTCCACCGGTCGAAACGGTATTGATCAGCATCCGGATCAACTGCTCCGGGCTCTTCCAGGTATACTCGTCCCGGTAATAGCCCCACGATCCGCTAAAAGTCTGGCAAGCCTCCCAGACAACCGGTTTGCCATCCACGCGCACCCATTCCCGGGGCTGAACCTGCTCGGGAGTCTGAATATCGGCCTGGTCGGCGGGAAGATCGAGCCGGTTATCCACGATGATGCCCGGCTGCAGCTCGCGCACCATCTTGAGCAGCTCTTCACTCTGCCAATCTTCGTGCCCCTTCCCTTTCATCCCCCGGTGAACGTTCCCGGGGTACGAGAAGTCGAACCAGATGATGTCGATCTTCCCGAACTGGGTGAGGAGCTCACGGACCTGGCTGCGCATGTACGCGGCGTACTTCGCGACATCACGCGACTTGTTCCACTCCAGCGCGTCGGGATGGTTGCGCATTGGATGGATTCCATCGATGGGGAACTCCGGGTGGCGCCAATCGATGAGGGAATAGTAGAAGCCAACCTTCAATCCTTCAGCACGGAACGCCTCAACCATCGGCCGGAGCAGGTCCTCGCCGTAGGGCGTGTTGGTCGCCTTATAGTCGGTATGCTGACTGTCCCAGAGACAGAAGCCTTCGTGGTGCTTGGTGGTAATGACAAAGTATTTCATGCCGGCCTCGCGCGCCGTCCGCGCCCAGGCTTTGGGGTCATAGAGGTCCGGGTTAAAGTGGTCGAAATACTTCTGGTAATCGGCGTCGCTGATCTCCTCGCGGTGCTTCACCCACTCATGCCGCGCGGCCTGGGCATACAGGCCCCAGTGGATAAACATTCCGAATCGATCCTGAACGAACCACTCCGTATTCCCCGGTGTTGGCGCAGGCTTCAGCATGGGCGGTGATCCCTTTCATTCCCGGGCCGCGCGGCGGCGCGGCGTTATCTTAAACAGGATAGCAGGAATACCCGCTCCCGTTTGTAGAACAGAGTATCAGACGTATGTGCCTCTCGGATAGAAGGAGTTATTAATTTGTCACTCAAATCGGTTCTGCTCCACTGCTTAAGATTCGCTGCCCTCACCGCTGTCATCTGCAGCGCTCTGGCGCCGGCTGCTGCCCGAGCTTCGACGCCGGTTCGGCAGCGAATCCTTATGGATGCCGGCTGGCGCTTTCACCTCGCTTCGACGCCGGTATTAAAGAACCCGGTCCCCATTTCCAGTTGGCGCTGGAAGGCGGACGACCAGGGGCCAACCGATGCGGCGACTCTTGCCGCCCCCACGTTAGACACATCCGGCGCCGGATGGCAGAGCGCACACACGGGCGACGACGTTTTTCAGGGACGCGTTGGTTATGCCTGGTTTCGCACTTCACTGCCGAGCATTCCCGGTCCACATCGCGAGCTGCAGTTTCAAGGTGTGGATGACAACGCCACGGTTTATCTGAACGGCCGGCGGCTCGCCTATCACGCCGGTTGGAACGATCCGTTTGACGTGACCCTCGACCCGGCCTGGCGGCCAGCCGGTCCGAATGCGCTCGCGGTGCTCGTCCAGAACACTGCCGGTCAGGGCGGCATCATCGGATCGGTGACCCTCGGAGGCGAGCCAATCACCGTGGGCGGCGATCCATCGCAGCCCGGCTTTCGCGACGGCAGTTGGCGCGTGGTTCATCTCCCGCACGATTACGTCGTGGAGCAGAAGTTCACCCCAACCGCAAACGCCGGCCACGGATCTCTGCCTACTCCGCTGGCATGGTACCGCAAGACATTTACACTTCCCGCCTCTGATCGCGGCAAGACCCTCTGGATCGATTTTGATGGCATCTACCGGGACGCGATCGTCTACCTCAACGGCAAAGAACTCGGCGAACACCAGAGCGGTTACACCAGCTTCCGTTACAATATCACCGGCGTTGCGCATTATGGCGGCAAGAATGTTCTGGCGGTTCACGTAGATCCGCGGCATTTCGAGGGATGGTGGTACGAGGGTGGCGGGATTTATCGGCACGTGTGGCTGAATGTCACGGAACCGCTGCACGTCGCGCCGTGGGGGACCTACGTCACCACCAGCCTGCCTGAACCGAAGCCCGGCGGCGCCGTGGCGCCCGCTGTCGTCGCCATTCAGACCACGCTCACGAATGACGCGGCCCGATCTTATGGGGGCCGGCTGAATTCCGTCGTCTACGACGATCAGAACCGCGTGGCTGGCAAGGCCTCGACTGCGATGACCATTCCACGCTATCACAGCCAGACCGTCACACAGAAAGTGACGGTATTCCATCCCCGACTCTGGTCGCTCCAGACCCCGCGGATGTATCACGTCGTTCAAACGGTGGAGCGCGGCGGGCGGACCGTGGACGATGAAAGCACGCCATTCGGGATCCGCACGATCCGGTTTGATCCGAACACCGGATTCTATCTGAATGGGAAAAGTGTCAAGATTTATGGCACGTGCAACCATCAGGACTTTGCCGGGGTCGGTATTGCCGTCCCCGACACCCTGGAAGCCTGGCGCGTCGAGAAGCTGAAGGAAATGGGCGCCAACGCCTGGCGCATGTCCCACAATCCGCCCACTCCCTCACTGCTGGACGCCTGTGACCGGCTCGGCATGTTAGTGATGGACGAAAATCGCCATTTAGGCGACACGTACAGCGATCACACTCCATCCGGAACGCCCTATTCCAATCTCTCCGACCTCGCCTCAATGATCAAGCGGGACCGCAACCATCCGAGCATCATCATCTGGTCGATGTGCAACGAAGAAGGATTGGAAGGATCACCCGAAGGCGCTCGCATCTTCGCCGCTATGATGAAGGTTGTGCATAAATACGACCGGACGCGGCCTATTTCGTGCGCTATGAACGGCGGCTGGTTCAATCCCGGTTTCCGTACCGTGGAGGACCTTATGGGCGTCAACTATAATTCCCAGGTCTACGACCGGTTCCATCAGCTTTATCCCAACATGCCCATGTTCGGAAGCGAGACCGCAAGCACGCTCACCACCCGCGGCGTCTACGCGAATAACCGGCAAAAGGCGTGGGTGACTTCTTATAACATGACGGATGGATCATGGGCGCCAATCGCCACGCGGCCGTTTATGGCCGGCAGCTTCCCCTGGACCGGTTTCGATTACAAGGGCGAGCCGACTCCATTCGGCTGGCCGGATATTAACAGCAACTTCGGCATAATGGACATGTGCGGCTTTCCCAAAGACAACTACTACTATTACCAATCGTGGTGGAAGACGAAGCCAATTGTCCATCTCATGCCGCACTGGAACTGGCCGGGTCAGAACGGCCAACCGATCCGCGTGATCGCGTTCAGCAATTGCGAACGGGTGGAGTTATTCCTGAACGGCAAGAGCCAGGGCGCTAAGACGATGCCGCGGAACGGGCATCTGGAGTGGACCGTGGATTATGCGCCCGGCACACTCATGGCTCGCGGATACAACAATGGAAAACTCGCCGCCACCGATATTGTGCAGACAACCGGCGCGCCGGCGGCGCTGCGGCTGAAAACCGGTCGCACCGTCCTGGCCGCGGATGGCGAGGATCTAATCCCGGTGGAAGTGGACGTGCTGGATTCCAAAGGCCGGATTGTTCCCACCGCCGATAACCACGTCACCTTCTCGGTCACCGGAGCGGGCCACGTGGCCGGGGTTGGCAACGGAAATCCCAGCGACCATGATCCCGATAAGGCGAGCTACCGGAACGCATTTAACGGCAAGTGCATGGTTATCGTTGGGGCCGGGGAAAAACCGGGCGCTATTTTGCTCCGGGCGTCATCGCCCGGATTGAAGGGAATGACGATGCGATTCCAGGCAAGGTAGATTCGGGCCAGACGACCGCTGGCCGTTTGTAGGAGCCGAATCCCTTCGGCGATTTACGCGGGGGGACAACCGGCTCTCGGCGATTTACGCGGGGGCGACGACCGGGCGGATGTAGGCGCCGAATCCTTTCGGCGATTTCCGATCGGCGATTTACGATCGGCGATTTACGACGGGTCAGATTCACACGTCGTTGGTACGTCGGTAAACCCAGCGCGCAAAAAGGAGGCAGCCAACCAGGAACAACGGAATACCGATACAAATTGGAGTCGCGGGGATATCTCCGCTGGCGACGTCCCGGATAAACAGGTACACCAGCGCGAAGGAAAAAATCACACTCCGTGCGTTGCGAATCATTCGCATTTTGGGCCGTCCTTCAAAACAGGGGGAGCATCGTGGCAAGAGGTGCTTTGGGCTCACGCTCGGGACCTCTCGATTCTCCCATCCCCTTCCATTCGCCATGAGTATAGCATTGTATGGTCTTCGCGGGCAATAGAGCGACTGGACGTATCCATTATTCATACGCAATGGAGGAGTTCGCGTCCACTCTCCGCCCCGCATCACCCGCGTGCCAGGGGCGTCGGGACCAGGCCGATCCCGGCGCCCCACTTTTTTTAAGCCCCGGGGTTATGGCCCCGGATCGGTGAACGTCAGCGTTACACCCTGGTCCCCAGTTGGCTGGGAATTAATAAAGAGCCAGTATCCCACGTACGGCTGAAGGGTCGCCATCGTCGGATCCTGCGACACGTACTGATTGTTGGCATTATCCCACGACCAGAACGGGCTGCCGATAATGCCGCTTCTGATCGCCTGGCTTATCGTTTGCGGCGTGTTTGCCGGCACGCTCCCCACCGCCACGGGGTCAGTGATCTGAAGATCATCTGTGCTCACCGGATTGGAGAAGGGATCACCCAGCATATTCCAACCCGGCTGCAATGTCTCCGAGAACGGACTGGAAACCGAAGCGCCCGGCAGGTTGAAGTCAAACGGCGATTCCTCAAAGATCCAGTAACCCCGTCCGGGCATTGTCTGCTTGCCGTTATCACCCGGCAGGTTTGGATAGATCAGGTATTTGTTGGTTGCCGGGTCATAGATCGCGATGGACGCAAAGCCCCCGGGCATGGCAGTCAGGCCGAACAACGCTGCCGCATCCGTATCTGTGCTGCTGTAGTCGAATGGCAGGCTTACCAGAGAGATCCCCATCGGGAAGATGGCCAACGGACCCAGGCTCTGCGGTCCGACAGTTACGTTCGTCGGATTCACCTGCACGCCGAGAGCCATCTGATTGATGGCCGCCGGTTTGTTGATGGTGGAGAACGTCCCCGCCTCCGACTGGTAGCCCATGATGACAAATGGGGGGACATTATTGGGAACGAAGTTGTTGACGAGCGACAGGTTTAGCGTGCCATTAAGCATGGCGGTTCCGGCCACCAGGACCTCGTCCGAAGACGCGCCGGCCGTCGTGCCGCCGATCTTAATGTTCAAAGCGCCGCTGGGCTGCTGTGTGTAGGTTCCAGTGATCATCAGAACACCGGCCGCGTTGGAGCTCCCCGGACTGAGGGCGCCCCCATTGACAAGATTTCCGGCGAGGGTACCAGTTCCAACGAGGCTGCCGCCCGTCATCGTCATGGTTCCCGGCGACAGGGTCCCTCCATTCAGATTGGTCACGCCGGCGGTCTGCGTGTAGACAGAGTTGAAACTTAGAGTCCCGCTGCTCACATTGACCATGCCGCTGTTTGCGAACAGTGTGGTCTCGATCGACGTGTTCCCGGCGCCGCCGCTCTTGGTGATGACACCGGAGTTGGTGAAGACCGAGTTGACACCCGGGCTAAATCGCGCATCATTCTGGATGATGAACGTCCCGGAGTTGTTGAAGACGGCACTAGGGTCGACGCCGATATTGCCCGTCCCGGTCCAGTTGAGCGTGCCAGCGTTATTGAGGGTCACCGCGCCTAATGTCTTGGCGTCTGCTCCTGAGAGATTCGTAGTGACTGTTTTGGCGAGGTTGATGGTACCCGGCCCATTCAGTGTGCCGTTGGTCCAGTTGAAAGTGGTGGCGCCGATGTTCAATGTGCCGATCGCCACCAATGCCGTTCCACTTTCCAACTGCAAAGTGGCGATGGTATCGGTCACCGTCGCGTCTTTTGCCACGGTCAGCGAACCTGCGAAGAATTCGCTGTTGAGCCGAAGGGTTCCATCTCCCTGGAGCACGGCGCCATTTGTCAGCGTATTCCCGCCACTGCCCAGGTTGAGAACTGCTCCTTGAGATACGTTGAACGCTCCGCTATCCACCAGGCTTGCATTGGATGTCTGGAGGTCCAGCTCTCCGGTCTGAACATTCACCGTCCCACTGTTGTTTAGATTCTGCAGCACGGTTGTGCCGCCAGTTACACTCTTGGTGATGACGCCAGAGTTGTTAATAACACCGGTAGGGTTATATTTTTGATCGTTCTGGATGTTAAACATTCCGGTATTGTTGAAGTTGACGCTGTTCCCAACAGTGCCACCTTCGAAGGCGCCTGCGATGGCGCCCGCGCCGGACCAATTGATGGTACCGGCGTTGTTCAGAGTGACAACAGAAAGCTGTTTATTTGTCGCCCCGCTGATATTGGTCGTGACGCCTGTGCCGATATTAATGGTACCTGCCCCCTGCAGGATGCCGGCAGTCCAGTTGAAGGTAGTAGAGTTGATGTTCAGTGTTCCTACCGGCGTCCCAGTTCCCGATGCGGTCAGCCGTCCACCGTTCAACTGCAAGTTGGCTATGTTCTCGTTGATGGTCGCTCCATTGGCAGCGATCAACTCCCCGGCGAAGAATTCGCTGCCGAGCAGCAAGGATCCATCACCCGAAAGTGTCGCGCCGCTAGTCAATGTATACGGGCTGCTGCCAAAATCGAGTACCGCTCCTCCGGACACATTGAACGATCCGCCGCCTCCCCCACCCTGCGTGAGGTCCAGCGTTCCGGTCTGGACATTGATGGCGCCGGAGTTGTTAACCGCCGTCGCAAGAATCATCGATCCGGTGGTGGTATTGCGATTGATTGTTCCGATATTCTTAAACATCGATGGCGGCGTCGCAGCGCCGTTTTCAATCTCCGAATCGGTTTCGAAATTGAAGGTCCCCGAGTTATTAATGGTGTCACCGTCAAGAGCGAGTGATCCAGCGCCGGTGAAAGTACTCACGCCGGCTTCATTGAAGGTGAGATTGTTAGCCATGTTTTTGTTGTTGGGTCCGCTAATCTCGGTGGTAGAACCGGCAGGGAGGTTGAGATTCACGCCGATGCCGCCGCCGATCCATTGAAAGTCACTGTTAATCGTCACTGTGACGGGTTGGGCAAGGCCGGTCGTCGTGCTGAGGCTGGAGTTACGAAGGATCAGAACGCCAACAGTGACGCTGGCGCTGAGATTGACGTTAAATCCCTGGATGACCGCTGTATCGCTGGCGCCTGGCACACCCGCGCTCCAATTGCGGGCATCGAACCAATCGTGCCCATCGCCCGGCGGTACGGCGGCAGCGGCCTGGCCGGTATAAGATGTCGTCCCGGCCCGGGCCGGGGCTCCGGCGAGACCCGACAACGTGGCAAACGCCATAAGGCTCCCCAGGACGAGCCGTAACCATCGAGTGGAATAAAACAATCTCGTACGTGACTGCATCTCAAATCTCCTTTACATTGAGGGTACTTCCAAAGAAGGTGGCGCCAGCACGACAGTATCGTCCGATCGGCGCCGGGGATGTG
>DASRZA010000445.1:0-6067 GCA_035686845.1 Armatimonadota bacterium | reverse complement strand
CGGGGATCGGGAAGGGGCGGCGCAGCTTTACCGGGAGAGCCTGCTGATGCGACGGGAGCTGCGTGATCGGCTGGGTGTAGCGATCATGCTGAATAATCTGGCCGAATTGGCCGCCGAGGACGGAGAGCTAGAAGCGGCGGTAACGCTGTACGTCCACGCTGAGAAGATTTTCCGCGATCTTGGCTCTGTTTACGCCGGTGAGGCGGCACGAGGCCTGTGCGATCTTGCCGAGAAAATGGGACGAGATCAGTTCGACGCGCATCACCGCCGCGGCGATACCACTCGATGGGAAGACGCTGCAGGCATTTAGAGCCACAGGCGCGGAGGGCCGCCCCACCGGGCCCGCCCCCTGACCCCCAATAATGGGGGAACCGATGAACGGGCCCCCTGACCCCCAATAATGGGGGAACCGATGAACGGCATCCGCAGCACAGGCAGAGACGCCTGCGCCACCGGGCCGGCCCCCTGACCCCCAATAATGGGCAACCGTTGAAACCGGCGCCCGCGGCACAGGCAGAGACGCCTGCGCCACCGGCCGATCTCTCGCCGGCTGCGGACCCGGATAAATCCGGGCTCTAAGCGCGCGAAACCCTCCTTCGAGGGTTAAAAGCCTCACGCCCTCACACGCTTACACACCCACATACCCACACACTTACACACCCACACACTCTCTTAGATCTTATGCCCGAATCCAATCGCGATCCGGTTCAGGTCGGCGATGCGATCGCGGACGTACCAGTACGAGGCGTCCAGGCTCCAACCCCTCCAGACCGTGAGATCGCCCGACACGAACGCGGTGATGTCTTTCGTGGTCTCGCCGCCGGTGGGATCGATAAACGGGCCCGCTCCCGCCTGGATCGCCCAGGGATAGTGGGTATGCGGCTGATAACGGTGCGAGTCCAGACTGCCGAGCAGAAAAACGTCCACCACGTTTCCGCCCTGAATGGTGGTACCGATGACGCCGGCCTGAATGCCGATCTGTCGCGTAAAATAGTACTTCGCGTGGCCTTCGTAGAAGTCGATGTGATTTGGATCGCTGTTATATTTCGACCAGTACCAGCCGCCGAAAGCATACGCGCCCTTGCTCCGCCCAAACACCTCCTCGGCGGCGACCAGGACCCCGGTATCAGAAGCGCTGGCGCCCGGCACGCGGATATTGAACTGGGCGAACGGATAGATGCTCACGTTGCCAACGCGCGCCGGGCCAATCGGTCCGAACGCGCCAAACGATGGAAGTTGGAAACCATACCCCTGCGCGCAACAAGGCGCCGCGGCGCCCACGAACAGAACGGCGGTGAGCACGAACCGCGTCACGAAGCCCGATAGACTATTCGACCGGCTCATGCTCCCCTCCAGCGAAACAGATGTTGCAACCATTGACACCGGCCGCGGTTATCTATAACATTCATTCATGAAACGGACGGAGGACCGAGGACGAAGGACGAAGGACCGAGGTAAAAGACGCGAGGTGTTCGGCGCGTTTTGACTCATCCCTCGTTCTTTCCGAGTCTGTCCTCGATCATCCGTCCTTGATTTGCAGAACTGTAGCATATTCCCGGTCGTTTGCGCAAATTGCGCGCTCTGAGCGGCGCGGCGATTGGATCCGGGGCGCTGGCCCGCGAAGAGAGATGGCGTCATGTCACTGAAAAAACTCAAGCCATTTCGAGCTGCGCCGCTCGCGGTTCTGGCCCTCGCCCTTGCCGCCGGCCCGGTCCGGTCGGAATCGCCCATCCTTCTCATCGAGCCGGGCGGACCGACGGCGCGGGTGCAGCAGGTGCTCTTTACTCCCGACGGACGTCAGCTTATTTCCGTTGGATTTGATAAGGCGATACGCCTGTGGGACGTGCAGACCGGGAATCAAATCGCCGTCCTGCACGGTCAGATCGGGACGGGTGTCACCGGACGGCTTTTCGCAGCCGCGCTCTCGCCGGACCCTGATAATCCGCTGCTTGCGGCCGCCGGTTATGACCTGCCGCAGCCGGCCTGCGGTAAAACAATCGCCTGGACCAACGACATCCGGTTGATCGATCTTAAAACGCGCCGGGCCGAGGCCCCTCTCATCGGCCATCATGATACCATCAGCGCGCTGGTCTTTCTGGATAATGGCGAGCGTTTGGCGACGGCAAGCCTGGATGGGATGATTATCATCTGGGACGTCGCGAGTCGGAAACCCCTCCGTACATTCACGCAGGGGAGCCGTGATCACCCGATACCCGTTTCCTCGCTCGCCCTTTCGCCGGATGGACAACTGCTGGCGTCCTGCGGGTACGCGGGCCGGGTCAGGATATGGAATACGATAACGGGGAAGCTGGACCGTGACATCAACTGCTCCGCCCAGGTTGCCGCGTGGTCCAATCAAAACGTTCTCGCCACGGGTGAAGAATCCGGTCAGATCCGGATCTGGAATCCGGGTGACGGCAAAGAAATAGGAGCGCCGGTGAACCAGGGCGATGGCGTTACCTGTCTTGCGTTTACCCCCGACGGCACGACGCTATTGAGCGGCGGCGGCGAACATCCCGATAAGGCGCCGCCCCGCGTCCATTTCTGGACCGTGCCCAATCTAGCGACGCCGATCCCGCCTCTCACCGATCATCATACGACCGTACTCAGCCTCGCCTGCTCGCCCACTTCGCCCATCGCGGCCAGCGCCGATGGTGACGGCGTCATCGAGCTCTGGGATACCCGAAACGGGAAGGTTGCGCGTGAGCTGGCGGGAACGGGCGCTGCGCCCGTCTCCATCGCGTGGATGGGAAACCGGCGGGTGGCGTGGGGAGTTGGCACGCCCAACGACCGGCCCCCCGAAGATCGTCCCCTTCAATTCAGCTTCGATCTGAGCAAAGGCGCTCTCGGGCCGGACGTGGAGGCCAATGACGCCAGTTGGACCCGCCCCGCCGTCACGTTTAACCGTCTCTCGCTAACTTTAGATCACGATAAAAACGTCGTCGAGGTCCGGCAGGATAACCGGGTCATCAAAACCATCGTCCCCTGTATTACCGGCGACCGGGTAGAGAGCGCCGCGTTCACACCGGCCGGGGACGTGGTGATTGGCTCAGACTATGCGCTCGGCCTCTATCACCTCTCTGGTAGTTCCCGCGCGCCCGCGATCAGTTTTATAGGTCACGATAGTAACGTGTGGGCGGTCGCTGTCTCGCCGGATGGCACGCTTCTGGCGTCGGCGTCGGCCGATCAGACCGTGCGAATCTGGAGCTTGCAGCCGGGCGCTGTGCGAGGGGGAGTCGTGCAGCCGCTCCTCTCTATCTTCCGGGACCGGGATGCGCAGTGGGTGGCGTGGACACCGCTTGGTTACTATAACGCCTCACCAAACGGCGACGATCTCGTAGGCTGGCAGATCAACCGCGGCCTGGATCACCTGGCGGATTATTACCAGGCCAGCCGGTTTCGAAGCCTGTATTACCGTCCCGATATCGTTGCTCGGGTCGCCGGAGCCGGGGACGTCGCGAAGGCCGTTACCGCCGCCAACGCCTCGCTCGCCGTACCCACTCTTCCCCGCGCCCCGGTGATTCAGGTTGTGAGCCCGCCGGCGGGTTCCATACAGGGCAATCGGGATATCGAAGTGCGAGCTCTGATCACCGACCCGGCCGGAAGATGGGTGCCTCGGGTCACCGTGTTCGTCAATAATCAGCAGACGCCCGAAGCCAACGTAACCCGCGCGCCCGGCGGGGATGGAGTCTGGCTTGCGCGTGTGCGGCTCGACAACGGTCCCAACACACTCTCCATCCATGCGGTGAATGACGCCGGCGTCGAACAGATTTCCACGCTGCCGCTCCAATATAAACCGGCGACTGAGACGTCCGGAAACCCGGCGGCGGCGCTGGCGGCGCCTCAGATCCGGATCATCAGCCCGGCCGAAGGCGCCACCGTCACGAGCAATCTGACGGCGATCAAGGCCGCCATCACCGATCCGGCCGGCGGTAAGATCCGCCGTGTGACTCTCTTGCTGAACGGGCAGGAGGTCAGCGGCGCGAATCCAGTCTCCAGCGCAATGGACCCGGATGGAAGCGACTGGGGCCAGGCTGTCTCGCTCGATCGGCCGGATAACACGGTGGAGGTGCGCGCCGAGGATGATCGGGGGGTGCAGGCCCAGGCGGTAATCCATCTGAAATTCGCCAGGACGCTGCCGCCGCCCCCGGACGAAATTGAGACCGTCGAGCCACTACGCGTGCAGATCCTCGGCGTTGAAAACGGCGCCACGGTAGATACTCCCGATCTGCCGATCCGGGTCGCGGTGGTGGATCTTGCCGGTGGGAAGAGCGCACTGCTCTCCATCAGCGCAAACGCGATCGCTCAGGAGGAGTCGCGGCCGGTCGATCTGCCTTCCAAGGCGATCGAACTGCCATCGAAAGCGATTGAGCTGCCCTCGAAGGCGGTGGAAATTGCGAGTGGCGTCGAGTGGAAGGCGACGGTCAAATTAAATCCCGGCGAAAATGTCATTGTGGTGCGCGCGGAGAACGCCGCCGGGGTGCTCACGACGACGAAGGTGACGGTGAATCTACGGCAGGCGGCGCCGCGCAAGCCGGACCTCTACCTGCTGGCTATCGGGGTTTCAAAATACGCGCCTCCCGTCCCGCCGCTCCAGTTCGCGGCGGCCGACGCTGGCGCGTTCGCAAACGCCTGGGAGCCGCAGAAGGGTAAGCAGTTTCGCGATGTGAAAACCATGGTTCTTACCGACGCCCAGGCCGATAAGGCCGGCATCGAGAACGGCCTGGCATGGCTCGCCCAGGCGGTTCAGCCGGGCGACTGGGCCATCGTCTTCGCCAGCGGCCATGGCGCCATCAACGCCCAGATCACAAGCTACTACTTTGCGCCTTTTAACTTCGACCCACAGCATCCTGATGCGACGGGCGTGGAGGGCAGCGAGTTCTATTCAACCCTCGTTCCATTGCCCGGCACTCGTATTCTGATGCTCGACACCTGTCACGCCGGGCTGGCGAGCCAAACTCCTTACAACCAACTGCTGCATCCCGATCAGGACCGCGGAGTAATTAGCTTCTGCTCGAGCACACCCACCACCGATAGTTACGAGGTTCCTGACGCGCGGCACGGCGCTTTTACCCAGGCTTTGATCGACATCCTGGCGGGTAAGGATCCGAGGGTGATAGAGGATCACCAGATCACCCTGTCAGGGCTTGTTTACGGTGTCTCAAAGGAGGTCGAAACGCTGACCCACGAGCAGCAGCATACCACGAATGAAGGGGGTAGCAACGACATGGTGTTAGCCCGAACAGAGTAGGCCAGAGTCGCTGACGGGCCGGCCTGATAAAGACCGCCTACCGCGGCTTAAAATCGGCCACATTTGAGAGAAACCTTGCCGCGAGACTGTACAATCCTATTGAATCATCATGCGGGCGTTTTGCGGCATAATCTCGAACCGGATGAGGCGCGCGCGATGCTGCAGGAGATCGGCATGGATGCTGAGGTTATCGAAACGGCGACGCCGGCAGAGATGAAAGAGCAGCTTCGCCGACTCGCCGAGGCGAGGGCGCGAATCGTGGTTGTCGCGGGCGGCGACGGCACCGTTCATACCGCGGCTCAAGAATTGGCGCACTCCGACACCTGCCTCGGCATACTTCCGCAGGGAACCTCCAATAACTTCGCTACCGCGCTCCGACTTCCGATGGATGTCCGGGATGCGCTGCGAGTCGTGCGGGATGGCGGAGTGCAGCGCGTCGATCTCGGACGGGTATCCGGCTCTCCTATAAGAACCGAGTATTTCACGGAGGCGGCCGGCGTGGGACTCTACGCTGAAATGCTTGCCATCTATGGCGCCGGTCCGCATAAGAGCCTGCTCCGCGCTAGCTATGCCGTGCTGCGAACCCTCTACCATGTCCGGCCGCATGCATTTCGCCTGACGATCGACGGCGAGGAGCAGATCGAACGCGCCGTCATGTGTACCGCCGCCAACTGCCGGCTCATGGGGATGTCCATGCCGCTGGCGCCGGACGCCCATCTGACCGATGGCCTGTTAGACCTGGTGATCATTGGCCGTCTGCGGCCGGCCGAGCTGCTGCAATACTACCACGCCTGCATGGCCCACACACTGCGCAGC
>DASRZA010000444.1:0-17074 GCA_035686845.1 Armatimonadota bacterium | reverse complement strand
CCCGTGAACGCCTCGTTATTCTGGACCAGGATCCCGTTCTGGAAAACCGTCGCGTGGGCCTGCTCGATCACCTTTCCGGCGTCATCGAACCGGGGCGCCCGGAAAATGATATCGTAAGTCTGCCACTCGCCGGCCTTTTTTGAAGCGATGACCATCGGCGGCTTTTCCTCGTAGAGCGCTCCACATTCGCCGCCGCCAGGCTTGTGCCCATACGAGTTCAGAATCTGGACCTCGTAGCGTCCCTCCAGGCCGACTCCGCTGTTGCCGCCGGTGACCGGGTTTCCATTGGCATCCGCCGGGCATCTGAATTCGACGTGAACGTAGCTGTCACCGAACTCCTGCTTCGTGACAATGTCATGCTTGTTAGGAGTCGCAACACCGTCGGCGTCAACCGTCCAGGCGCCCGGATCTTTGCTGTAGCGGCTGTAGAAGTTATTGGGGATCTGATCGGGTTTTCCCGAGAAAAGAATCACGGCGCCAGGGGGCGCTTCCGGCGAAATATTGATAGCGATGGGCAAGGTATCCGGTGGCTGCGCGTCCGCGTGCGCTCTTGAATGAGAGAGAATCAAGCCGGCCGCCAGCGCGCCGGCCACGGTGAGACCTGTGATTGCTCCCTGGATCTTACTCAATCTATTCTATCCTTTCTTGTCTGGCCCCGCGCCCCGCGCCTCGCGCCCCGCGCCTTCTTCATCCTTCGCCGATCGTCGTCCGGCGCGAAAAGCCGGGCAAAGTGAGCAAGGGATTGTCGGCGGCCGCTTCATAACTCCGCCGATCTGATGGACCCTTACCTCTTTCGCCCGGCTGCGTGTCTGTTCCTGCGAGTTTTACAGGTACGATGAGATTATGCGTGATTCCGATCTCCCGGGACCACGCATAGGAGAATTACCTACCGGATCTTCGTCCAAAGGATCCACCCCGCCGCGACCGCGAGAGGTTTGGCGGAGGAGGTGGGGACTGGCTGTTGTTGTAGGATCCGCCTCCATGGTTGTGGCCCTGATAGTTGGAGGACCCGTGGTTACCACCCGAGCCGTAGTGACTGCCGTTGTTGGAGTGGCTGTTGTTCCAACCGTAGTGGTTGCCGTTGTTGGAGTGGCTGTTGTTCCAGCCGTAGTGGTTGCCATGGTTCGAGTGGCTGTTGTTCCAGCCATAGTGGTTGCCATTATTGGAGTGTCCGTATCGATTTCCACCCCGGTCATCGCGGTTGCCGCGTCGATGGCTGTTCCACGATTCACGCTGCGTATTGAATCGATCGCTGTTCCAGCGCTGATGGTTATTCGAGCGCTGGTATCTGTCGTGATGCTTTGCCAGTGCCGGGTTAGGCAGAAGCAGGCCAACGCCCGCCACTGCGATACCCAGAGTCAGAATCAATGTTGGGCCCAATGTCTTCATAGTTCATTCCTTTTCGTGTACGGTAGCGACAGGCCTCAATTGCCGGTCGCCCTTCGTTGAATAACCTGCCTGGCGAACGATCCGTCGCCGCATGCAAACCGCGCATCATTCCCGCGGCAAAATGGCAAGTTCATTCAAAAGACGAGCCGGGCCATAATCGGGTTCCTTTTGTGGCAATCTTCAGCTCCGGCGCCACTCACCTCGCGCGGCTTCGGCAAACGCCGCCCGCGGTCCGTTATAATAAGCAGGGACCGTATCACGCTTGCGGGGGACATTCATTCTGTGGAAGAGTGTAGAGAAATATGACGAAAAGTGTTGGTTCCCAGCAGAGCCGCCGGAATACGGGGAATGGAGTGGGAGTCATGGCATTGTCAGCGTTTACGTTGATTCTCTGCGCGGCCGCCGCAGCGGAGCCGGCGCCGGGTGTTGTCGCGCCGGGCGCTGAGCTGCAGAAGATCGCGGGCGGCTTCACGTTCACTGAAGGCCCGGCCTCGGATGCCCGCGGCAACGTCTTTTTTACCGACCAGCCGAACGACCGCATTCTCGAATGGAGTATCGACGGGAAGTTGTCGACATTCCTGCAGCCCTCCGGGCGATCCAATGGCCTCTGTTTCGACCATGACGGGAACCTGATCTCCTGCGCCGATCTCAACAATCAACTCTGGCAGATCTCGCCCGAGAAGAAGATCACCGTCTTGATCCACAATTACGATGGCAAACTCCTGAACGGGCCCAACGACGTCTGGGTGCGGCCCGATGGCGGGATCTATATCACCGACCCGCTCTACAAACGCGATTACTGGAACCGCGGGCCTATGGAACAGCCGGGGGAGCGTGTTTATTTTCTGGCGTCCGATCACAAAAACCTGCGCCCGGTCGTTGAAGACATGAAGAAGCCGAACGGCATCATTGGAACGCCGGATGGCCGGACGCTCTACGTGGCCGATATTGGCGCAGGCGCCACCTATCAATACACTATTCAGCCCGATGGATCGCTCACGAATAAGCGGCTCTTCTGCAATATGGGTTCCGATGGCATGACCATCGATAACGAGGGCAACCTTTACCTCACCGGAAACGGGGTGACCATCTTCAATAAAGCCGGGCAGCAGATCGAGCATATCCCCGTCGCCGAGGCATGGACCGGCAACATCTGCTTTGGCGGGAAAGACCGCCAGACGCTCTTCATCACCGCCAGCAAGTCACTCTACTCCATCCGGACGCGAACCCATGGCGTCGGCAGCCAGTAACGAAGGATGAAGGACGAAGGGTGAAGGATGAGGGATGAATCAAGACAACCTAACGGCCAGCCGTGAAGCCCCGGAGGGGCGGCCGAATAGAGCGAAGGGCTTCAGCCCTGGAACGACCGGGGCGCCATAGTCCCCAGCCGTGAAGTCCCGGAGGGGCGGCCGAGCTTTTAACGCGACCGGCCGGATTCAACACCCAATCTATGACTCAATCATCCTCAATGGGTTCTGGAGGCGCCCGGCGCTCGTAACCGCTTCTTCGAAGTATTCGGTGTCTGCGTCCACACCCCTCATAACTGGAGCTGATAAAGATATCGGTCCGGCGAGGGGGTGACCGGGATTGGTGGGCTGGTATCGAGGCGCCGAAGAATGGCGGTGACGACCGGGATGGAGATGGATGCGGGCGGATCGCTGCCGCCGATGCGCCAGAGCCATCCCCAGCCAGCCGGACGCACTCCGGCGACATAATCGATCCCGGCGCCCTTCACGAGAACAAGCGAACGAGTACCTGCAGCGAACGGCCGGTTGACGACTGCCGTGGCATGAGAGAGCGTCGCGCTCAAGGCCGGACCGAGCCAGTTCTTTCCCACCGGTGTAACCTGAAGTGTAACCGGCGGCGGCGCGTTACCCAGATCGTCCACGTGGTATCCAAGGAACGCGAGCCCACCGGGTCCGCCGGGGTCCGTGCCCGCCTGCCCTCCGGGGGCGGCGTAGACCGCCTGGAAGAACGGGTAACCGGAGGTCTCAAACCAGGCGCCTCCGTGCTCGCAATAGCTCCGGATAGCACTGAGTGTCTCCTGCTCACTGCCCGGTCCCGATATCGGGAAATGCTCACCATAAGGATTCACGATGCCGAGGAAGTCAGCGGTGTCATTCAGCGCGGATTTCAGGTCCTGCTCTGAGCGGAGCGGCCGGACTTTCAGCCCCAGATCCTCGAGCGGCGCGGCGAGACCCTTCTCCCAGTCCGCAGCCTGCGTCGACGCCCATCCGTACGTCATCCACGGAATATCGATCACGCCAACGAATCGCGGAGGCGCCGCTCGGTTCCGCGGCGCCACGCCGCGCAGGGCGGCCGGAATTGAGATGGTCGGCTGGCTTATCGGCAGCGTCACTTCCTGGCCGTGAGCCGTCGACCGGGCAGGTAGTACGGCGCCCCCAATTCGGATCGGCCGGCCCGCGGGCAGAACAACCACCGCGCCCTCGGGCTGATAGACGGAAAGGCGTGATCCCTGCCGCACGAACGCATATCCGTCGGGGTAGGTGTGCCCTTCATACTGGTTCAGCCACCCGGCGGTGAGCTTCGCCCCGGCGTCCGACACGTAGAACCCGTAGGACGAGAGTGTAACGCGGGAATTGATCCGGTACGGGGCCGCGGTCGTGTTGGCGGTGATCGCGAGCGCTCCCCAACGCGCCGCATAAACGCCGGGCGCCGGCTCGGACCACTCTGTGAGCGGCGCGCCATCTAAACTGGGGCCGATCGCCTTCTGAAGCGCCGCCAGCCAGTCGATCCACTGCCTGTTCTTGACCGAGCTTACGGCCTGCGCGTTGGTCCTGAAGCTCAGATGATACCCGAGCGCCATGGCCCAGGAGAGTGTTTCCCGGTTGGTAACGAACTGCCCCAGATCATGCAGCGTGAAGATCACCCGGTCGTGCGCCATCCGGAGCGCCAGGGGCGCCAACTGCCAGGTTCCAGCCGGATAACTATTCTTCCAGAGCTGCCGCCAATCCGGCGCCGGGTTAGTGGGAACAATTCCCCAGGCGACACCGCAAAAGAGAGTCTCGCTGTTCATCGCCGCGTCGAAACCGTTCTCCGTGCCTAGCGGCAGAGACTTGCTGTCTCGCCCGGCAATATTCAACATGCCCTGCGTGTAGGCGTAGGGAGTCGGAGAGGCCGGATTGAAGTCGTACGTGGGACTCCGTGCGCCGATCTGATCCTGAAAAAGCACGTCAGCCGGGTACTGCTGCGTGAACTGCCGGAGAATCGTCTTTTCGGCGGCGATGGCGTCGGGATGAAATGCGCAGAGCGACCAGCCGTCGTTCGGCCCATACACCTCCCGGACATTCTTTCCCTGCCGGTCTTTTAAGAGCGGCGCCGTACCGTCCCGCACGAAAGTGGGCCCCCGCGGATGATCACACCACCAGGTAGGGTTGGTATAGGGCATGAACAGATCACCGGCGGCGTGAACCGCCCGAATAAAGGCGGCAAATTCCCCTGGCGTCCCATGGGCGGGATTTGGCGGCAGATGATCCGGATACTGCTTATCGAACCCTCCATGCAGATAATCGGCGACGTGAATAAGCAGAGGCCGGGGAAGAAGCGCGATCCCACGCGCTTCATCGGTGTAAGTCGCTCCATCGTAGTTAAGGAGGACACTCCGCTTCAAGATCGCCAGCCGGGCGGGGGAGAGCTTTGAGGCAAGCGGGCGGGTGAATCCGTTGGCGGACGCGTACTCTCGAATTGACTTCTGCGCCGCTATTCCGAACCGGAATCGGGTGATTGGCGCCGTCCACTTTTGTCCGGGCGCCACCCAGGTGATCACCTCCCGGTTTACCGTTCCGCCGCCGGCGCCGCCAGACACGGTAAGTTGGGCAGGCACGAAGATGGCCGCCGGATCGCGTACGCCGTAAACACTGATCTGTCCGGATGCGGTATCCAGATGGATGAAGTCACTGAAAGCGTCCGGGTAGCTGCTGGTGAGCGTCAGGTACGGTACGGCCTGCAGCACATAAAAGAACGGCGCCGCTCCGGTGTGCAGCCAGACGCCGCCGTGGGCGACGTACGCCCGGATTGCCGAGGCCATTTCCTGCTGACGCTCAGCGGTGGCAGGCAGCAATTCGTCATACGGGTTTACGATCAGCCAGCAGCTCCGATCGTTCAGGCTCTTCAGGATTTCGGTGGGCGAGTGGAGATCCCGAATCGTGCATCCGATCGGCGCCAGCGCGGCGCGCCAATCCGCCTCGTGAGACGAGCTATCCAGATCAATAATCCCAATGACGGGCGGCGCCACCTCTCGGAGAGGACGCCCAACCCAGTTTTGTGGCGCCGGAATCTTATCTCCGGACGCAACTGGGCGCTGCCAGAGCGCAGCCGCAACCCGGGCCGAAGCGAGACGCACGCGGGCGTCATCCTGATCGCTAAAAATCCCTCCCCAGCGGATGAACCAGCCATAGCCTCCATCCACCCGTTCCAGCGAGAGAAGCGGACCGCTCGACGTATCGAGCAGTGTCACGGCCGGTTTCGCGACCGGTGGGCGCGGAGTTCGCACCCGCCAGCCATTCAGACTGTCAGCGGCGTCGCCCAGCCATTCACGGCCGGCGGGAGTCACCTGCGCCGGAACCGCCGGCTCATTATAGTCGCGCATCGCCGTGGGGCTGACTCCGACAGCGGCCGCGCCGGCCGCGCCGATAGAAGTCCGTCCCCACGCCGCCGGGTGATCTTCCGGCTGCTTCTCGAAGAACGACCGCTTGAGCCCAATCCCAAGCTCCAGCGGGAAGTAGAGCCGGTTCAGTTGATCCGGCGCAAAATGGATCTCTACCGGCGTCGCAAGCCCGGTGACCGCGGCGGCGCTTCCAGTGCCAGGCTGAACGGTCGAGCGGATATCGAACCGGTCTTCCTCAAAATGGACCTGGAGATTTACGATAGCGCGCGGCGAGGTGTAAACGCCGTGCAGATCGGGGCCCGTGTGGGAGATCTGCGGCCGGCAGTCGCTCGCGTTCAACGGGGCGCCGTTGGCAAAGGTGAGCCGCCACCAACCTCCGGCGCCGAAAGCGAGAGCCGGCCTGCCATGCATTGTGAGGGTCCGGGGCGCGCCGGTGCGGGCGTCCATGACCAGGTGGTAGATCGGCGTGGAAACGGCGAGCGCATCGCCCGTGCGAGTCCAGTGGACGGCGCCGTTAGCCCGCTGCGCCGCCCGGGCGGGCATTGATGCGACGAGAGAGAGAGTCAGGATCGAACCGGATAGCCGGCGAATAAAACCGATTGAAAGATTCATGTCAAGATTAAGAATTCCAGCCTTCACGCCCCGGTTCCTGCACACCCTCGCGAAACCTCGCGGGGCGGGAAGCATCGTGGCCGCTGAGCACACCACGGGGGTCCCCATAATCCGTTTAGGCGATACGCCTACGCTGTACCAACGCAGGGCAATTGTGGCGCCGGCGGGTTTCCTGGTATACTTGAAAGACTGGAGATGCGCCAGAACGGCGGCGCAGCGCCCCATCTTGAGACGGCCCCGAGTTTGCGGCAGCCGGCCCTTCGGCTGCTCTAGGCTCCCAAACCTCGCGCTCCTCCGGATAGGGAAATGTGCGACAAGCCTTTCGCCGAGGTTCTGATTCCTTCGCCAGATTGGACAATTTCATCCTGATGCTGCACTACATCCAGCGACTCAGCGAGGAGCCGCGTCCTTTCCGCTTTCTTGCTTCTCGCCTCCTCTGGCGTTCCGGACTCTGCACAGGCCTGAGAATAGTGAAGCAGGGCTATGAACTCCGCTTCTACCCCTCATCGCTTTCGGCCGAGCTCTGGGTCGATCCGGAGGCAAGGCAGGGTGACGAGATGTTTCTTCGAGGGTACCTTCGCCCGGATGACGTTATGATCGACGTCGGCGCCAACATTGGTGATCTGACGCTTTGCGCTTCCACTCTGGTGGGCGATAACGGCAGAGTTTACGCCTTTGAGCCCCATCCAAGAATCTACCGGTTCCTTTTGGGCAATATCGCGCTCAATGGGCGGCACAACGTGGAAACATTCAACGCAGCGCTCGGAGAGAGCCGCGGCGCCGCTCGCTTCTCAAGTGGCCGGTCTGACGATCAGAACTCGGTTTTAACCGGCGGATCGGGCATCGAGGTCCCGTTGATTCCACTGGATGAATTGCCTCTGGGGGAAAAAGAAATCGCCCTGCTCAAGGTGGACGTTGAGGGCTATGAGAAGTTCGTCTTCTCAGGCGCCACTGAGACCCTCCGCCACGTTCGCTGCGTCTACTTCGAGTCATGGGAACGCCATTTCGCGAAGTTCAGGTACCGGCTGCAGGATCTGCTCGATTTGTTGCAAGACGCCGGCTTTCAGGTGTTTCGACAGATCGCCGTCGGCATGCTCAGCGCGGTGGAAGACGACTGCTCCGAACACTGCGAGAATCTCATCGCCGTCCGCGATCCGGCAGAGTTCGCGAGTCGCAGCGGTTATCGCTTTGAGAGTTTGGTGAGCGGCGGCGCGAGCTCAGGGTCGGGTTGATGGGAGATCGATCAGGAAGCCCAGAAGTCGCGCCGGCCAGAGCGCGCATGGACGGTGGGCCGCGTCCCTTTTTTACGGTCTTTACGCCAACATACAATCGCGCAGCAACACTTCACCGCGTATACGAAAGCCTGTGCGTCCAGACATACCGGGATTTCGAATGGCTCGTGGTGGACGACGGATCAGAGGATGAGACGGGTACGTTTGTAGAATCGTGGCAGCGGGAGGCCGCGTTTTCGATACGCTACTTCTGGCAGGAAAACCAGGGAAAGCACATCGCGTTTAACCTCGCCGTACGAGAAGCGCAGGGTGATCTGTTTCTCAACCTCGACTCGGATGATTCCTGCGTTCCGGAGGCGCTGGAGCGATTCGTGCATCATTGGGAGTCAATTCCATACGACGAACGCCACGGGTTCGTTGGCGTAACAGCGCTTTGTAAGGATCACACAGGCCGATTGGTGGGCAGCCGCTTCCCGAGCGACGTTCTCGATTCCGACTCGCTGGAAATTCTGTACCGGTACCGCGTGCGGGGCGAGAAATGGGGGTTTCAACGTACCGAGGTGCTGCGGGCGTTTCCGTTTCCGGAGGAGATTAAGAACACCTGGGTACCCGAAGGCTTCGTCTGGACCGCCATTGCGCGACGATACAGGACACGCTTCGTTAATGATGTTTTACGGATTTACTGGCTCGAGGGGACATCTGTCACACGCGGGCAGAACACCGCGAAAAATGCGCTCATGCGCGCTCGGTGGCACTGCATGGTCCTCAATGAGCACCTGGGTTACTTCCGCCTGGCGCCGCTGCGCTTCTTCAAATCAGCGCTCATATACTCACTCTGCTCGTTCCATCGCGGACAGGGCGCGATAAAGCAGTATCGTCAACTGCATTCACCGGCTGCCCGGTGGATCTGGGCAATTGTGGCGCCGGCCGGATTCCTGGTATACTTGAAAGACCGGATATGCGCCAGAGCCGCGGCGCAGCGCCCCTGACGAGGAGATATCGAGTTTGCAGCAGTTGGCTCAGGAGATAGAGGAATCGCCATGGCGGCGGGAGTAAGCGCGGATCTCATTTTCATTGCGATCTGCGCCTGGCTCTTCGGCTGCTTTGCGCTTCGCAAGATCGTGCCTCTACGGGTAGCGATGATCGTCGCATTGATCAAGACCGCGATTCCGTTCGTTTATTTCGGGTGGTTCCGTGATCTGGGATGGACGATACTCGATGACATGACCTACCGGGCCGATGGCGCCGAATTGCTTTCACTCCACTACAATCCGATTACGGCACTCACTCCACGCGGAATTGCAACCTTGACCACGATGTCAGATGGGCATCACATCCTCTACGCCTGGTGGAATTTGACGGCCGAATATCTCTTTGGACCGCATTACTACGCGCCGGTCTTTTTCAACGTCTGTCTCACCTACGTCGCCTGCTATTATTTGTATAAGACAGCGCTCCTCGCTGGATTCAGTGTCGGTTACTGTCGGGGCCTTATGGTTTTCGCCCTGCTGCAGTGGGACGTGCTAACCTGGTCTTCGCTCTTGAACGTGAAGGATCCGGCGGTGATGACGCTGACGTCAATCACGCTGTACGTCATTCTCCGGCTCGCGCGCCGCATCGAGTTCAGGCTGGTCCTGGGGCTTCTGGTCCTTGTCTTCGTTTTCTTCTGGATCCGCTTCTATATCCCCCTCGGGCTCATGGCCGCCACGGGCGTCTGGACATTCCTCTATCGTAAGGGATGGGGGAAGTTTGCGGTGTTGAGCTGCGCCGCGGCTGCCAGTGTGGCGTTGGCAATGAAAATCGGCTTTGGCAACCTGTCGCTACTGCTCAGTCTGCTTCACCCGGAAGAGATCGTGCCGGGTACGGTTCGCCTCATGCTTACGCCTCAGCCCTGGTCTCTTGAGTCGGCTTCCACATTTCTTTTCGCATCCTCGACGCTGCACTGGCTCTTGTTTCCGGCGACACTTTTCGGAGGGTACGTGCTCTGGAGGCAGTCGACAGATGCCCGGCTCCTGCTGATTTACGCGCTGATCACTGCGGTGCTTTACGGTATGGTGGACGCGTTATCCGGACCTCGCCAGCGTGCCCAGATCGACTTTATCCTCGCGTGGATGCAGTTTCAGTGCGCGTGGTCCATTCTTACGGCCATTCGCCGCCGCCGCCGGCCAACGGCCATGAATGCGGTTATCGAAGAATCTGCCGCGCTCCCCCATATAAGCTGATACGGCGGCCCTCCTAACCAGTGCCATGACACCATGAAGACCGATGCCTGCCTACGAACTGGAACTCGTCTGAAGATTGTACATGTCATCACGGGTCTTTCGGTGGGTGGCGCGGAGATGATGCTCTACCGCCTTCTGTCGCATCTCGACGCGGGTCGTTTTGAGACAGAAGTCATCTCGCTGACCGATCGGGGCCCGGTCGCCGATCGAATCACTGCGCTGGGAATCCCCGTTCGAGCGCTCGGCATGAAGCCGGTGTTTCCGAATCCCCTGCGGACACTCCGCCTTATGAAGTGGCTCCGCGATTCGCAGCCGGACCTCATCCAGACCTGGATGTACCACGCCGATCTTCTCGGTGGCATCGCCGGGCGTCTGGGAACTCGAGCGCCGGTAATATGGAACGTCCGCAATGGCCCCCTTGACTCGCGCAGCGCGAAGAAACTGACACTCCTGACGGTGAAGTTCTGCGCTCTTCTCTCCCACTGGCTTCCGACCCGCGTCATCTGCTGCTCGGAGGCCGCCCGAAGCGTACACGCGGCCCGGGGTTACGCCGTTGGCAAGATGGTTTTGATCTCCAACGGAGTTGACACAGAGGATTTTCGACCGGATCATGAAGCTCGATTAGCTGTGCGGCGGGAGCTCGGAATTTCCGCCGACGCGCCGCTCGTTGGGCTGGCGGCTCGTTTCCACCCGCTAAAGGGACATCATTTATTTGCTCTCACGGCGGGGCAATTGCGTACTCGCTGCCCCGGCGTGCAGTTCCTACTCTGTGGCGATGGAATTACCTGGGAGAATCAGCGTCTCGCTGGCTGGATTGACTCCGCCGCCGGGCGCGAGGGCTTTCACCTGGTCGGTCGATCGGATAGGATGCCGCAGATAACCGCGGCGTTCGACGCCGCCGTCTCCGCGAGCGCCGGAGAAAGCTTTCCAAACACAGTTGGCGAGGCGATGAGCTGCGGCGTGCCCTGCGTGGTCACCGACGTGGGAGACGCGGCGCTGCTCGTGGGAGACACCGGGCGGGTCGTACGTCCTGGAGATCCGGAGGCAATGGCACGGTCCCTTGAGGAGATCGTGAACATGCCTCCAGCGCAGCGCGCCCGGCTCGGCGCCGCGGCTCGAGAGCGAATAGAACAGCAGTTCAGTATGAAGAAGATGGTGGATCAGTACGAGGCGCTTTATGCGGGATTGGCGGAGAGATGCGCGGTCTAAATGGCGTGCTTGAGGAAATAGAATGTGTGGTCTGACCGGATTCCTTGAGCGGGGCGCCCCTCGCCATCCTGAAGAGAGCATTACCCGCGTCACTCGAATGGCTGATCAGATCATGCGCCGGGGCCCCGATAACGCCGGCGCCTGGATCGATCTGGAAGGCCGGGTCGCGCTCGGATTCCGCCGGCTCTCGATTCTGGATCTCTCGCCTGAAGGCCATCAGCCAATGCTTTCAGCTTCCGGGCGATATGCCATCGTATACAACGGCGAAGTTTATAACTTTCAGGACCTCCGGCACACATTGGAGCAGATGGGAATCGCGCCGGCATTTCGTGGTCATTCCGATACCGAGGTCATGCTCGCAGCCTTCGACGCCTGGGGTGTTGAGGAGGCGGTCCGGCGATTCAACGGGATGTTCGCTTTGGCGCTCTGGGACCGCGAGGAGCGAGTCCTCCACCTGGTTCGAGACCGGATGGGCATCAAGCCGCTCTATTATGGCTGGAGCGGCGACGTTTTCCTCTTTGGATCAGAATTGAAGGCGATGCGAGCGCATCCGGATTTCCGAGGTGAAATTGACCGCGGATCTCTCACTCTGCTCCTTCGCTATGGCTATATTCCGGCGCCGTACAGCATTTACAGGGGCATCCATAAGCTCATGCCCGGTACGCGGGTCGCGCTTTCACTCGAAAGCTCTGACACACCGGCGCCAATCGAATACTGGTCCGCCCTCGAGACCGCGAATCATGGTCTCGCCAATCCATTGACGTGCTCCGACGAGGAGGCGACTGAGCGGCTCGACGCGCTGCTGCGCGACGCGGTGGCGCTCCGAATGCACGCCGACGTCCCACTCGGCGCTTTTCTTTCCGGCGGGATTGACTCTTCAACCGTTGTAGCGCTTATGCAGGCCCAGAGCGGGCGCCCGGTCAAGACATTTTCGATTGGGTTCCACGAAGAGGGATACAACGAAGCGCACCATGCCAGCGCGGTAGCCACTCATCTGGGAACAGATCATACCGAGCTTTACGTCACCGCCAGCGAGGCGATGGCCGTCATACCTCAACTTCCGGCGATCTATGATGAGCCGTTTGCGGACTCATCACAGATTCCGACTTTTCTCGTCTCGCAGCTGGCGCGGGAACACGTCACCGTCAGTCTCTCCGGCGACGGTGGCGACGAGCTGTTCGCGGGGTACGACCGGTACTTCCTCGGCAGCCGGCTGTGGCAGAAATGCGGACAGGCGCCAGCGCCGGTGCGGTCAATGGCCGCCAGCGCCCTGACCTGCATTCGACCCGGGGATTGGGATCGGCTGTTCGGGCTGTTTGGCCCGCTCCTGCCCGCGGGCATGAAGAAATCTCGCCCTGGAGACAAGCTGCATAAACTCGGCGAAATTCTCCGTGTCGGGAGTTCTGAGGCACTCTACCACGCGCTTATGTCATACTGGAAAGAGCCGGGATCACTCACCGGAGTCGCGTCAGACCCGGTTACGGTGTTTACGGACCCCGGCCGGCGGACGAATGCTCGCAGCTTTATCGACCGGGCGCGGTTCCTGGATTTAGCGCAGTACCTGCCCGACGATATTCTGACAAAAGTGGATCGCGCGAGTATGGCAGTCTCACTCGAAGCACGAGTTCCTCTCCTGGACCATCGTGTGGCGGAATTTGCGTGGCGGGCGCCGGCAGCGATGCTGGTTCGAAATGGAGGAGGGAAATGGCTGCTAAGGCAGGTTCTTTACCGTTATGTTCCCCCTTCGTTGATAGAACGTCCTAAAATGGGATTCGGAGTTCCGATCGAAGCCTGGCTGCGAGGACCGCTGCGCCACTGGGCTGAGGACCTGCTGGACGATCGACGCCTCCGTGACGAGGGCTTCTTTGATCCGGCGCCGATCCGGCAGAAATGGGTGGAACACCTTTCAGGCGCGCGTAACTGGCGCGATTATCTTTGGATGATTCTGATGTTCCAGTCGTGGCTCGCGGCGGTCAAGTAATACGCTCCGAGCAGCGTCTGGCGAGGTTCTAATTGTTCGCTTCGAGTCTCACCGACTCGTCGCGCTCAGAATGGCCCATCTGTACCCAGGCTGTTTGTTGATCGGCCATCATTGCGTCTCCCCCGGCGCGGGAGTCTGGGAAGGAAAGTGTATGAGAAGGACGAACGGATTCAATAGAGTGTTTGGATGGCGGAAGTTTCAGCCGCCCCCTACCTCCACTTCTCATCGCTCATCAGACTCGCAAGCTGGAGCCACACATGCCTAAGATTCTGCTGGTCGCCAATACAGGATGGTACCTTTACAATTTCCGGCTGCCTCTCGCTCGGTTCTTAAGGGAGAGAAAGATCGACGTGGTGATGGTCTCGCCCTGGGACGCTTACGTGCCTCGCTTTCAGGCCGAAGGATTCCGGTGGGTGGAGATGCGGCTGGATCGCAGGAGTATGAACCCGCTGCGCGAGTTAATGGCGATGCTGTTCCTTATCGCTATTTACCGCCGCGAACGCCCATCGGCCGTGCACCACTTCACCATCAAATGTGTACTTTACGGTACGATAGCCGCCAAGTTTAGCGGGACTCGTGCCGTGGTGAACGCGGTCACCGGACTGGGACACGTTTTTTTGGACGGAGGTTGGAAGACAGCGATTGCTCAACCGCTGGTGCGATGGCTCTATCGCCGCACGCTTTCGGCGCGGCGCGTGAGGACCGTAGTTTTTCAAAACCCCGATGACCTCCAGGTGTTTGTGGACGCCGGTCTTATTATCCCCGAACGCACTGTGCTTATCCGGAGCTCCGGGGTTGATCTCAAGCGCTTCTGTCCACGACCGGGACTGCCGGATGAGCCGCCGGCTCCGGTCGTTCTCTTCGCCTCCCGGTTGATCGTCGAAAAAGGGATTTATGAATACGTTGAGGCGGCCCGACTATTGAAGGCGCGAGGCGTTGAGGCGACTTTCCAGATCGCCGGAGCTCCTGACCCTGGCAACCCAACCTCCATCTCGGAGCAGGTCTGCGAGCAGTGGCGCCAGGAGGGCGTGGTTGACCTGCTCGGCCACCTGGACAGTATGGATGACGTGATCGCCCAATCGACGGTCGTGGTGCTGCCCTCGTATCGCGAGGGGACGCCGCGCATTTTGTTGGAAGCGGCTGCGATGGGCAAAGCGATTGTGACTACCGACGTGCCGGGCTGCAGGGAGGCCGTCGAACACGAAAAGAACGGGCTGCTGGTGCCGGTTAAGAATCCCGCGGCGCTCGCCGACGCAATTGAGCGCCTTCTCGCGGATCCTCATTTGCGAAGGACAATGGGCGAGGTGGGCCGGGTAAAGATGGTGCGCGAGTTCGATGACCAGGACGTTGCCCGACGCACCGCAGCTATCTATGAATTTGCCGGCGCCGGCGGACGGGTTTGACCCGCACGACCCGGCGCCGTGACCTGGCGCAGCTAAGCGACAAGGCGCTGGTAGTGGTCGGCGGCACAACTGGCATTGGCCTCTCGGCGGCGCGCGCTTTCGCTGCGGCCGGCGCCAGCGTAGTTGTGGTGGGACGCAGCCCCGAAAACGCGGCCGCGGCCGCGGCCGCGCTGGGCCCCCGCGGTCGTGCCATCACGGGCGACGCCGCGGACCCGGAGACTGCCCCCCTCGCCATTCGAGAATCTCTCGATCAGTTCGGAGGCTTCCACGGCCTTTACCACGTGGCCGGCGGGAGCGGCCGGCGCCAGGGAGACGGGCCCCTGCATGAAATCACCGATTCGGGCTGGGCGTATACAATCGATGAGAACCTCACTTCGCTCTTTCTCTCCAACCGCGCCGCCGTTCAGCGATGGATGTCGGTCGGGGAGGGCGGAAGTGTCCTGAACATCGGTTCCGTCCTGGGATCGTCTCCATCCCCTCACTACTTCAGCACTCACGCCTACGCGGCCGCCAAGGCCGCGGTGATCGGACTCACCCGGGCATCCGCCTCCTATTACGCGCCCTATAATATCCGGTTCAACGTCATCGCGCCCGGGCTTGTAGACACCCCGATGGCGCGCCGGGCCGCCGGGGATCCGGCCATTCTGGAATTCGTTCATACGAAACAGCCCTTAGATGGCGGGCGCATCGGCAAGCCGGAAGACCTGGATGCGGCCGCTATCTATTTCCTTTCAGACGCGTCTCGCTTCGTGACCGGCCAGGTATTAACCGTGGATGGCGGCTGGTCCGTGAGCGAAGGGCAGTACGTCTGAGAAGCCGGACCGCTTATGTACTCCGGCGCAAATAAGCCGGCAGTCGCCGCCCCCACTTTAGAGGGGTTGGGGCGCATAATTCTCCACCGTTATTGGGGGCCGGGGGGCTGCCCGTGAACCTACGCCCTGACGTACCAGCGCTGTAACACCTATCCAGGCTCGTTACTTCTCGGGGGCGGGGCCGTGTACGTATTTCACAATCTCGCAGTCCTGAATCGTGATCAACCCTTCGCCCACCATCTCGTCCAGAAGAGGCAGAAAGCGCGCTATATTCTCCGCCTGATCCACAATCTCCACCTTTACCGGAAGATCCTCCGACAGGCGAAGAATCGAGGCGGTGTGAATGCGGCTTTTAGCGCCGAACCCTTCGACGCCGCGTGTCACGGTCGCGCCCGCCAATCCCTCTTTCCGCGCCCGTTCGACAATGGCTGTGGCAAGCGCCTGCCCATGCCACTGATCCGCCTCGCCAACATAAATCCGCACCAATTTCGCTGGCCCTTCGATTTTCACTAGAATGCTCCTCTCAATCCGCTATGTCTGTGCGCGCATGAGCAACCGCGCAGCAACTATACCGAGGTAAGCCGCGGCGAATCCAACTACGACACTCCCGATCAGATTTATCGCTGTGATCCCCCACCGGCCTCCTGTCGCAACAAGCTGGATCGACTCGTATTCAAAGGTCGAGAACGTGGTGTAGGCCCCCACGAACCCGACCGCGAAAAAAAGCCGCCATGATTCGGCCCATCCGAACCGGAGAGCAAGCGTTGCGAAAAACGCAAGAATGAATGAGCCGCTGACATTGATAAAGAATGTGCCATAGGGAAACGATGCCCCCCATTTCTGCTGAACCCAGCCGCCGATGAGATACCGGGCATTTGCGCCAAAGAATCCTCCGAGCCCCACTACGAGTGAACGGTAAAGCACTCCCTTCCTCCTTGATTCCGAATGATAACAGTTTATTTGCGAATCGTGAAGAGCGCCACCGCGCCCAGAAGCGTAAGAACAGCGCCATAGAAGAAACCCGCGGCGCTCGAAACGTAAGTCCAGAGCATTCCCACGGCGATACTGGAAACCAGGTCGCCGACCGAATTAACGGTAGCGAGCGCCCCATAGCCGGTCCCGCGGCGCTCCAGGGGAAGCAGGTCAGCGGCAAGGGCGCGCTCCATCGAATCCACGATGGCGATATAACTCCCTGCCAGCACAAAGAGAAAAGCGAGAGCCGGCAGGCTATGTCCAAACACCATGAATCCGATACACATGACGCCAAAGAGCGCGTATCCGATCGCCAGGAAGAGTTTCTTGTTGATCCGATCGCCCAGAGCGCCGGCGGGATAAGACGCCGCAGTATAGACGATGTTGTGCAGTATATAAAACCCTATGCCGATCTGCCCCGCGTGCGCCGTGCCGTAACGGGGAGTCAGCCAGAGGATTACGCGCAGCACCAGCAGTGTATGCGCGAAGTTGCCCAGCCCGAATACGCCGACCGCTGCAGCATACCGCCAGAAATCGTCCGGCAGCTCGCGGAGCGATTTCATCATCTTCATCCCCGGCTGAGGCTTTCGCGGGATGTCCTTCAGGATGAACAGG
>DASRZA010000443.1:0-3870 GCA_035686845.1 Armatimonadota bacterium | reverse complement strand
ACCGGCTGGAGCAACGCGCGTATCCCGCCGATCTCAGTGCACTGACGGAATCCGGCGCGCACGGCGGATATCTTGACCATCTCCCCGCGGATCCGTTCGCCCCTGACGGGAAGCTTCGCTATCGCTTGATGGGCAAGAGTTACCTGCTCTACAGTGTGGGCCCCGACCGGATTGATGATAGTGGCGTGCCAATTGAGAACGAGTCAGAGCCAGGCGGCCATGTGTCGCACGTGGTGCTGCCGAACTCCCGCGGTGATATCGTGTTTGGCGCTGCCCGGTGACGACCGGATACTCTGGAGGAATTCGCGGCCGGACGTTTAACAAGGTATGAGCTTAGCTTTTCCATTCTCGTATCGTAGGAGAACTCCCGCTCATGCTGCGATTTCCGCCAGCCCCGTGTTCCAATGTGCCCATTACAATCTTGTCCCCATCTGACGTCAGCCTCGGCGCCGCGGATCGTCTGCTGTGAGCCGTCACTGGAAGATCGGGGTGTTGATTATGGCTCTCGCAGCGACGGCGCCGCGCGCCAGCTCGGCCGAGACGGCGCCGGCGGACTGGCTGGTTACGCCGGTTCATACTCCGGTCACGTTGGCGCACGGCGGAGGCGGCAGGGAGATCATCCTCTCGAATGGTCTGATGAGCCGGACGTTCCGGATAGCGCCTAACGCCGCGACCGTCAGCTTGCGGAACCTCACCACCGGTTCAGAAATGGTCCGCGGCGTCAAACCCGAAGCGACGATTACCCTTGATGGACAGCTATTTGACGTTGGCGGCCTGAACGGGCAGAAGGAGTACGGCTATCTGCTCCCGGAATGGCTCGATTCGATGACGAGCGATCCGGGCGCATTTCAGTTCACCGGTTACGATACCGGAGCGACGACCGCCCGGTTTGCCTGGCCGCCGAAGCGATATCGCGAGGATCTGCCCTGGCCGCCGAAAGGGCTGCGGCTCACCCTCCACTTCGCGGCTCCTGCAGCTCCGGCTCGTTATCACGGCGTTTCAGTGGACGTGAATTATGAGATGTACGAGGGCCTTCCCGCGCTTTGTAAGTGGCTGACCGTCAGGAACGGCTCCGATCACGAAATCACGCTCACCAGCTTTACGAATGAGATGCTGGCCGTCGTGGAAGCGGAAAGTTCGGTAGAGGAAAGCCAGGTTTGGAAGCCCTGGATTCACCTGCAGAGCGATTACGCGTTCGGCGGCGGAACGGTTTACACCTCGGATCATACCACTCGTTGGGAACCGGACCCACAGTATACTTCGCAGGTCACCTACTCGCGAAAAGGACCCTACCTGCTCACCAGCCGGCCGCCTATTGGACCTGACCAGCGCATTCCGCCGGGCGCGTCGTTCGACACGTTTCGCACGTTCGAGCTGCTCTACGACAGCGACGACCGGGAACGGCAGGGACTGGCGCTCCGGCGAATGCAGCGTGTGGTGGCGCCCTGGATCACCGAGAACCCGATTCTGATGCACCTGACGACCTCGGATTCGGCGTCAATCCGGCGCGCGGTGGACCAGTGCGCTCGCGTTGGCTTCGAGATGATCATCCTGAGCTTTGGCAGCGGCTTCAACATGGAGAGCGAGGACCCGGCTTACCTGGCGCGGGTGAAGGCCGATGTCGATTACGCCCACAGCAAGGGCATCGAAATCGGGGGATATACGCTCACTTCAAGCCGGGAGGTGGACCCCAAATACCAGGTCATTGATCCCGCAACCAACAGGCCCGGGGCCATCTTTGGCACAGCGCCGTGCCTGGCGAGCGCGTGGTCGGACCAATATTTCAGCCGGCTGCGCCATTTTATCGAGGTCACCGGGCTCGACGCCGTGGAGAACGATGGATCTTATCCCGGCGATGTTTGCGCTTCCACCACGCACGCGCATCACCGGGGCGCGGCCGATTCGCAATGGGCGCAGTGGAAGACGATCACCGGCTTTTATCAATGGTGTCGCGCAAGGGACATTTATTTGAACGTGCCCGACTATTACTTTCTTGCAGGCTCGAACAAGACGGCAATGGGTTATCGCGAGGACAACTGGAGCCTTCCCCGCGACCAACAGATAATCCTCGGACGCCAGAATATTTACGATGGCACGTGGGAGAAAGCGCCGAGTATGGGCTGGATGTTTGTGCCGCTGGTGCAGTACCATGTCGGCGGGGCGGCAGCAACTCTTGAGCCGCTTTCGGAACACCTGGAAGCCTATGGCGCGCACCTCGCCCAGAACTTCGGCTCCGGCGTGCAGGCGTGCTATCGTGGTCCCCGGTTGTTTGATTCAGACACAACCGAGAACCTGGTTGAACAGTGGGTGAAGTTTTACAAGGCGCACCGGGCGATCCTCGACTCCGACATCATTCACGTCCGACGGCCGGATGGCGTGGACCTGGATTGTATGCTGCACGCCAATCCGGGCCTCAAAGAGTGCGGCCTGGCGATGGTCTACAACCCCTCGGACCAGGAGAAAAGGCAGAAGTTCACTCTCCCACTCTATTACACGGGAATCACCGACGTAGCGTCAATCCGGGAACGAGACGGCCGGGCTCGACGATATAAACTGGATCGTCAGTATCGCGTCACGATCCCCATCACGATGCCGCCGAAGAGTGCAACCTGGTTCGTTATCGAGAAGGCGGGCCGAAACGGGTAGGGGACCGATAGCCGCCCATCGTCTTTCCGCCATCAGACGTTTCTTGCAGCCGTGATTCGCTCGACGAATGCCAGGTGCTCGGGGGATTCCAGGCCTTGGGCGAGCGTCTCGTGGACGCGGAGCAGATCACCGTGGACCAGCGCAGCCGGGTCCAGCCAGAGTCCGGGAAAGACCTCACTCCGGTGGATTCCGTCTTCGTCCGGTGGAAGCCGCTCATATCGCCCATCGCGCAGGCAGAGCCAGTCAATCTCTCCGTCCAGCACACGCCAGACGACGTACTCCCGCACACCGTTGTGAAGGTAAGCGCTCTTCTTTGCGCCGAGGTCGAGGCGTACGCTGCTCGCAGCCACCTCCACGATTAGCTCCGGCGCGCCTTCCACATATCCGTCCTCATCGAGGCGCGCCTGGCCTCCAAGCGCAAGACCGCGACCGCGGATATCTCGGCGTAAGGCGGACGGCCGCAGCCGTGACTCTTACAGATTCATTGCGGCCCGCAGACCATCCTCAACCGCCGACAACCCCGCCGGGCCCAGAGAGCCTAGGCGCTGCGTGAGTTTGGACCGGTCCAGCGTTGTAACCTGGTGGCAGAGGGCAACGCTCTGCTGCGGCAGTCCCCCCGTTCCCGGTGCGAGGAGCACGGCGGTCGGGCCGCGTGTCGCCTGGGCCCGTGAGGTTGAGACGGGAACCACGATGACCGATCGCCAGTTGGGAGCCTGGTTGAAGCCGTCGTGGGAAACGATGATGACCGGACGTCTTCCCCGCTGCTCGGATCCGGATCGGGGGGCCAGGTCAGCGAAGAATAGATCGCCGCGTGTCATTGGCCTTCCTCGGCGGCTATCCAGCTCTCAATCGTTGCGGCTTCCATATCGGGGTTCAGGTCGACCGCTGTGCCGCCATGTTCCGCAGCGTAGGCGGCAATGCTTTCGTGCAGCGCCGTCGTCTTCCGCTGCTCAATCCAGTTTTCAATCGCCTGCCTGGCAACCACCGTCGCTGGCTCATGCACCCGTCCAGCCTCTGACTGAAGCTTCTCGTAAAGGTTTTCCGGCAATGGCACGTGGAAGTTTTTCATACGACATCTGTTCATGGCTCTCCTCCTGCCACAGGATTATGGCATACCCGGGCGAAAATGTCATCCGGGCTTCGAAGAGCTCATGTAGTGAAGCTTCCGCCGGCCGTCCTTCGGGCGCAGGTTGGCGCTGTGCGGGACCTACCTGGTCATAGCGT
>DASRZA010000442.1:0-26511 GCA_035686845.1 Armatimonadota bacterium | reverse complement strand
CCTCGCCCAAAATGCTCCGGCTCTTGTCCGGAACCAGCAGGTCCGGATGCACCTTCAGATAAGTGCCAAGCCCGGAACAGGTGGGGCACGCGCTGTCCGGCTCATTGAAGGCAAAGTAATAGGGATGCAGCTCTCCCATCGTAACATGGTGCTCGGGGCAGGCGAAACCACTGTAAAAGGCCCTGGCGGTTACCGAGCCCTCGTCGCCGCTGAGAATGCGCAATCTCAGAAAACCTTCGCCCTCCCGAAGTCCATTGGTAATCGAAACCAGGAGCTGCTTGTCGATTCCCTTCTTGATCACGAACCGGTCCACGATGACCTCCATGTCATACGTCAGATCGTCATCGAGTTCAAGTTCTTCACTCAGGTCGTAAACGGCTTCGTTCACCCTCAGGCGCCGGTATCCCCTTGAACGGACTTCCCCGAAGAGGTAGGCGTAATCCTCTCCATAAATCTTAAAGACAGGCGCGCAAATCTCCACCTCGGCGCCATCCGGCAGCGAAAGAAGGCGCTCCGTCATCTGTTCCGCGCTCCTGATCGGAACCTCACGCTGGCAGTAGAGGCAGTGGGCCGCGCCATTCGTGGCGAATAACAGGCGGAGATAGTCGTAAATATCGGTCATCGTGCCGATGGTGGATCGGGGGTTCTTGCTCCCGGTCTTCTGCTCGATGGAGATCACGGGTGAGAGCCCGTAGACGAAATCGACGGCCGGCTTCTTAAGCTGCGACACGAATCGCTTGGACCATGCGGAAAGGGATTCCAGAAACCGCCGCTGACCCTCGGCATAAATCGTGTCGAACGCGAGAGAAGATTTCCCGGAACCGCTCAACCCGGTGACGATGACGAGCCGGTCCCGGGGAATCTCAATATCCACGCCGCGCAGGTTATGTTCGCGTGCGCCCTTCACCGAAATCGTGGTTCTCAATGGTCATCTCCGTCGTAATAATAGGCCGCTTCATTGACCTGGACGCGGCTTTTCTCGGTAAGGCGAAGAGGGGCCGGGATCTTTCGGATGATCCCTTTTTCCGCCAGCCATTCATACGCGATCGCCAGGCTTTCAGACTGAACCTGCTTGCCAAAATAATCGTCCAGTTCTGTAGTCGATCGGCTGCCGCCGGCGGCCGAAAGAAATTCCAGGATCGGCTTAAAAAGGATCGGCGTTCGTTCGTCCAGGTACTGATTGATCAGGTCGAGGGCGTTCCGCAGCGAAGTTTCGTTCTTCTCTTGCTGGGCCAGGTCTGTGTAAACCGCGTTGAAGAAGGAAGGGTTCAGCTTCAGCGCCTGCTGGATCACCTCCCGGCCGGCCACCTCGCCATGCAGCGCCACTTCCATCGAAGCGAGGCAGCCGACGGTGTGCATGATCCAGAGAAAGCTGTAGACCGCGTCCTTCTTGATATAGAGCCACTTTTCGGCTTTGGCGAGGGTCGCGATCGCGCCGCCGCTCTCGCTCAGTAGCTGCAGATCACGATCCCGCGATCCTACGCGCCGGACATCGTCATAATAATCTTTGAGCGTCTCATCTTGTGTGAAGAGGAGTGTGCTGCGAGAGAAAAAGGAGTGAAAAAAGGAGCTTTGGAGCGAACCCTCCAGCGATTGCTTGAATTTGCTCCGTGTGTAGATCAGCGCGTGGATATTGATATCATCTTCCACAAGGCAGTAGCTGCGGACCGGGTATTTGCCCTCCCGCGCGATCAGGAGCAGATCGATGTCTGACTTGATCCAGACTTCGTCGTAAGAGAGGCTGCCGCAGAGAATCGCCGCCAGTATCTGCTGATCCTGCTTGAGTTTTGATACCAGGGCCCCAAGAGCGTCGTGGTAACGCTTTTGAATGGCCGCCTGTTCGGTTATTCCATCGGCCGTTTGGACGGCCGGCCGTATTTGAGTGGACTGCGGCGCTGACACGATGAGATCCTCCGCGGTACGTGAGCGGATCGGGCGCGAAATCCTCTGCCTGGCGCGGCATTTTTAGCGGCGAGTCGACGAACAGCCGGCAAGGCGCCGATCATCCTGGGAGAAGCAGATTCGCGAGACGACCGCGAGGTTCGTTCAGTTCCGTCGAATTCTTTCGCCTTTGCGACTACGCTTGATCGGGCCATCGCTCGGACTCGAGTTGTCCATCTAACCAACAGCCGACCCTAATCCATCGGATGGAGCCGGTTTCATGCTTACGACCGACCGGCCGATGATTAACGTGCAGCGTTGACGGGAAATCCTAGACCATCCTGGATCAGGATTCACCGATCGCCTCCGCCAGATTTGAGCCCGGAGCGCCTGGCCCCTACATGGCAAGAGCCATGAATGCCCGCGTGAGCTAAAGAAAGAGTGAATGCAGTCTATTGAAAGCAGGCTTACGGATGTCATGGCGGCGCTGCAATCCTGGGGGCTGCTGCTCGAGATCGATTCGCGGCTGCCGAGCGTCGCCGGCATAGTCGTTGGTGGACCCGTGCGCGGATCCTGGCGGACGCATTCCCAATCTGGCGCCATCGCGGAAATCGTGGGCCGATTACGAGAGCATCCGGATGTCGCCGCCTTGAGGTTGGTATCTGCCAAAACCACCTATGTCCACCGGGATCTCTGGCCGGCGCTCCTCGCCACCGCCGGCGAAAAAGCGGAGTGGCAGCTCCAGGGGATTCGCCCGGGCGCCAAACGTCTTCTCGAGATCGTCAACGTGCGCGGAGAGTGCCAGACCGATAGAATCGCGTGGACCTTCGCCCGGACGCCGAACGAAGCGGCTCGCGAGCTTGAGCGCCGGCTCCTCGTCTGGGGCGAAACCGTTCACAACAGGTCCGGCCGCCGCGCACGGCGGCTCGAGACCTGGGATTCCTGGAAGAACCGCCATCACTTGACGGCCCTGATCCCCATGCCGGAAGAGGGACGGAAGAGGCTGGAAGAAGTCGTTACAGCCCTCAACACCCAATTCCACGCACATGCCCGATTGCCCTGGATGTGAACATTGATATCGCGCCGGAACGTCAAGTGAAGCTCCGGTATCTTGCCCGACGTGCCCCCCTTTGGCCTCTCTCAACCGAAGTTAAACGAGAAACTCCCGCATCAGACGAGATTGATGCTGCGTTTCTGGCATACGTCCGCGAAGTCCTTCGCGTTGTACGTCAGGAAGTATTCTATCCGTAGGTTTTTATCTGAGAGCATGCCGCGGATGACGCGGTCAACCAGGCTCAATGGTCGATAACTCGCCTGCGGCCGGGCAGCCTCATTGAAGCAGCCTTCCAACGCGTCTTCCCGATAGGGCTGGTCGTCCAACATCACGAGTTGACCTCTGCTTACGAGAGTCCTGCGGTCTCGATCAAATGCCACTATCCCAGGCCGGTTGCGAACCATCCTCGTTCGCATCGACTCGTACAGAATTGGCCAGGGAAGCAGCAGCCTGAACGACGGGATGTCTAAATACTTGACGAAGTCGTCCTTCGCTTTCCTGTGATGACCGTCTCGATCGTCGTACAGCGCAATCATAAAGCCGGCGTCCGCTCCGAGTGCCTTCACGCTTCCTCTACGTCGGAGGTGTCTACAACGGCGTAGCCAGACCATGGCGCGCGCTTCCTCCCACCCAGGATGAACTCTCCGTGCAGCTTTCCATCAAGTCTAAATATGATATAAAACCGCGCCCGGGTTTGCCCCGCCGTTAGCTTTTTGAGCTCCTGCTTGATCTTTTGGGGTGACAGATCCGTGGTGAACGTTGCCACACTATCTCCACACTCCTTTGCCTGCTTGTTGTCCAGCCATTCATAGAGGCCTTCATAGTTCCCACTCAGCCCCAGGTCGAAAGATAGCCAGTATCTCACGCTCGTAACTCCCCTTTCACGAAGGCCGCGCTGCCCACTGCGGTATCGCTTTTCCCATTTTAGCCGCCCGGTTTTCGCACTGTTTTCGGTCTCGCTCGAAGCGCGGCTATCCAATCGGCGCCAAGCTGCGGGAGGGTCTCTCCGGTGAGGTCTTTCCAGAGCGATTCTTTGTACCGGCCTTCTCGCATTGCGGCGTTCAGCGGCGTCACCACGTCTACGCCGTGCGTATCTGTCACAAAGGCTAAGAACGCCGCGGTGGTCCGGTAGGCGTCGTGATAGGTTACCCGATCTGGATTCAGAGGACCCGGCAGCGGAACCGGCTCATACAACTGCCATCGAATGTAATCCGCAATTCCCTCCACCAGCCACCCAGGGTTGCCTCGTGAGTGATAACTCTGAACCACGTGGACGCTTTCGTGAACCAGCGCACCCACGTCATCCGGATGCGCCTTAAACCACGATACGGAAAGGCTCATCTGGCCCCCGCCGGTTTCGGCTGGAACATTGATATCTTTGCGGAGGATGATGGTGACATGCGTGGGCGGCGTGTAACCCGGGCTTGGGAGCAGCAGCGCTATCTTGGGATACCATCCCTGAACGACTTTAACCGCGTTCTCAGCCCACGCTTTCATGTCAGGCGCGGCTGAATAGTCCAGTGTAACGTCCAGGTAGGGGGTCATCGGTTCGACTGAGGCGGGCGCCGGCAGTTCCTCCGTTTGAGGAGCGTCCGCCGCTCGGGCCCGGGGGACGAATGGGGTCAGAAGACCGGCGGTGAGCAGCAGACAGACAGTACTGAACCATTTCTTCATAAATAATCTCCGGTTGGCGCCAGTAAAAGCGACGATGATACTTGTGTGCGCGAGTTTGGGCTGCGCGACTCGTGCAGTCTAGCCATCGCCTGCGCCCATCGCGGCGGCCAATGCACGTCTGACGTTCTCTTTATGCGCCGGGCGTAGATATTCCTCCCAACCATGTTGCGCGTAGAGGTCGAGCAGCGGTTTCTCCTTCTCATAGAAGTTGATTCCGTCCACCCAGGCGCGGTTGAAACAGGGCGCCACGAGCTTCGCCAGCCGATCCGGCGTGCACGGCAGCAGAGGCGCGACACTCGCCGTTGTACGGATGCCGGCGTCCTTGAGCCGGCGGGCCGCCGCAAATCGACGTGAAATGGATGGCGCTCGCGGCTCGAATACTTTTCGAACGGCGTCGCTGTCGGTGGGAATCGAGATGCCAACGTCCAGGCTGGCGCCAAACTTCAGGAAGAGATCGATATCCCGGATTACCAGCGGAGATCGGGTCTGGATGTGTAATCGCTTCGGGAAGGCGAAGAGCAATACCTGAAGCAGCGACCGGGTCAGTTCCAACTTACGCTCTATCGGCTGGTAGGGGTCCGTCGCCGAGGAGAAGAAGATGGTCTTGCCAAAAACCTTCTGACTCTCCCGCTGCAGCGCATCCACCGCGTTCTTCTTAACCTCCACCCAGCGGCCCCACTCCGCCTTCTTGCTCGCGTCGTCGTGGACAAACTTGCTCGCATAGCAATAGGAGCAGCCGAACATGCAGCCGCGGTACGGATTGATGCTGAAGTCGTACGGAATACTGCTGTACTTCGGCTGCTGAGTCAGTACCGACTTCGCCTCGATCTCACTTATCAGGTTCACAATCTTTCACCCTCCACCAGAGCCCCGATCATTATATCAAAATATTGTTTGATATGATCTGAGCCAGTGTGGAAGGTAAAACGCGTGCTCCTTCGTCCTCCGTCCTTCGTCCTCGGTCCTTCGTCCTCCGTCCTCCGTCCTCCGTCCCCGGTCCTCCGTCCCCGGTCCTCCGTCCTCCGTCCGCGTTTACGCCCACTCCATCGGCGCGGGCGGCGTGAAGTTGGAGACGATCCCGACCGGCCGCTCATCGCGGTACGCCTGCTGGATCGCACACAGGATCTCTACGACGTGGGCGGCCTGTTCACCGGTTGCTCGCTGAGGCCGGTTCTCCGCGATTGCATCGGCCATCTCGACGAGCGCCCGCGCCCATTCCGTCCCCTCGTAGGGGGTCTTTACGTAGGGAACCGGTTCATAAGATTTGCCAAACTCGGCAAACTCCACCGCGGCGTCGAATGACTGCCAACTGGAGAGATAGACTGAGCCCTTGTCCCCATGGAACTCAATCCCGGTCTGCTTCGTGTGATGCCCTACGTAGAAGTCCGTGGTGAGCCGCACGACCATGCCGTTTTCAAATCCGATTGCCGCGATTACCAGGTCGGGCGTCTCGATATGGAACGGTACGCCCTCACGGGTGACACGGTCGGGGAAGAGTACTTTTCCGAAGGCGGTCGCTCGTCGGGCCGGGCCAAAGATTGTGGTCAGCAGGGTGAGGGGATAGACCCCCACGTCGAAGAGCGCTCCCACTTCATAGAACGGCCCCGGCGCCGGGTGCCAGGCTTCAATCCGGCCCCAGTTTACCTCGGCGAATGACACCCGAACCGGTCCCAGCTTTCCGTCGCGAATCACCTTCCATGCCGTTTGCTGCGCTTCGCCCATAAAGGTGATGGGCGAACAGCTAAGGCGCAAGCCCTTCTGATGGGCCAGCTCCACAACACGCCGGGCTTCCTCATAGGTCATTGCCAGCGGTTTCTCGCTGTGAACGTGCTTGCCAGCCTCCAGGCACCGCGTAATCACCGCGGGATGTTCTGTATGAATCGTTAGATTCACCACCACGTCGACCGCAGGATCAGCCAGAAGATCATCGAGTGAGGCGTATGCCCGGCCGCCGTACTTAGCGGTAAACTCCGCCGCGCGTCCGGGAATTACATCGGTTGCGCCCAGCAATTTGATCTGCGGGTGAGGACGGAGCGTCTCAGCGTAGCCTCCGGCGATGTTACCACAACCGACAATCGCAACGTTCATCTGTCGTTCCGTCATAGGGGAAGCCTATCCTCCGAAGTTGTGCAAAGATGCAGGTGATGAATAAAAGTTGGTTCTATTGCACCGCTAGAGCCTGAATCAGCGCCTGCGTTCCCAATTCCCCTCCACCATTCGCCTGAACCCGGCGGAGGTGTTCCAATACAAGACTCACGCCGGGCAATCGGATGCCCATACTCTCGGCGGCCTCCAGCGCCAACCGGAGGTCCTTGATCATATGCTCAACTTTGAAACCGGGCGCAAAATCGCCGGCTACAATGCGCGGCGCCAGGTTTGCCCATTGCCACGATCCGGACGCGCCGGCGCCCACTGCCTCGATCACTCTATTCAGATCGGCGCCTGCGGTGTTAGCAAACAGGATCCCTTCACACACGGCCTCCAGATTCAGAGCGCCCACAACCTGGTTCACCAGCTTGGTTGTTTGCCCCATTCCAACCGGGCCGCAGTGGACGATCTTCTTTCCCATGACATCGAAGACAGGCCGACAGGCTTCGAACGCGCTCTCTGATCCGCCCGCCATGATGGAAAGCGTTCCCTGTTCGGCGCCCCAGGACCCACCGGAAACCGGGGCGTCCACAAAGTCTGCGCCTTTGGCCGTGAGAGCCGCCGCAATCTTCCGGGCGCACGCCGCGCCCACTGTCCCCATGTCGGCGCAGGTCAGCCCCGTTCGCGCGGATTCCATAATTCCACCCGGTCCGAGGTAAACCTGTTCCACGTCGGGAACATCCGACACCATCGTAATCACGATAATGGACGAGGCAGCCGCCTCCGCCGGGCTCCCGGCGATCTCGCATCCCGTCTCGCCCGACAGCGCCTCCGCCTTCGCCCGAGTCCGGTTGAAAACCGTCAGATGGAAGCCGGCGCGGGCCACGTTCCGCGCCATTCCCATCCCCATCAATCCGAGTCCCACAAACCCTATCTTCATCTCTGTATTCGTCATGCTATTTCAATACTCCGGCGTGCCGCCAATCTCCTTTGCCGGCTGCCCCCGCGCCCCGGACCTATCCCCCGATCCCTTCCCGGAGCCGGAAGGTAAGCCGTACCTCGCGCCCCCGATCTCACCCTCTCACACACCCACACACCCACACACTCACCCCCTCACACACCCACACACTCACACACTCACCCCCTCATACCCTCCATCCTCAGTAATGCTCCGCTCCATGAAGCGGCAGCGGGAGGATCCAGACGTTGCGGTACGAGACCGGGTTGCCATGGTACTGCAGCATGAGAGGACCGGGCTGGCTGGGATCGGTGTCCATCGAGGCGACGGTGCGGCCCTGTATGATTGTATTGTTCTGGACAGCGATGCCATTTTGATAAACCGAGACCCGCGGCGGCTCCGTTTGTTTGTGGGTTTCCGGGTCGAAGCGCGGCGCACGAAAGATGATGTCGTAAGCCTGCCACTCCAGCGGCGGCTTACAGGCGTTGATCAGCGGCGCGGACTGGTTGTAAACAGCGCCGCAATCACCGCTCCCCGGACTCTTGATTCCGTAGGAGTCGAGCACCTGGATCTCATAGCGTCCCTGGAGATAGACACCGCTATTTCCCCGGGCCTGCCCGTGCGCGTTGGGCATATAGGGGATGCGAAATTCCACGTGAAGCTGGAAGTCGGTAAACTGTTGCTTGGTCACAATATCCGTGCCGGTGGCCGTCATCGCGCCATCGGCGAACGGCCAGTTGGCCGGTCGATCGGTCCCTTGCTGGAGCCAGTTCTGCGCAATCTCATCCTCTTTCCCGGAAAAGAGAACGACCACGCCGGGAAGCGCCGGCGGCTTTCCAAACGTTGGCAGCGGCGCCGTCGCCGCGGCTGCGGCCGGGTTTGTCACGACATCGGCTGCCGGCGCCGCGCAGGCTGACATCAAACCGGGAAGCATCAGAAGGGCGGCTGTGATCCCACGCCTGACCACTCTATTGGCTGCATCAGTCATCAATTCGCTCCGTTAATAACAGGCGCGAGGCACGAGGCACGGAGGCCCTTTCCCCCGTCCTCCGTCCTTCGTCCTCGGTCCTTGGTCCTCCGTCTGATCGGCTGTTACGCACGCCATCATGCCATCTTTGGCGAGGTTTTATCAACTTTCCGGGTACGAGGGGATTAAGAAGTCGCGAGGAGCCAGCCCATCGGACTGGCTATTGAAGGGATTCCTGGACGCTTCGGTGCGGAAGTCCAGGCGCTCGTGGCATCGGGAACTGGCTCAATACGTACCAGCGCTACGGTGACGAGAGAACCTGTCTCGCGATGTGAATGACGGCAAGGTCATCAATCTAGTGCACCGCGGGCGCAAGTATACCGGCAGTTGTCGCCCCCATTCTTGGGGGTTAGGGGGCCAGCGACAAATGCCGGATGATTTACGCTGATCCTGCACTAGTGGGGTTTGGTTTAATATGTAATACGATATATGCCCTCAGTGACTTGTCGCATCGGTAATGTATCATACTCTGGAACTACACTGCCGGAGAGAGGGAAATCTCCAATCTGTTCTGATCGAGCTACAAGGCGGTCGACCATTCTTTGCGCATATGTTGAAGCGTTCTGCGTGACATAGTCATGAATCGCCTGGAGGTGACCGCGAGCGGAGTCCGTCCAGGTAACCTTCACGCCGGACGCTTAAACCGAGCGCGGATTTCCTCGACACTCGTGGTGCGCCCGTTCTCACTATCGTCAAGGCCGCATTCAATCGCTTGCCTGACGTAGACCTGGTACATCAGATCGTCCCAGGAAGAATCCTCCGGGAGCTGCTCCACCAATTGTTTTGCCTGGTCCTTGACGCCTGGCGTTCGCGCTGCATTATTCCTCATCATGTCCTCGCTGGGAACCGGCGTGTCAATCGCCGCATTCCACGACAGCTATCTACCCGTGTTCCTTGATCTCGGTACACGCCGCAGCGGGTCCTTGCGCCTGCGCCGAGCGCTCCATCCTACCCCGCCCTCCTTGCTGAAGACGGAAAGTCTATCGCCATGTCGTCCGCTACGGAGATCCAGCTTTGTGTTTCCTGGCGCAGATTCCTCGCGGTTTCGCGTACCCGACTGTCGTGGGATCGTAACCGTTGGAGTCATCGTTGGCGCCATCATGCCGGCGTCAATTGAACCGCGGCCGTCTCGGCGCCTGCGAACAACTGCAGGAACGGATCCACGCCCACCGCAACGTCTCTAATAATGACCCCGTGCTCGTCAATAAGAAACGCTATCGATGTTGCGAACATGCCGTAGAGCTTCGAGATCTCCCACTGCCGCTGCAGCACGACCGGAAACGTAAGCTGCTGCTCCGCGATCTTCTCCCCATTCACCGCCGGATCGCCGCGGCTGATCATCAGGATCTGCGCTGAGGCATTCTCGCGCCATTGCTGCTCCAGCTTCACGGCGAGCTCGCGGCACGGGCCGCAGTTTGGATCCGAGAAGATGAGCAATAAACGCTGTCCACGGAACGACTCAAGCGAGAGGGTTTCCGCGAGGGCGCTGTCGTCGGGGCCAACGCGGGGCAGCCAAAATGATGGCGCAGTCGTCCCCGCCGTCAGACCGCTGCGGTTGATCTGGCTGTCCGCAATAGATTTGTTACCTATTCCAACAGGATGGTGGCGCCCGTTCCCAGTTCCGTTTTGCGGCGCGTACCGTGCAGGAACGGCTCCGGAATCCTGTGGCGCGGAGACTCCCACTAGGGCGAGCAGAGCAGTCTCACCCGCGGCCAATTCGCTGGCAATCCGTCCCTGTTCGTCAATCAGGTATCCCATCGGCGTCCCCTGCGCCCCGAAAAGAGAGGCGACTTCCATCTCCTTCTGGAACAGAATCGGGCACTCGATTCCGTTAGTCCGGAAGAATTCGACATTCTCAGCCGGGTCTCCCGTCGCAATAATCACCACGACGGGCCGCCTTCCACTCTCTTCTGACGTCATACTCTTTAGCGCAGGCGCCATTCGAAGACAGAAACCGCAGTGGATATTAAAGAAGATTAGCAGGACGCGCCGTCCCTGGAAGATCGACAGATCCGTGGGGCGTCCGGTACGATCCGGCAGCCTGAAGTCAGGGGCCAGGGATTCGACAGGAAGTCCTGCAGGACGGGGTGGCGCGGCGTCAGGCGGCGGCGTTGAAGCGAACCGCTGGATCTCCGCTTCCACGGCTTCGAGCCGCAGCAAGAGCCGGCCATTCTGCAGCAAGATCTGGTAGCCGAGCCAGCATCCCAGCGCCACAAGGAGGCACGGGATCAGAATCGCAAGCGAAATGAGAATGTTCATGGCGCCTCGGCCCCAGGGTGGGAATCCCGATCGTCGTTGAAGCCAGGTGGCCAGCGACCGGTCTCACCCACACCTAGTTGTTCGCACATCATCCCCTGGCGCCGCAGCAGCTCAACGGGAAGCTCATCATCGTCTCAATGCCGGACCCTGTCGGGAAGCTCAACCTATTGGAAGATACTGGTCGCAAGATCCAGTGCGCCCCGGCGCCCGCTGCGCCACGGAAACCGCGGCGCAGAAGGTCACCGGTAGCTCCACCGGCTCTCTATGAGTACCAGTTAGTAGGGGAGGTAGTACACTCCGCCCGAGCAGGATGTGGCGGCCGAAGACTGGCTCAGGTCAGGTCGGCTCTACTCCAGCGGCCCCGGCGCGTAGCATACTCCGAACGAGCAGGATGTAAGGTCCGGACACTGGAAGCCGCATGCGCCGCAGTTCAGGTTGTCAAAGTTCAGGTCGGCGCAGTACCCGTTGCAGTTAACCTGGTCCGCCGGGCACTCTGAGCAGGCGCTGCTGGCGCAGTACGGGGTGGCGCCGGTACAGGTGATTCCACAGCCGCCGCAGTTGTTCGCGTCGCCGCTGGTGTCGGTACAGACCCCACTGCGCAGCGTGGTCGTGGGATCGGCGCAGGGCGAACAGGTCCCGTTGATGCAGTAGGGTGCGGTGCTCGAGCAGACCACGCCGCAGCCGCCGCAGTTGTTCATATCCGAGCCCAGATAGGTGCAGGTTGTGCCGCATACCGTGTTGTAGGCCGAGCAGACGCACGTTCCATTGTAGCACGTCCAGTTTCCTGGCCCGTAGTTGTGGCTGCAGGCGCCGCAGTTGCTCGTATCACTGGCAAGACTGACACACGTTCCGCTGCACAGGCTTTCGCCTGAGGGACATGGCGAGCAGACGCCATTGACGCAGTACGGGGTGGAAGCGCTGCAGCCATGACCGCAGACGCCGCAGTTCGATGGGTCACTTCTCAGCGAGACACACCTGCCCTTGCACTTGGTATAGCCCGAGGGACAGCCCGTCGAGGTGGACGATCCTCCGCGTGCCGCCTGTGCGCCGTCCTGTCGTCCCAAGGCGGCAAGCAGGGATCCTGCCAGCCCCAGCCCCAGTCGTCCCAGCACCTCACGCCTCGATACACCGCTCGCAGCGGCCTTCGCTGCTTCGTCGAGGAGATTCTCTTTCGATCTCTGTTCTTCAGCCACTGTCCTGTCCCTTCAATGCGGACGCTGTCACTGCCGGTGTATTGAAATACGTGTGTCCCTCTCGTCCCCCAGGGCAAAGAGGACGGTTTTTGCCAGCCCTCCGCCCCGCATGGACGGTTGGACACCGCTACTATTCAGTTCCAAGCTGCTGCGTTTCGTGATACGCTCACGCTGCCCGGCCGAACGCAGGCGCCGGTTACCCTCTCGCCCGGCACAATTCCGCCGCGCCCCACCGCGTCCCGCCCTCTGCCGCGGCCGCTTACCTCACTGGTCGGCAGGGAGCGAGAGTGCGCCGAAATCAGAGTCTCACTGCAATCGGCTCGCCTGTTAACTCTCACCGGAGCCGCCGGTGTGGGAAAGACACGCCTGGCGATTGCCGCCGCAGGAGAGATTGCTCAGGATTACCCCGATGGAGTCTGGTTTGTGGAGCTGGCGCCCCTGATTGAAGGCGCCGCGGTCCTCCCCGCGATCGCCTCGACTTTGGGCGTGAAGGTGGCCCCTGGGCGGACGCTGGAGGAGACCCTCGCGGAGCACCTTCTTGATCGATCGCTGCTGCTGGTTCTGGACAACTGCGAGCACCTGCTGGAGGCGTGCGCAAAATCGGCGCACGGCCTGCTGTCGTCGTGCCCCCGGCTGCATATTCTCGCGACGAGCCGGCAGCCCCTGCGAGTGCTGGGCGAATGTATTCAGAGGGTTCCGCCGCAGGGGCTGCCCCTCAGTCTGCCAGCATAAACAGCGGCGCCGGAGGGGATCGGCTGAACTGTTTGATGGGATACGAGTCTGTGCGCCTATTCGTCGAGCGCGCCACGTGGAGCGAGCCGGAGTTCCGCCTGACGACCGCCAATCGAGCGGCGGTTGTGCGCCTCTGCGATCTTGCAGGGCTTGCCCGACGACAAGGGGACCTCGCGAGAGCTCGTGAAATCGTTGAAGAGGCGCTGGCGACCGCACGTACGACTCGCTCGACGACCCTCCAGACTCTCTGCCTCAACTATTTGGCGTTTTACCACTACCTGGAGGGAAATCGGGATCAAATGGAGAGTCAATGCCGCGAGAGTCTTGGCCTTGCTGCGGAGGCCGGAGAAATGGAGCGGATCGCTGCTGCGCTAAGGCGATTCGGTGTACTCAATATACAACGCAAGAACATTCCTCGCGCGTCGTGCCTGCTCGGCGCCGCCGACAGACTCCAGAATGAGATCGGAGTTGTTTTTGGGATGGAGCAAGAGATTCTGGCCGAAGCCGGCCGCCATCTCGCCTTGAACTCTGAAGATCCTGCGTCCCGGGCGGCATGGGACAAGGGACACGCCATGTCCTGGGAGCAGGCCGTCGCCTACGCGCTCGAATAGGAAAAGGACGCAGGGCGCGGACAGAGGACGGAGGAAAGGCCCCTCTTCCCGCTTCGGGGAGAGGCTGGGAGAGAGGTCTGGGACGGACGGAGGAAGGGCCCCTCTTCCCGCTTCGGGGAGAGGCTGGGAGAGAGGTCTGGGACGGACGGAGGAAAGGCCCCTCTTCCCGCTTCGGGGAGAGGCTGGGAGTCCGGTCGTTTTGATTCATCCTTCATCCCTCATCCTTCATCCTTTTGATCTCCTTCATCCTTTGTCCTCCGTCCCCTTACTGCTTCTCTGTAATCGCTTTCATGAACGCGGTCATGCGGACGCTGCCGGTGGCTTCTTTGCCGGGTTGGAAGCGGTTGGAGCAGATGAACTCGATGAGGTCATGCATCATCACGGTAGCGGCGGGATCGATGCCGTAGGCTTCTTCCAGCTTAAACGTGCAGACGAGCACCCGGCCTTTGCCGAACCGGGCGCCGGCCATCATGGCGACCGGGCTGTGAACCCAGCCCACCACCATGCCGGAATAGATGTCAGCAAAGTTCTCTTCCGCCTCGTAACCGAGGATCACGTAATCGGGCATGATATGCAGGAATTGGAATCCGAGAGGATTCTGCGCCGCCAGGCTGGGGCAGACTTCGCGGAACTTGAGCCAGTTGAAATTGGTGGCCCAGTCGCCATCCCAGGCTTTGCCTGCAATCCGCTCGCCCGGCCGGCGCTCCCGTGATGTCAGCAGGACAGAGCCGTTCTCAAAGAGATCGGCGCCGGCCTCGAAAAGCGCGCCGCTTCGTCCCTTCAGCGTCTGCGGTTTCGCGAGGCAAAGCACTGTCCCGCCGTCGCTGGCGAACTTGCGAGCCTCCTCGTCAAACCGAAGGATTACCGCGCACTCCACGTTTTCGTCTCGGGTTGCCGATACCCGGTACCCGCCGCATTGCATCGCGGAGCGCAGCCCCCAGACATCGCGTGGATCCTGCACCCATAAGAACCGTTCGCGAGGCGCCTTTCGAAGGCGTTCGGGAAAGATGAACAACTCCTGGGAATTCTGATTCAGAATTGCGCCATCGCCGTTCTCGAGAGATAGCCGGATCTGGCGCCTTTCGGCCTGTTCTACGGCCGGCGCGCTGCAGATAAGCTCGCCGTGTGATTCCACGGTTCCTGCGCCTTGCGTGAATGGCTCGGTTACGTCGTTCGGAAAGTCCACCGGACCATCGAAGTCCGGTCCGGCCATCTTCCAGCGCACGCGCGCGTCCTTCATCTCCTCCCAACCGTAATGGGAGACCTGAAGCGGCAGCCGTATCTCCTCATCCGACCAGTAATTCACCCGGCGCCAATCGAGCATAACGAGATCAGGGCTGTTGACCTGCGGAAGCGCAGTATGAAAGGCCTTGCGCCGCCGCACCATGTCAAGCAGTCCGTTGCATTCCCAGTGGATGTCGGTGAATTCAGTGATGACATAACCAACGATCGACGAGTATTTCCTCATCTCCTCGATCTCGAATTTCATGGATCGAAACTGGTGCCACTGGGTGGCCGTTGCGAAATCGTCGTACGTGCCATAGATGGAATCCAGTTTGTATTGCGCAAAGCGGCGCTCAGTGCCATACGGATATACCACGTTCTGACCCGTCGTCATCCAGGATGGATCGGTGCCGTAGGTCTCTCGGAGGCCGCGGATGCTGGGAAGACCCCAGTTGCCAAATTCACTGACAACGAGCGGCTCCTTATAAGTTCGAACCGCGTCACCGAACTGCGTGTAGGTCCATCGCGCCCGCCCACTGAAGTCTCGCACCCATCCCTTCCACATCTGATAATGGTCCGGGATCGAATAGTAGACGTGGAAATCTTCGATATCGCTCTCCACGTGGAGGTTCCCAACGCACGCGCTGTTATCAACCACGAGGCGCGTGGGATCAATCCTTTTTACATGGTGGTACATCCGCTTCACCCACTGCCGGTCCAGCGGACTGTAGCTTAGATTGGTGCCCCAGTCTTCATTCACAATGGTCCAGATGATCACGCACGGATGGTTAAAGTCTCTCGCAATCATCGCCTCAATCGTCGTTTGAGCGCGCTCCATCGCCTTTTCGGTGAGCGTCCACCAGTTCGGGATTTCGTACCAGACTAAGATTCCGAGCCGATCGGCGACGTGGAGATAGCGGGGATCGGGCACCTTGATGTGGCATCGGAGCAGGTTGAGCCCCATCTCTTTGGCTTTTGTGAACTGGTCGTCTAAGAACTCCTCTGAGGGAGGAATGTAGAGCGTGCCGGGATAGAAATCCTGATCCAGGGCGCCAATGAGGTAAATCTCCCGGTTATTGAGGAAGAACCGACCATCCCGCGCCTCGATTTTCCTCATGCCAAAGAGGGTGATATCCTGGTCTATCTGATCCTCGCCGTGCGTGAGCGTTACGAGGGCACGGTAGCGAACCGGTGTTTCGGGCGACCATAGTCGCGCTTCTGGCATTGGAATCACGACTTCGTATTCCAGTTTGTTCCGGGCGGTGCGGGTTTCCTGGTTAAACCGGGGTCGAACCCACGGCGCGCCACCGGGCGGCGGCTCTTCACCCGGCTCCGTGGTTCCGGGAACAGGAATGGATGTCGCTAGAGTGGACGGGCTATCCGGATCAAGCTGGGTGATCTCAACAAGGACGCGATACCCTACCGGAGGGACTTCCGACAGCCGGACTTTTACCCGGGCCTCGCTGCGATCAACGTCGGGGGTAACCACGATTGCGCCGAGGTGGCAAACATCTCTCACCTCCAGCCAGACGCTCTGCCAGATGCCGCTGCCGCTGCCATACCAGCTCTGCTTGCCGTACGGAATCTCCTCCAGGCTGAGCCGCTCTGCGCTGTTATTCTGCGTCTCGGGCGCCACTTCGTAAGGAAACCGATTCATACGGGCGGCCGGGTTAGTCACCGCGACTTCCAGAAGATTCTCACCACTCTGCAGAAAGGAGTCGATCCGGAACCAGAACGGCGTGTATCCGCCTTCATGCTCCCCAACGAGCTTGCCATTCAGATAGATCTGGCAAAAGTAGTTTACGGCGCCAAAATGGAGTATGGTCGCATGTTCAGCCCAGTGGCTCGGAACCATGACAGTGCGCTGATACCAGGCCATCTGCGCGCCGGCGACCAGGCCCGGGAGCTCGCTTTCCCAGCAGCTTGGAACACGGATGCTCTCCATGTCAAGCATGGTCGTGGCGCTCAGCCGCTGCGCCGAGCTCACCATGAATTTCCAGTTACCGTCGAGATTCAGTCGTTCCCGGTCCATACTCAATTCCTTGCCGCCGATTGATAATGGCGCCCTTTTCCAGCCGGATCTTCCGCTCGCTTTCGCGCTCTCTCTAACATACTCGCGAAAGACCCGGTGAATCAACGGGTGTCGCAATCACCGATTATGCGGGTGTCGCAATTACCGGTTATGATCTATGATCTTAGAACGTGGTTCAAGATTGAACGCGCCGAATCCTAATTGAAGGAAAACTCAAGCCTGCGGACAATCTTATTAAAGACGGTATCGGCTCTTCGTCCAGCGGAAGTGATCCGCATTTCTTCACGCGCCTGCCTCTAAATGGACTGGCAGGCTGGTCCGCGGCGCCTGTACGCCGCGGCGTCCGAATTTCCCGAGGGAGTCCCATCAATGATAAGTCAAGAACACCTGCGCCTGCATGATCAGCAGCCGTCGTCTGTACCCCGATGGATGAAGTGGGGTCCTTATGTCTCTGACCGGCAGTGGGGAACTGTTCGTGAAGACTACAGCGCCGGTGGGACCGCATGGGACTACTTTCCCCATGACCAGGCCCGTTCTCGAGTCTACCGGTGGGGCGAAGATGGGATTGCGGCTATCTGCGACCGGTACCAGCACCTGGTCTTTTCGCTGGCGCTCTGGAATGGTAAGGATCCCATTCTCAAAGAGCGCTACTTCGGTCTCACCAATTCCGAAGGCAATCACGGCGAGGATGTCAAGGAGTATTACTTTTACCTGGACAGCACACCAACTCACTCGTACATGAAGTTTCTTTACAAATACCCCCAGGCGGAGTACCCGTATGCGGACCTGGTGGAGGAAAACCGACGCCGGAGCGCCGGAGCGCCGGAGTACGAGCTGCTCAACACCGGCGTTTTTGATGAAGACCGCTATTTCGACGTATTTGTGGAGTACGCGAAGGCGGCGCCCCAGGATATTTGCATCCGGGTTGAAGTCTTCAATCGAGGACCCGAGGACGCCCCGATCCACGTGATCCCTCATCTTTGGTTTCGAAATCGATGGTCCTGGACGTCCGAGTCGCTTGACGAGTGCGAGCTTCCGCATATCAGTCCAATGCCCTCGCCCGAGGGCGCAATCTGCCTGCAGGCGGCGAACTGCCCGGAGCAGTCTGCTATTCCCTTTGAATACAAACTGAACCCGATGTATCTTTACGCGCAGAGTGGCGCGGAACTGCTGTTTACCAATAACGAATCCAACGCGGAGCGACTCTGGAACTGCGAAAGTCTTACCCCGTTCACCAAGGACGCCTTTCATCGGTACATCATCAACAGTGAAGACGTCGTGAACCCCGAGCAGACGGGAACCAAGGCGTGCGTACACTATAGCGCCGTGAACGTCCCGGCGGGGGAATCGGTGGTGTTCCGTTTGAGATTGACGGACGAGCGACAGTTGGACCCGCTGGGCGAGGTGGACGAGATTGTTGAGCGCCGTCTACTCGAGGCCAACGAGTTCTATGCGTCCATTCACCCTCCGCTCGCTTCGGCGGATGAGAAACTGGTGCAGAGGCAGGCGTTCGCGGGCCTGCTCTGGTCCAAGCAGATTTATCTGATCGACGTGGCTGTGTGGCAGGATGGCGACCGGCGGGATCAGCCAGAGTCACGACGCCGCGGCCGCAATAAGAAGTGGCGGCATCTCAACTCCATGCGCATCATGACGATGCCGGACAAATGGGAGTACCCCTGGTTCGCGGCGTGGGATCTGGCCTTTCAGAGTGTGACGTTCGCCATTGTGGATCCATGGTTCGCCAAGGACCAGCTCTGGATGCTGCTCTTTGAGCAGTTTATGCACGTCAACGCACAGATCCCAGCTTACGAATGGGCGTTCGATGACCTCAATCCACCGGTCCACGCCTGGGCGGTCTGGCGGGTGTACACCATGGAGAAGCGAATGGCCGAACGGGATCCTGAGCGTAAAATGAAGCCGGATCGCGTCTTTTTGGAGAAATGCTTCCACAAGCTGATGCTCAACTTTATCTGGTGGGTCAACCAGGTGGATCGAGAGGGCAACAACCTCTTTGAGGGCGGGTTCTTAGGCCTGGACAACATCTCGATTGTGGATCGTTCTCATCTCGATAATATGGCGGGTGTTATTCTCGAGCAATCGGACGCCACGGGGTGGATGGGGATGTTCTGCCTGAATCTGATGCGAATCGCGCTGGAGCTGGCCCGGGAGAACAGCGTTTACGAACATCTGGCGACCAAGTTCTTCGAGCATTATATCTACGTCGGCGCCGCCATGAAATCGATGGGATCGGCCGACATGGATCTCTGGGATGAGCGCGACAATTTCTTCTATGATATTCTCAAGTTCCCGGATGGCAGCATTCAGAAGTTCCGCGTTCGATCGCTGGTGGGCTTGATTCCGCTGTATGCGGTAGAGCGGGTGCGTCTCGACTGGGTGGAGCATTTCCAGGAGTTCAGCCAATCCCTGCAGTGGTTCGTTCGTAACCGGTCCAGTTTGTCACAGGAAACGGTGACGCTGATGCCTTCTGACGGGACCACCACTTACGTGATGACGATCGTGAATAAAAACCAGATCGAGAAGCTGCTGGAGCGGGTCTGGGATCCGAATGAATTTCGCTCCCCGTATGGTCTTCGGAGTCTCTCCAAATACCATGAGGAGCACCCGTTCTGCTTCGAAGGAAGCGAAGTGCGGTACGAACCGGCTGAGGCGACCACCAAGATTATGGGCGGCAATTCGAACTGGCGCGGCCCGATCTGGTTTCCCACGAGCTTTATGATGATCGAGTCGCTCAGAAAGCTAGGCCAGGCGTTTGGTCCCTCGCTGGAGGTGGCAAGCCGCGTCCCGGGAGAGGCGCCCATTGGCCTGCAGGCGATGGCGAAAGGAATGGCCGATCGGATGATCTCGATCTTTACGCTGGATAAGAACGGAAGACGGCCGGTGTGGAACGATTGGGCCAAATTCCAGACCGATCCCCACTGGAGGGATTATATCCTCTTCTATGAATACTTCAACGGCGACACCGGGGCCGGTGTAGGCGCCTCCCACCAGACCGGCTGGACCGCCCTCGTCGCGGCGCTCATCGATGAATGGCGGCGGGAGCCGACGCTTTAGTGGCGCAATTCTCCCGCTCAATCCGTACGCCCGGCTGCCACATTCAAGTCGCGGCAATGACCTCGTCGGCGGATGAGGCGATGGCGGCCAGGGTGATCCATCTGGGTGAACGTCGCTTCGTTCGCAAGCTCCACCGCCTCCCGGTACGGTCCCGGCGGCAGATCCGCCGGTATCTCGGTCATCTCCGGCGCATGGACGAAGAGCCATGTTCAAAGATCGGCCCCGGAATCAGGCCGCTCCTCCGCCAGCTTGGGCAGCTGGAGAAAGGCGTACTGTACCTGAAGGAGCCCTTGGTGGCCGGATCCCCGCTCGGTCATGTTCCACCGGCTGAGCATGGGAGCCCTGGGAAGTTTCAAGGCATCCTGCTCCGTGTCCGGCCAGAGGACGAAGTCGCAGATGGAAATCGCCACCACGTCCGAGAGTTTCGCGTAAGACTGTCCCTGTTTGAGTTGATTTACGTACGCCTTGCAGACGTTGTAAACGACCCGGTTGATGAAACCGGCAACATGGAGCAGTTGCATCTCGACGACAAAGGTCGTGCCGGCCCGATCACGGCGCCCGACGTCCAGGATAGAGAGCTTGGCTCCAGCGACCAGGGGGAGCTGTTCGCTCGGAAGGTACTGAATCTCTTCGATAGCGCTGTCGCCCTGGCGGTCAAGGAGGTCGTTCAATAGTCCGCGAAGGATCTCCGGATGTTTGGCGAAGATGCGCCGAAAGGCGAAGTCATTCTTCAGATCAGCGAATACCATGTTCCTCCCAATAGCGGCGCCATACTGCGAGCACATTCATTCCCGGTTCCGGGTCCGGCCCGTCCGGCGTTCATCGGGCGCAGGCGCAGCCGGCTCCGCTGGCGGATACATTCTCATTCGCTGATACGAGGCGGCATTCCTCCCGGCCAGCATGGTCTCGCTGTTCGGGGATCGACCGGCTGGGGCGGACAATCGCGGCTCCGTGGCCGCGGTGAGGAGCGACTCACTGAAAGTGAGTATTTGAGCGCACGGGTTTAAGATGGCTTGGGAACCGTCGTTGGATAGAATGACTCGATTCATAAGAAGTCGTGCGACCCTCGCGCGTCGGCGTCCGTTGTGCCAGGAGATTTCGTTGAACTCACCCATCACCTTGATAAGACTGATCGCGGCTGCATCCATACTTCCCGCCATTGCCGCAGCGGCGCCTGTTCCGGCTCCCCCACCCGCTGCAAAGCCGGCGGCGCCGGCAAAACTTCCGGCCGCGACGACGCCCGCGAAACCGGTGGCGCCGGCCACCCCCGACGGCATGAAACCTTATGCGGACGTGATTAAGGGGGCGAAGGAGTCCAGCGGCCTCTTTACCATTTACAAAAACGACAAGGGCGAGGTTTATCTCGCTGTTAAGCCGGAACAGCTCGATCACGATTTTATTCTCTCAACCGCGGTCGGAACCGGGCTTGGCGTCGAGGGTATCTACTCCGGCGTTCAACTTGGTGATGATCTGGTGCAGTTCCACCGGATTAATGACACCGTTCAGCTCATCGACCGCAACATCAATTTTCGTGCGAAGCCCAATACGCCTCAAGAGATCGCAATCCAGCGATCTTTCAGCGACTCTGTTCTTGGAAGTCTGAAAATTGAGGCGATTGAGCCCAAGAAAAAGTGGCTGCTCGTAAACGTCACACCTCTCTTCCTCTCGGACCTCCCTGAGTTGGGTCGCTCCCTCACAGCGCAAATGGGAGCGCCGTATAATGTTGACACCAGCCGCTCCTACTTTGATAGTGTGAAGTCCCTTCCCGATAATCTGGACCTGGAAGCGGCCGACATCTTCGGATCGCCCAAACCGAACGCCTCGGCGGCGATTCCCGACGCCCGCTCGTTCCAGATCCGCGTTCATTACAGCCTCTACCCGCCCCCACCCGATACTGGCTACATCCCCCGCGAAGCCGACACCCGGATTGGCTACTTTATCACGGCTTATAAAGATCTCTCCAACGACTCCACCCGTGATCCGTTCGTGCGTTATATCGACCGGTGGGATATTCGCAAACTGCATCCGGATCAGAAGCTCTCCCCTCCGGTTCATCCCATCGTGTACTGGCTGGATGACGCGATGCCCGTGGAATACCGGCCGGCCGTAACTGAAGGCATCCTGCGCTGGAATAAGGCGTTCGAGCGGATCGGCATCCAGAACGCCATAGAGGTGAAACAGCGCCCGGTCAACGCGGATTGGGACATTTCGGACGCCCGTTATAACGTCGTGCGCTGGTTCAACGCCGACGAAGGCGCCCCGGCCATCGGCATGCACCGGGTGAATCCCTACACCGGGCAGACGATAGGCGCAACCATCGTCATAAATGATGGATTCGCGCGCTACTGGAAGTCGTACTATCATGACTATATCCAGCGGCTGACGGGTGCGGAGCCGCCGGCTGCGCCTGCGCTGCAGATCGGAAAGCTCGGCGAGTCCTGCGATTATTCCGAGGAAGCCATCCCGTACTTTGCCCAGGCCCTCAACGCAGCCATGCTGCTCTCTCCGGATCCCTCGGCGCCGATTCCCGAAAAGCTCGTCGATCAGTATCTCTCAGAGGTGACCTGTCATGAAGTGGGGCACACGCTCGGTCTGCGGCACAACTTCAAAGGCAGCACGATGCTGCCATTCAAAGATCTCTTCAACACTCGCCTGACCCATGAATATGGCACCACCAACTCGGTGATGGACTACATGGAGCCGCTGATCGCGCTGCCCGGTCAGAAGCAGGGGGACTACTATACCACGACCATCGGCCCGTATGATTACTGGGCCATCGCTTACGGCTACGAGACGCTGGATGGAATGAGCGCTGAGCAGCGCAAAACGGCGCTCAATGCGCTTGCTTCGAAATCATCCAGTCCATATCTTCAGTACGCGACCGACGAGGATGCCGGTTCCGTCGATCCAACAGCGAGACAATGGGACTATGGCCGCGATCCGCTTGACTTCGCCGACCATCAGATTGCGCTTGCGCACGCGCTCTTCAAGCGGATTCAGCAGCGACTGCCGCGGCCGGGCCGCACCTACGATGATGTCTTTTCCGCCTATGTCTCTACCCTGGGTATGTATACGGGCGCGTTCAATACGCCGCTTGGTTATATCGGCGGGTACTATCTCCATAAGGATCACGCCGGTCAGAAGAATGGGCGACTGCCGGTGCAGGTTATTCCTGCTTCGCAGCAGCTCCGCGCGCTTAGAATGCTGACGGACAATCTCTTCGATGACTCGGCGCTTCGGATACCGCCATCACTGCTCGACCGGGTGCTTCCGGATCGATGGATGCATTGGGACTCGAACCCGTTTGGCGCCAGTTACAACCCGACCAGCCTGCGCGACGCGCTCCTCAACGCGCAGCATTCAGCGTTGAACTCTCTCTACAGCCCCGCGACGCTCACCCGGCTGGAAGATCAGAATCTATACGCGGACGGGAAGAACCATCTCGATGTTGCTCACTTGATCGATGGTACGACGTGGGCTATCTGGTCCGAGTTGACCCGGTCCGGCCACGTTGATATCTCGCCGCTCCGCCGCGATTCGCAGCGGCTGCAGTTGGACAGCCTGATTACCCTGGCGGTTCATCCGGAGCAGGGCACGCCCGAGGATGCCCAGGCCATGGCGCGCTACGAGCTGCAGTGGATTCGCAGCCACGCGCAGCAGGCCATAGCGCATGGACATCCTGACCTCATCGTCAAAGCCCACCTTCAGGACGTTGAATCCCGTATCGACCACGCCCTCAACGCTCAGATGACCATGGGATAGCGCGTCAAACGATGAAGGTCGACGCGGGTCCTTACGCTATAATAAGGATGTCATGAGCGACCTTCGGCTTGGAGTCCTGGGCGGAACATTCGACCCTGTTCATTACGGGCATCTGCGGCTGGCTGAGGAAGCGCTCGGCCGGTTTGCGTTGGATCGCGTTCTGTTTATCCCGAATGGGATCCCGCCGCACAAACCGGGCGGTCCCCAGACTTCGGCGCGCGACCGGTTTGTCATGACGCTGCTCGCAACGGCGTCGCATGATCAGTTCGAGGTATCGCCAATCGAGCTGGATCGGGCCGGAACGTCGTACACCGTGGATACGCTGCGTGACCTGCGCTCCAAGTACGGACGAGGACTGCAGATTTATTTCATCCTCGGCATCGACGCCGTGCTCGACATGCACACATGGAGAGCGCCGGACGAGGTGATTCAGCTCTGTCATCTTGCGGTGGCGCGGCGGCCGGGTTCCGATCTGAGTCGGCTCCAGCACGTGCCGATAGAACGCCTGTCGGAGAAGATCGAGCTGTTCGATGGGCCGGCGACCGATCTCTCGTCAACCGAAATCCGCCGCCGCATCCGGGCCGGTCAGAGCATTCGCTATCTCACCCCCGATCCTGTGGCTTCGTATATTCGAAAGCAGGGGCTTTATAAGGACGGAGGACGGAGGAGTCCAAAAGGATGAAGGATGAAGGAGTCCGAAAGGATGAAGGATGAATCAATCAAAAGATCTCGCGCCTCGGTCCTGGCACCTCGCGCCTCGGTCCCCGCGCCCGGCGCTCTGTGTCGTTTCCTCCGTCCTCCGTCCTCCGTCCGCGCCCCGAGCCTTTTTTGAGGGAGTCTATTTTTGGCATTGAAGAATAATAAACTGGATACGACTGAGGAAATGAGCAGCCAGGAGAAGGCGGCGCTCATCGCCGGGGCCGCCGATGACAAGCGAGCCCGGGATATTGTGACTCTCGACTTACAGGGGCTCACGCTTGTCGCTGACTACTTCGTGATCTGCAGCGGCACGTCGGACGTCCATATCCGCGCCATCGCCGATGGTATCGAGGAAACGCTGAAGAAGGAGCATCATGTCCGGCCGAGAGCGACCCAGGGCCGCAGCCAGGCGTCCTGGGTGATTCTTGACTATGGAGATGTTGTGGTCCATGTTTTCTCGGAGGCTGAACGGGAGTATTACGATCTGGAATCGTTCTGGAAGGACGCCCGGGTTGTTGAACGCGTGCTTGCAGGACGACCGGACGAGGCCAACGCTGCCACAAACGGCTGATTTCGCGCTGTGATGGGAACCCGACGAACCATGGGAACGGATGAGAAAAGCTGCGGCACCTGCGGAAGCGCGCTCAGCGAGGGCGACGAGGTGTGCGCGCGCTGCGGGACGCCGGTTCCGATCAGCTCGCCGGACGCGGATTCCACCCCGCGCCCCGCCCCCGAATCGCGCCCCGCTCAGGCCGGCGAGGCCGCGACCGTCGCGGTCGCATCCGAGCATTCAACGACGATCGCGACACAGTCCAACAGTGTCATAACGACCGCCCCGAGCGCCAGTGAGTCTGACCAGACCACCGCGGTCCGCCAGCCCACGCCCGCGCGCCCACTGAGCCCGGTTGAGCAAGATGAGCTGGAGAGCCTGCTTCGCCAGGCACATGTTCATCTCCGCCGCCGTAATATCGACACCGCCCGGGAGCTCGCGGCGCAGGCCGCCGCGATTGCGCCGGATTATCCGGTGACGCATGAAATGTTGGGGCTTGTGTTGGAGGCGGATGGCGACGATCTCGGCGCGTATCGCCAGTTTAGGGCTGCCTGCGAACAGCAGCCGGCTCCGCCCGAGGCCGAGGCCCATCTCGCGAAGCTGACTCTCCGCCTGCCCCCCGAGACGGTGGCTCTATTACAGCCGCCGGCGGCGCCCGAAAAGGCGCTTCCCGCCAGCGCCGAAGCGCGACTGCCGGCGGAAGTCCGATCGATCCTTGCGTCCGCCGCGCTGGCGCAGCCCCCGCGGCAGCGGCGCGGCGGCGCGCCGCCGTTCGCGTCGCTCCTGCTTCCCGGTCTCGGACAATGGCTCAACCGGGACTTCGTGAAGAGCATCATCATGTTCCTTGTCTGGGTCATCTGCCTCACCTTTATCGCACCGGTTATTCACGCAGACATCAAGAATCCTAGTTCAGGCCAGATGAGCGACCCGGCGTTCTGGACAGCCGTGGCTATCCTGGTTATCGATTATCTGGTAAGCGTCGCCGACGCCGGGTTGGGTGGCGGCAGCCAGGTGCGGTGAAATAAGTGCGCATCCTGCTCATTGCCAATCCTACCGCCGGCCAGGGACGCGTCCGCTGGATTGCTGGCTTCCTGCAAAGCGCGCTCGAGCGCTACAGCGCAGAGGTCACGCTAATTCTTACCGGCGGCCCGCGAGACGCCGCTGTAGCCGCCGGCTACGCGCTCGAGTCGGGGCGGTTCGACCGGGTCGTGGCCGCGGGCGGCGATGGCACGGTGAACCAGATCGTCAACGCCCTCGTTGGAACCCCGCTTCCGCTTGCCATCTTGCCGCTGGGCACCGCCAACTCCCTGGCCCGGGAGATAGGACTCCCGCTCGACCTCGTCCGCGCCGCAAAAATCGCCGTGCAGGGACCGCCGATCCGCGTGGATGTTGGCAGGACAGGAGGCTCGTACTTTCTGTTAGAAGTGAGCGCCGGGTTCGACGCCGAAGTCGTCTCCTCCGTCCGTAAGCCGCAAAAACGGTGGCTGGGCGCCGGCGCCTATATCTTTAATGGGCTGAGTATTTTGCGGACTCACGAACCATTCGATCTGACGCTGACGCTGGATGGCGAGGTGATGAATACACAGGCAAACATGGTCATTGGCGCGAACACCGCGACCTACGTATTCGGGTTCCGGCTTGCCCGCGACGCGTCTATCCATGATGGACTGATCGACCTCTGTGTGTTAGAGGCGG
>DASRZA010000441.1:0-15183 GCA_035686845.1 Armatimonadota bacterium | reverse complement strand
CGCTTCCTCAGCGTCGGATCACCCAATGTCTACGACAACCTTTCCCAGTACTTCCGATTTCGGCGAGATACCAAGACCGGGAAGGACGCTTGCCGCCATACGGCCGTCGATACGCTGGGGCGCCCCTTCCGCAGTGCTCACCGTCACATAGCTGTTGAAGTCAGTGGTTGTGAACAGGAACTCGGTTGGGGTGCTGTGCGCCAGGTGAGCGATAGCGGCAGTGGCAATGTCACCTCCCCAACTGTCCTCAATGGTCATGGCAATCCCCATGGAGACGCACAGATCTCTCGCCTGTTTGGCACGGGTCAGCCCGCCGAGTTTGCTGATTTTGAGATTCACAACGTCCATCGCCAGATCCGACTGCGCGCGCACCAGGACGTTGACGCTGTCTATAATCTCATCCAGCACAAACGGGTGGTCGCAATGGTGTCGGACAGAGAGGCACTCCTCGTAGGTCCGGCACGGCTGCTCGATGTAAACATCCACGTCGCGCACGGCACGCAGTACCCTCATTGCCTCGTGCGGCAGCCAGCCGGTATTGGCATCGGCCACCAGTCGGTCGCCGGGCTGCAGCTGCGCGGCCACCGCTTTAATGCGCGCAATATCTACATCCGGGTCGCCGCCGACTTTCAACTGAAACCGCCGATACCCTTCGGCGCGATAGCCTGCTGCCCGACACGCCATCGCCTCCGGGGAGTCCTGAGAGATCGCGCGATAGAGCGTCACGTCGTCTCCATACCGCCCGCCCAGCAGGACGCAGACCGGTAAACCCGCGGCCTGGCCCAGAATATCCCAGCAGGCAATGTCGATCCCGGATTTCACGTAGGGATGGCCTTTCAGCGCGGCGTCCATCCCATGGTTCAATTTGCCCAGTTCGCATGGGTCCCATCCTATCAGGTGCGGCCCCAGTTCCGTCAGTCCGGCACGAACGCCGCCGGCATAGGCCGGCAAATAGAACGGTCCGAGCGGGCAGACCTCGCCGTACCCCACCAACCCGGTGTCGGTCTCGACGCCCACTATCGTGCTGTCGAACACCGTAACGGATTTACCTCCGGACCAGTTATAGGCGCCCTCGTTCAGAGGCAGGTCCACCTGATGAGCAAAGATGCGTTTGATTTTCATGTTCAGCACATTTCCACTCTGTCGGATTCACTTTCTGAACTACAGCGACACGCCGATGCGCCGGGACAGCTCGAACACTCCATAGGCCGTGCCGCGGCGGTCACTCCCGGCGATAACCAGAGCGCTCTTAACCCCCGGCAGCGGATCAGTGGCGATCCGGATCACCAATGACTCCCGTTGGCCGTTGATGCGCGCTACATCAGCCGCCCGCTATCGATCAAGCGGTCGAGCACCGGGCTCCGGCCAATCGTACCCACCAGCACCGCTTCTGAGGAGAGCCCCGCAGTCGTGTGCTTGGGCGCCGTGCGGCGGCAGGTCACGCGCTCGACGTCGAGGGCCAGGTCGCCGGCCGCGGTCTGCGCGACCGTCCAGTCCTCTTTGTCCACGAAGATGTCTGCCGCAGTTTTCTGGTGAACCAGTTGAAAGTAGCCCGCAGAAGGTCTCTCGCTGATGGCGCCGGCGGCAGCACCCGGCGCGGCGAAGTATGCGACGGCGACAATCGCCAGGACTCGCGATACCATACGCAGTCCGACGCGCGCGGGAAGTAAGTCCGAGTATTTCAAGTCACGTCACCCCTGTCCAGCCCCGCGCCCCGTGCCGCCCTATTTCGCCGTGATATTGGGCGACACCTGCGTGAACTCACCGAAGATATCCGGCAGGCGCTCCGGAGGGATCTCGATCTGGAGCGTCTGCGGTGCGAACCGTCAGCACCTTGCAGCGTCAGGCTATACTCGATATCATACCGCAGCAGCAGATCAGTGCGCGGACGCACTGACGGTGATCTCATGAAGTGGGATGGGCGAGCAATGAACGCCGCGATTGATACATCAGATGAAGCCATCGAGAGGGCGGTCATCTCAATGTTCCAACAGGCCATCAAGGATCAGGCAAGTGAGATTCACGTCAAACCACGGGATGAGGGGCTCGGCGTGGGCTTCAATATTGGTGGAACCGTCCACCATGTGATGACGGCGCCTCTTTACATCCACGCTCCGCTGATGTCCAAGCTCCGGTGGTCTGGCTGTTGCGATCCTCAGATGCTCTGAATTGGCCTCCTGTTAGGGTGCTCTCGCGCCGGTTGACCCAGGGGATGCCGGCATGGTAGACTTAGTCGTATAAACTTAGTCATGTGGAGGAGCAGATGGTTACTGTCAACATGCACGAGGCCAAGACACAGCTCTCAAAGCTGGTCGATCAGGCCGTTAGAGGCGAAGCGTTCGTCATCGCCAAGGCGGGCAAGCCGCTGGTGAAAGTGACGGCGCTCGATGCTCCCGGGACGCCGCGGCGTTTCGGTTTCCTGGCGCACGAGATTGCAGTGCCGGAGGACTTCAATCGCATGGGCGAAACGGAGATCGAGGCCCTGTTTGGAATCGGCGCGTGAAGCTCCTTCTGGACACTCAGATCCTGCTCTGGGCGGCCGGCCTCCCTGAGCGGCTCTCCGCGGTGGCGCAAAAACTCCTCGGTGATCCGAACAACGAACTCCTCTTCAGCGCCGCGAGCCTCTGGGAAATTGCCATCAAGAACACCCTGGGACGGGATGACTTCCGAGTGGATCCGCGCCTGCTGCGCCGGGGTCTGCTCGACAATGGCTATATCGAGCTTCCCGTGACCGGCCAACATGCCGTGAATGTTGATGGACTGCCTCCTTTGCACAAGGATCCCTTCGACCGCCTGCTGCTGGCCCAGGCCCTGTGCGAGGGAATCACCCTGATCACCAGCGACGCGCAACTGTCCCAGTACCCCGGTCCCATCCGCAAGGTGTAGGTTGTGATGGCGCGACCGCGCAAGGTAGCTGCGGCAAGCCATCAGGATCTGTAACATGGTCATTCGCTGTGTTTCCAGCCGATTCTTGAGTCACACCAGGGTCTCCATATTCTGACCTCACTCACTCGCGCGCACGCTGCCCGACGACGATGGGGACGTAGCCGGTTTCCATCCCTGGCGGCGGGGTCACGATCAGGGCTGGATCGAGCCGTACGAGGGATCCCGCGGTCGGGGGCGGCATGTACTGCCGGTCGATGGTCCAACGCGCTTGAATCTCCGAGACCAGCTTTTGCAGGCGCTGCTTCCTCGCTTCGTCCCAGTGGTACTGCTGGAACACCGGCTGATCGATGAAACGGTACCAGGCATAGGTGACTTGCGATCCGTCGATCAGGGTGACGGTTGTTGTCGCGGTCGCGGGACCCGGCGTCGTCCAGGCGCGGCTGGTGGGCGTGATGTAGGATGACCCCTTCGTCGACACAGGGAACTTCTCGGCAGCCAAACCGGTCTCGGGGGGCGCCGCGCTGGGTGGGATAGGGGTCCAGTGGGCGCCGTCCAGTCTGAAGTACTCCGGTAAATCTCCTGCCCGAGCGATAGCGTTGGGGAACCATTCCATTCCCCATCGGTTCCCTGGAAAAACTTTGGTCGTGCATACGGCCTCAACACCGGTGATCGGCTTACTCGCCTGATCATAACGCGTCGGGCTTGTGGTCAGGGCGGGCTTCCAGACGCCGGCGGGATCGAATGCGCCGGTGCATGGCACGCCCTCGTCACGCCAGCGTTTGACCGCGTCGTACAACGCCGACTTATCGAAGTAACTCACGTCCTGAACAAGGACGGCCCGGCCCGCTTTGTCGACCGGGAAGTGCAGCCGCGGGATTCGAGAGTAGACGGCGCCCTTGGCGTCGCGCGCCTCGAAGCGAGGTACTGTGTTGATCTCGATCGCACCCCCACCTACTACGCCGGGTCGGGCGTCGAGCCCCCGGCCGTCGAGGTAGGGATCTTTGAAGATCGCGGCAATCTTGCTCCAGGTCTGGGGGACATAGAACGCGATGGGTCCCTTGAAATTGGCAGAGTTGAGAAAGCAGGTCCAACTCTGATCCCCGGTCGGAGGATCGTCCGTGGTTGGTTCGGTGAACGGCAGCGCCAACCAGGCGTAGCCCAGGAACTGCCCGTCGTGGCTGTCGCGGAACGGGAGGCCATCCGGTGGGATGAGGAGGCGATTGCTGAGTTGGGCGATACCCAGGCGGTTGTCCGGCAGCGCTTCGTCGCTGTAGAAGAAGGACCACCCCGGCGAACCGACTTCATAATCGTAGCACTGGGGGGTGGCGTTCATACTGAATTTCGGCCATCCGTAGCGGAAGTGGTTTCCGGCCCAATACCCCAGTCCGCCCTCCACGGTTTGGAAGACGCTGCTCCAGGTGGGGCCGCGCTCCTTCCATGTCCGGGCCAGGGTGCCCTCCGGCGCCAGCGGCGTATCCTTGTCGTCCGAGTTATCGGGCAGGATCCAGCATCCGGGCAGGCCGATCTGGAAACCGGCGAGCGGTTGATCGATCAGGGCCCATACCGCGGAGTAGAACCCGATTCCGGCGCTGTATGCCCCCTTATCAGGGCCAGAGTGTGTGTCGTAGTGGATGTAGCCATGCAGCCCGTCCGCATGGGCCGTGATCCCCGGACGCTCCGGTTTACCGCTGCATGGTGAGACGGCAAGGGCCAGAGTAACCATGATCAGCGCGCTGGCCGGCGGCATCAGCGACGGAACGTTCGAAAAGGCAGATACCATGAGTCATACTCCCCGGGTCATACTGCGTGAGTCATATTGCTTGTCGTGCCCTGAGTGATAGGGTGAAGACGTGTCGAGCAGGATTTTGAGCGTGACCGCCCGATCCATGGGCTGGCATCGCCAGGGTTGTCGCGATCCCGCCGGCAGTACCGCGCGCCACGGATGACTGGAAGCTCATCATGGACTTGCCTCTGGTTTGTACAGCCGGTAACGTGCGTCCCAGTCTGAGGGCGTGTATCGAGTGCCGCTGATTCGCGGATCCCCAGCGGATGATGCCCGCTCACCCCGGTACGCTGTTGGAACAGGGTTCGAAGAGCCCGGCGGCGCCCCTGCCGTCTCATCTGTCTCCTTCATCGGTTCTTCAACTCCTGCCGTGTGGCGATGGGCACGTATCCGACTTCCAGCCCTTTCGGCGGCTTCACTATCAGCGCCGGATCGAGATAGGCCAGCTTGCCCGTCCTGGGAGGGGGGAGGTAGTTACGGTTTTTGGGCCACGCGCGCTGCAGCTTCTCAACCCTGGCCTGCAGGCGCTCGCGCTCCTCCGGCGTGAGATCGGCGTTCTGCAGCGCAGGCTGATCGGCGAAGCGATACCAGTAGTAGGTTACCACGCTGCCGTCACCCAGGCGCGCCTTGAAAGGACCGGCGGCGGGCCCTGGCTTCTTCCAGCAGCTCGCCGGGTCGTCCGGGGTGGTATACGGCGCCGGCGCCTTCTCTGCCGGCCGGGTCCACTTGATCTTCTGGAGGCCCGTTTCCGTCGGAACCTGGTCGGGGGCTACCGGCGTCCACGTCGCCTTTTTCTCATCGTTGGCGTTCTCCAGGAGAAAGTACTGCGGGATGGTGACGAGGCCGTCCGTTTTCGTCGTGAGAGCGTCGTTCCACCGGATGCCGAAAGTGTGCGGGCCGAGGGCCGTGAACGTGGCGAAGGCGCTCAGATCGATGGGTACCTTCTTCTCCGGCCCGTCACCATTATTCCAATAGATCTGCCAGGTGGCATACCCCTTGTCGCCGAAGACGCGCTGGACGGCCCCCCGGGGGTCGATGGCGCCGCTGCTCGGCTTCCCGCCGGCGAACCAGGCCGCCACCGAGTCGTAGAGCGCCATGCTGTCGTAGGCGGTGTCCTGATGCACCAGCACCGAGGTGTCGTGCCCATCGATCGGGAATGAGATGGGGGCGATCCGCGCATACCAAACACCATTGGCGTCAGACGCCAGACGGCAGGGGGTGTATTGCGTCTCCATCTGCACTGCCCGGTTCGGGTTCACCGGCCTGCTGTCCAGGAGCTGGCCTGCGAGCTGGGGATTCTTCACGTAGGCGTGCGACCAGAAGTGGGGCAGGAAGAAGGCCACCGGTCCTTTGAAGTTGCCGGTATTGAGGAAGAGCGTCCAGCAGTTGGCGCCGGTGGGTATATCCTTGCCCTCGGTGGTCGGCTTCGGCTCGCAGAGCGGCAGGTTAAGGTAGCCGTATCCGAATAGCCCCCCATGCTCACCTTGCTTCACGTTCAGGCCGTCCATGGGGAACAGGAGCCAGGGGCTTAACTGCGCTACCCCATAGAGCCCGCGCGGATCTTTCCAGGTGCCCGCTCCGTGCGCCGGGCCGTTCGCGATCTCGGAGAAGTTCGGGCCCACACCACCCATGATGAATTTCGGCGTGGTCGTGGGAAAGACCGTATCGGTCCACCACCCGAGCCCGCCCTCGACGTCCGAATACATGTGTTTGGGAGCGGCGCCCTCATATTGCGCGAACATCCACGTGCCGGGCAAGCCCGACTGCAAACGATGGCCCGGATAGTAGCTCAACAGCGGCCACGCGGCCACGTACATCGAGTAGCCGCCGTTGTACCGGGGATCGACATTCCCCGAATGCGGAATGATGAGGTAGCCGCCGACGTGGTCGTTTCGGTGCGCCCGGCTGACGATCTGTGCTGCAGCCGGGTACCCCAACCCGAGGAGCAGAGCCATCGCGAGGATGCCTGTGGTATAGTGCGCTGCGTTCTTAAAAACTGGCGAGTAGGTCATCTCAGCGCAATTCCCATCGCGGCCAGAGGTATTCCACCGCAATTCCGTTTTCAATGCTTCGTTCCTTTCGACAGGGCAGCCGGACCGGGGCAATCAGTGGAATCCCAGAGGCGCCGGTTGCCCAAACGAACGGCATGTTGCGCTGTGGGTCGGCGCGGGATCGCCCCAGGCAGGATTCCCGTTCGGCGCGGTTTCCTTGCTTTCGACATGATGTTACGCCGTGCGGTACGCGATATCCTCTCGCGAGACCGAGGAAGCGACCTATACTGAAGTGGCGTTCCGAACGCTCTCGGCGGATCGATATCCCGACCATGCCAGTATCTCGTCGTCCAGGAAGCGCCATCTTCGTGCATTAGCGGGGCTGCTGAAGCGGGCGCCGCGGCTATGCGAGAGGGCTGCATGTTGGCAGAGCAATCTCCAGGACAGCGAGCGGGTTCTTAAAGTATATGACGTCCCGGCCGTCAGGTTGCGAACGAAGAGTTGAGATCGCGATCGGCGTCGGCGTATTTTTGGGCGGTCAAATAGACATCGGCGTTGAACCATTCGGTCCAATCTGGCGCGAGGCGCGCTCGCGTTGGCGAAAGTAGCGCAAATCCCTTCGTGTCAATATAAAATGAGAGGATTGGGAGGTCCCACAGGTGACAATTGAAGACGCCAACAATACTCCGAAGCGAGAATTGATCCTGTTGACGGGCGCCACGGGATACGTCGGGGGGCGATTGCTCAAAGAGCTAGAGCGATCGGGCATGCACGTGCGCTGCGTCGCGCGAAATCCAGAGGGATTGAAACCGCGAGCAGCCGCATATACGGAGGTCGTTCGCGGGGACGTTACCGATGAGGCATCGATGCGCTCGGCCATGGTCGGGGTTGATACGGCCTTTTACATGGTCCATTCAATGGGATCCACATCAAGTTTCGAGACGCTCGACCGGCAAGGAGCGGAGAATTTCGCTCGCGCCGCGAAAGATGCCGGAGTTCGACGGATCATCTACCTTGGCGGGCTGGGCGACAGCTCGGCGCCACTCTCGCCGCACTTACGCAGCCGACATGAAGTCGGAGACATCCTCCGAACTTCAGGCGTTCAGGTCCTTGAGTTTCAAGCCTCTATAGTTCTGGGTTCAGGCAGTCTTTCGTTCGAAATGATCCGCGCCCTCGTGGAGCGATTGCCGGTCATGGTCACGCCGAAATGGACGGCAGCGCTCGCACAGCCCATCGCGGTGACTGACCTGGTCGCGTATCTTCTCGCGGCGATCAAACTCCCCTTCGAAGGCAGCCTCACAGTTCAAATTGGGGGGCCGGATCGTGTTTCGTATGGGGACCTGATGCGCGAATATGCCAATCAGCGTGGGCTGCGGCGATATATGATCAGGGTTCCGGTTCTAACCCCCCGTCTGTCGAGTCTGTGGCTGGGACTGGTCACGCCTCTATACGCGCGAGTTGGACGCAAGCTGATCGACAGCATCCAGCATTCGACGATCGTCCGAGATAATTCCGCTGCAGAATTGTTCTCTATTCGTCCGGTTGGCATAAAGCAAGCAATCTCACTTGCGCTTCGGAACGAAGACCGCGAATTTGCTGAAACCCGTTGGTCCGACGCGACCTCATCTTCTGGAATCGAGAAGACTTGGGGCGGGGTCCGTTTCGGCAGCAGGCTCGTGGATTCAAGGACAGTGCACGTCCGAGCCACGCCAGCGGCGGCATTCAAGCCGATTCGCCGAATTGGAGGTTCCACAGGGTGGTATTACTTGGATTTCCTATGGCGAATACGGGGCATTCTGGATCTGCTTGTTGGAGGCGTGGGGGTTCGACGGGGACGCCGTGACCCCGAGACTGTTTCTGCAGGCGATGCAATCGACTTTTGGCGCGTCGAAGAATTCGAACCCGGTCGAATGCTCCGGCTCGCCGCTGAAATGAAGCTCCCCGGCAGGGCGTGGCTCGAATTCGAGGTAACTCAGGACGATTCCGGCTCCTCGATTCGACAAACCGCGCTGTTCGATCCGGTTGGCTTATTTGGGCTTGTATACTGGTATGCCCTTTATCCACTGCACCAGTTGGTCTTTGCGGGAATGCTTCGTAACATCGCACGCGAGGCAGAGACGCAACCGACATGAACTTGAACGTTGTGTCATTCTGCCGGCTCCGCCGGCGCCATGTCGGATGATTTTAGATCCCCTATTACGGGGATGTCTACTTAGAGGGCCGCGATTGACTGTCGCATGTTCTAAAACCCCAGCAGTGGATTGACTGTCGCATGTTCTAAAACCCCAGCAGTGGATTAATCGTCGGACCGGCGCCGCCGGACAGGCCCAACTGTGCGAGCGCCCGCTGCACCGCGGCGACCTGGTAGGCGACTTCGGCGTATTCGTTTTTCGCCGAGTGATGCTCGACTCCCCAGCAGCCGGTGTAGCCGGCCTCCAGAAGAATTGCCATCCGCTCTGAAAGACCGGTGCGGGTGACGTTGGCGTCAACGTGAGTGTGCATGGCCCAGGGCGCCATGCGCCGGTCGCCGTCAGCAGAATCGCCTACCTCCCAGTGGCCGATGTGCATCAGAATCCCATAAGCCGGACTGTCAACCGCCCGCGCGATCTGTTCCATCACGTTCGGGTTGAGCGACGGACCCCAGTGGTTTTCCGGGCCGATCCGAAACCCTCCATTAGCGGCGCGTTCCGCATATTCGCGATATCGTTTGACCGTGAAATCGAGCTGCTCGGCGCTCATCTCCGTGCCCTTGCCGCCGGCGTCGATGCGAACCGTGCGAGCGCCGAGGTACTCGGCCGCGCTCAAATGCTCCAGCGCGCCGCGGTAATTACGCTCCCGAACTTCGGGATCCGGGTCCCATACGTGAACGCCATCCACGTGATAATTGACGAGCGTCAGTTCCCGCTCCAGAAGCGCCATCTTGATCTTTTTTAGAAACTCCTCGGTGAGATAGACGCTCGAGTCAGCGCCAATCGTCCCGTTCCAGATATCCGCCGCGTCCAGCCGGTAGCGATGCCGCACCGACTCCAGATAACCAAAGACATCCATCATATTGGCCGCGCGCAGCCCATGAAACGAGTACGACGCGATGGAGATATTCATGGTAATTCCTTTCTTAGGCGCCTGCATATAACATCTGCTATACTAAGATTATCGTTCACCCGCATAAAGAGACTTGACCTGTTCCGGGAACCAAACTTTCCCCGGAGGAAACTATGGCAGAAGATAACGCGACCCGCGGTCGCGATGGCGTTCCGCCCGATTACGACATGCGCATCCGCCGTCTTCGCGATCGGCTCGAGCTCACGCAGCAGGCGCTTGCCGAGAAACTCGGGGTCTCGTTCGCTTCGGTAAACCGCTGGGAGAATCGCAAAACCGAACCAACCTCTCTCGCGTGGCGCCGATTGCAGCTCGCCGAACAATACGGAATTGAAGCGCTCGGAAGCGCGTTTCAAGCCCCACTTCTCGAAGAAGCGCCGGCGCCCGATTACCGCGGCCGCGAAGGCGTCGTGCGGGCGGTGGTGGAGGGCGCGCGGCTCACCTATGGGCATCTCGCCAATCCCGTCTTCGCCATCGAAAGCTCACTCATCGAACCGCTCCCGCACCAGCGTATCGCCGTCTACGATCACATGCTTCCCCAGAGCCGGCTTCGCTTCCTTCTCGCGGATGACGCCGGCGCCGGTAAGACGATTATGACGGGCCTCTATATCCGAGAGATGATCGCTCGCCGGCTCATCAACCGGATTCTAATCATTCCGCCGGCCGGGCTGGTGGGCAACTGGGAACAGGAGCTGCGCCATCTCTTCGGACTCCAGTTCCGCGTCGTCGCCGGCGCCGATGCCCGCTACGCCAACCCCTTCATCGGCGCCGAAAGCGATCAGCTCATTATCAGCATGGATACCCTCGCCGGGGATCGCATGTTCGCCCGGCTGCAGGAATCCGATGTCATTCCCTACGACCTTGTAGTGTTCGATGAAGCCCACAAATTATCCGGAAACAGGGAGCCGGATTTGACGGAGCGGAAGACCGATCGCTACCGGCTGGCCGAATCGCTGGCCGGCGTCTGGACCGAAGACAATCGCTGGCGGCTCGCATGGTCGAGCCAGCACCTCCTGCTGCTTACCGCAACGCCGCACATGGGGAAGCCATATCCTTACTACATGCTCTGGCGCCTGCTCGAACCCGACGCGCTCGCCAGTGTCAGCGCCTTCGATACCTATCCACCCGATGCCCGTCGGCGTCATTTTATACGCCGCTCCAAAGAAGAGATGCGTGACTACAACGACCAGCCCATCTATCTCCCACGGGTCTCCGATACTCTCAGTTACAATCTCACAACCGGCGAGACCAGCGAGCAGCAACTCTACGATGAAACGACCCACTATCTCAAAACGCATTACAACCGCTCACAGACACTCAATCGATCCGCCGCACGCCTTGCCATGAGCGTTTTTCAGCGCCGCCTCGCCAGCTCAACCTACGCTCTTCTCCGGTCATTCGAACGGCGGCTTTCCCGGCTCGACTCCCTGATTCAGGAAACGGAGTCTGAGCCAGGAGCGCTCCGGCGCCTCGCGCAGATGCCCCGCGAATCCGATCGGCTGGAGCGCCTTCTCTATGAGAGGACCGCTGATGAAGAGCAGACGCAGGATGGCCGCGAAGAGACCGAGATCACCGAAGATCAGTTGATGGACGCTGTAACCGCCCGGTCACTCGATGATCTCAAAGACGAGCGGGGCGAAGTAGAGCGGCTCCTCGGTCTTGCCCGAGAGCTGTACGCGCGCGGCGAGGAATCGAAGTTCGAAAAGCTCCGATCCGACGTGCTCCTGAACCCGGATTTTAAAGACCAGAAGCTGATCGTCTTCACCGAGCATCGCGATACGCTAGAATTCCTCGTGCGCCGGATAGAGGCCATCGGCTTCGCCGGAAAAGTCGCCACCATTCATGGCGGCATGGATTATCTGGAACGGCAGCGCCAGGTCGAGTTCTTTCGCCTTCCGCCAGAAAAGGGCGGCGCTCTCTATCTTGTCGCCACAGATGCCGCCGGCGAGGGGATCAATCTCCAGTTTTGCTCGCTCATGGTCAATTACGACGTTCCCTGGAACCCCGCCCGGCTCGAGCAGCGGATGGGCCGCATCCATCGCTACGGACAGAAGCGCCCGGTCGTCATCGTCAACCTGGTCGCCGGCGGCACGCGTGAAGGCCGGGTCGTCAAAACACTCCTCGAAAAGCTGGAGCAGATCGGCCGTGACATGCAGTCCGATAAGGTTTTCAATGTGGTTGGCCGCATCTTTGAAAATGTTTCCCTACGCGACTACCTCGAATGGTCTATGACGGATGCCGGCGCAGACCGGGCGGCCGGTGAGATTGAGGAGAAGGCTTCAATTGACAATGTTCGCTCTATCTTTGAGAAGGATCGTAAAGTTTACCAGGACAGCGGCGGCGATGTCGCTCCCCAACTGCGGCGCCTGCGAGACCTGATGAGTCAGGAAGTCTACCGCCGCCTTCTGCCGGGTTACGTGCGGCAGTATGTAGAGAGAGCCGCTCCGCTCATCGATGTTGAGCTCGACGGCGATCTCCACAACTTTTTCTCCCTCCGGCCGCTCAAACCGGGCGCCCTCGCGCCATTCTGGCCGATCTTAGAAACCTATCCAACCGCGGCGCGCGATCGCCTCACCTTTGAGTCGGCCAAATCAGGAACAGCCGGGCTGTCGCCCAAGAATTCCGAAGACTCTTTCGTTTTTGTTCATCCCGGTGAACCGCTTTTTGACCGCCTCTGCGCCACCGTGAGCCGCCGGTTCCATGACGAAGCCGTTCAGGGCGCCGTGTTTGTGGATCCGGCGGCCGCGCATCCCTACTATGTCCACGTCGCCGAGGTGACCGTGCGCCGCCGGGGCGACCCCGCGTACCGCGCGCTGGAGCAGGATCTTATCATCGAGCGCCGTCTCGTGGGTCTTAAACAGTCCGATGGCGCCATTCAGGAATGGCCGGTCGAGAGTCTTCTCCTTCTTCCCGAAAAGTCCACTTTTCCGCCGGCCGCTCTGCCCTGGGTTGAGAAGGCTGGGCACTCGATTTCGGCCGCCCGCTCCAGACTGGAACAGATCGCCCGCGACTCCGCCGAAAAGCATCAACACCTCTTGCGCAGCGATCTCCTCGAACGCGCGGCCTTTGTGCGCCTCGGCTTTGATTACCAGGAGGCCGATCTGGCCGAACGGCGTACAAAGCTTCGCACAAAAGCAGGCGATCCAAAGGTCAAAAAAGATATGGATGAGGTCCGCCAGCGGCAGGCCCAGATTGGCGCTCGCCGGCAGGACGCCCTCGCCGTTTTAGAGCGCGAACCGGCTCTCATTGCGCCCGGCGAAGTCACGTTCTTAGCCCACGCGCTGGTCGTCCCCTCCGAGGATCCGTCCGATCTTCAGCAATTTGACGCCCGGATTGAACAAACCGCCGTCCGGGCTGTCATCGCTTACGAGGAGACCCTCGGCGCCGTGGTAAAAGATGTCTCCACACCGGATCTTGCCCGAAAGGCCGGCCTGCCCGATTGGCCTGGTTTCGATCTGCTTTCTCAACGGCCCCACGGCGCCGATCGGGCGATTGAAGTCAAAGGACGCGTCGCCGGCGGCAGTGTAGCGCTCACTGAAAACGAATGGGCGCGGGCCTGTAACCTCCGCGGCGATTACTGGCTCTATGTCGTTTTCAACTGCGGCGCTCCCGGTCCCCTTACACCCTCTCGCGTCGCCGATCCCTTCGAAAAACTGTTGAGCCGATCCCGCGGCGTCACCATCGACCAGCAATCGATACTCATAGAAGCCGAAATAGAAGCCGAAATAGAAGCCGAAATGGAGGGCGCTGCGGAATGACTCGGAACAACTTCTCGTCTTCGTCTCTGCCGCCCCCGTTCGCCGAAGACCTCGCGAATCTCAATCCGCATTGGAGCGGCCGGCCAGGCCCGAAGGTTCCCGCGTTTCGGCGGGGGATTTTCGACCGTCTCCGCCGCCTGATTCATAATGGGTTGACCCCCGCCATCGTCCTGCGTGGGCCGCGGCGTGTCGGCAAAACGGTGCTCCTGCGCCAATTGATGGAGGCGCTGCTCGCGGAGGGCGTGGGGCCCCAACGGATTCTCCACGCGCCGTTCGACGAAATCCAGGCGCTCCGCCATACCGTCGATCCCATTCAGGCCATTGGCCGGTGGTTCGAGCAGAACGTACTTGGCCGCACGTTGAACGAGAGCGCCCGCGCGGGTGAGACCGCCTATCTGCTCCTTGATGAAGTTCAGAACCTTGACTCTTGGGCCCCTCAGATCAAACACCTCGTTGATAACAACGACGTGCGCGTGCTGGTGACCGGCAGCTCGTCCCTTCGTATTGAAGCCGGCCGTGACAGCCTGGCCGGCCGGATCACCACCCTCGAAATCGGCCCACTGCTCCTCCGCGAGATCGCCGGATTGCGCTCCGGCCAGACGGTGGATCCGTTCTGGAAGGAAAATGGCGCGGATTCGCTCTCCGATCCGGAGTTCTGGCGCGCCGCGGCCGTTCACAGCCGCGATCAGGCCGATCTTCGGATTCCGGCGTTTCAGGCCTTCTCAGATCGAGGCGCCTATCCGATAGCGCATGAAAGGAAAGATGAGGCGTGGCCCGAAATCGCCGATTATCTAAATGAGACGGTGATTCGCCGGGCGATTCAACATGATCTTCGGATGGGACCTCGTGGAGCGAAACGGGACGAGACACTCCTCGAAGAGGTCTTCCGGCTTGCCTGTCGATATGCCGGGCAGGCGCCCGGTCGAGACCCTGGAAGCGAATCTCCCCCGTTATCGGGGGCCGGGGGGCCGCTGGAGTCCGGGCGAGAATCTCCCCCGTTATCGGGGGTCGGGGGGCAGCCAAACGTCGGCTGGCAGCGCGTCTTCAGTTATCTCAAGTTTCTGGATGGGACGCTGCTGATCCGGCTGATCCGTCCATTGGAGCTGCGGCTTAAAAAGCAGAAGTCAGCATCCAAGCTCTGTCTCTGTGACCACGCGCTGCGGGCAAGCTGGCTGCAGGAGATTGTGCCGTTGACGCCGGCCGATCTCGCTGCCGCGCCGCGTGGCGCCGACCTGGCAGGTCATATTGCTGAAAGCGTTCTCGGTTACTTTTTCGCCTCCGTTCCAACGCTCGATGTCTCCTGGTTCCCGCAGCGCGGCGCCGAACCGGAGGTCGATTTTGTGCTCACCGTGGGACTGCGGAGAATCCCGATCGAAGTCAAAGATCGCCGCCGCATCGACTCATTCGACGACTCCCGGGGTCTTCGCGCGTTTCTGGAGAAAACTGTTTACAACGCTCCTTTTGGCCTTCTTGTAACGCTGGAAGATGATGTGGTTGTTACGGACCCCCGAATCATTCCAATCTCTCTCTCATCGCTTCTATGGCTCAGATGAAACAGGACACATCCTCATGAACGACACTCCCCGGCTGATCGAAGTCGCCTTCCCCATGGAACAGGCCTCCATCGACTCGGTTCACGAGAAAAACGTTCGGCACGGCCATATCT
>DASRZA010000440.1:0-2805 GCA_035686845.1 Armatimonadota bacterium | reverse complement strand
TCGACGCAGGATTTCCCGTTTGTGCGTGAGGGAATGGAGCGCCTCAAGCAGGCCGCGCCCGGCCTCAAGCGCCTGCTCACCAAAGAACCGGAACCCGGTTTAATTGGGAGTGTCAACCTCTGGTGCCCAATTCTGAACGCCTATGACCCCCAGCGAGCGGCCGCACAGCAGCGCAGTCGCGATGAAGTCTGGTGGTATATCTGCACCGGTCCAAAGGCGCCCTACCCCGGCGAGTTCATTGACCGGCCCGCAACCGATATGCGGGCATGGGTATGGGATACGTGGATGGATAAAGTCCAGGGTTTACTGATCTGGGAGACGACTTACTGGACGAGCCCGACGGCGTATCCCGACACCGCTCAAGATCCCTGGACCGATCCGATGAGCTGGGAGCAGGGATATGGCGCCAAACCGGGAGCTCGCAACCCCTGGGGGAATGGCGATGGACGATTCCTCTATCCGCCGACCGCGGCGGAACGCGCCACCGGACGCCCGATTCTTCATGGCCCCATCGACTCCCTTCGATGGGAGATGCTCCGGGACGGGTTGGAAGATTACGAGTACTTCCGGATGCTGCAAGACCGTATCACTGCGGCCCGAAAGCGAAGCGTCCCGGCGAGCAAGCTGGCAGCCACCGAGGCGCTGCTGCAAATCCCACCCTCCGTGCTTACGGGGCTTACAAGCTACTCCGCCGATCCGCGGCCGATGTACGCCCACCGGCTCAGATTAGCTGAGGCGATCGAGGCGCTCAAATGACGGCATCTATCGGAGTATTCGGCGGGTCCGGATTCTACGCCTTCCTGGACGACGTGCGGCACGTGACGGTTGAGACACCGTACGGCCCTCCAAGCGACCAGATCGCTCTGGCCAGGATCAGCGGCCGGGAAATCGCCTTTCTGCCGCGTCATGGGCGAGCGCACCAGATTCCGCCGCACAGCATTAATTACCGGGCGAATATCTACGCCATGAAAGAGCTGGGGGTGAGCCGGATCCTGGCGCCGACTGCTGTCGGGAGCCTTCAAAAGGAGATCCGTCGCGGCGATTTTGTGGTGGTGGATCAGTTTATCGATCGCACCCGCGGCCGGCGCGATACCTTTTTCGATGGCCCCGAGGTGGCTCATATTGCCGGCGTCGAGCCGTACTGCCGTGAACTTCGCGAGCGAATTATTGAAGTCGGCGAAGCTTCCCGACGTACCGACGGCGATGGCGCGCGTATCCATCCGGCGGGTACAGTGGTGGTGATCAATGGCCCCCGGTTCTCAACTCGGGCCGAAAGCCGCTGGTTCAGCTCTTTTGGCTGGGACGTGATCAACATGACACAGTACCCCGAGGTGGCGCTGGCGCGGGAGTTGGGAATCTGTTACGCCAACATCTCGCTTGTTACCGACTATGACGCCGGTCTCGCGGAGGACGCCGACGCGGGCGCCGTCAGCATCGAAGAAGTGCTGCGAGTTTTGAGCGATAATAACGAACGAGTCAAGCGACTGCTGCTCGCCGTGGTGGAGTCCCTGCCGGATGAACGCGGCTGCGATTGCGCCGAGCAGGCCAGGCAGGCACGAATATGATTAGAACCGTCGAGTGGTCCAACGGCGAAGTGGTCATGATCGATCAGACGCGCCTGCCCCAGGAATACGTTCAATTGCGGATGACCGATTACCGCAACGTCGCGCATGCCATCCGGGTCATGCAGGTTCGCGGCGCGCCGGCCATCGGCGTGGCGGCCGCGCTCGGAATGGCCCTCGCCGCGCAGGCGGTGGACCGCGAGGCGGAGCGCGGGGAGCTGGACGCAGCGCTGGAGCGTGCGGCGCAGGAATTGATGAGCACGCGACCGACCGCGATAAATCTGTTCTGGGCCGTCCGGCGAATATGGGACCTTGCAAGGGAGAAGCCGGGCTGGTCGACCGAGCGCTGCCGGCACGAGATCATCGAGACGGCGGCGGCGATGGTGGACGAAGACATTGCGATAAACCGGGCGCTCGGCCTCAATGGCGCGGATCTCGTTCCCGAGAACGCGGCCATTCTGACTCACTGCAACGCCGGAGCGCTGGCCTGCGCGGGCTATGGCACCGCGCTGGGCGTGGTGCGTGCCGCAGTCGAGCAGGGGAAACGGATCCGCGTACTGGCCGATGAAACCCGCCCGAGGCTCCAGGGCGCGCAGCTAACCTGCTGGGAACTGCAGGAAGATGGGATTCCGGTGACACTCATCCCGGATAACGCCGCCGGGTCGCTCATGCGCCGTGGGGAGATAGATCTCGTGGTCGTCGGCGCCGATCGCATTGCCGCCAACGGTGATGTCGCCAATAAAATTGGCACCTATCCGGTCGCCGTGCTGGCGAAGGAGAATGGAATCCCGTTCTACGTGGCCGCCCCTCTCTCCACCATAGACCTATCGCTTCCCACAGGCGAGGAGATCCCGATCGAACAGCGGGATTCGGCGGAGGTGACTTCCGTGGGCGTTCAATCCATCGGGCCGGCCGGCATCGCAGCCCTCAATCCCGCCTTCGACGTGACCCCGGCCCGCTATGTCCAGGCAATTATCACAGAGAAGGGAGTCGCAAAGCCGCCGTACGAGGAAAATCTGCGGAGATTGTGTGAGTCGGAACGGTCATAATGGACACTGATCGTGATGACGCGATGAGCGCCCAATATGGAAACATGAGCCTGTTCCGGCGCCCGCCGCTCCTGCTCACGATCTTCGCCCTGCTTCTGGTCGTCCCCAACCACGCCCAGGCCAGTCATTCCAGACGGATCTCCGCGTCTACCGGAGCACGGCGCGCTGTCTCAAACCATCCGGAGCGCAAGGCT
>DASRZA010000439.1:0-12933 GCA_035686845.1 Armatimonadota bacterium | reverse complement strand
TCTCCGGAAACACCCAGGCCGGCGTCAAAATCTACGGTTTCGAGACCATGTTCAACGAGATAACAGGCAACTATATTGGCACAGACGTCTCGGGAACGCGGCCGCTCGGCAACGGCGACAATGGAGTGGATATCGCCGGCGGGGCGGGGAGGAACACTGTTGGCGGATCGCAGCCTGGCGAGGCCAACCGGATCGCTTTTAACGGCGCGGATGGCATGAGGGTATACGACGCCGGCACAAAGGACAATACCCTCGAGGGCAATGACGTGTATGCCAACGCGAGACTTGGCATCGAGTGGGCAGATGGCGCCGCCGATCGCAACAGCCACCTCAACAATCACTTCGCCGGGCCGTTTTTGACCCGCGCTCGGACATCCACCCGTCCCACCGCGGCCCCTCACAACAAGCGCGCCCACCGAGAGCACTGATCGCGGCAAGGGCGGCGCTGATCCCGACCCGTTGATCGGGAGACATTTGCGCCGGGTCATTTTAACTTGCGCGGATGCGCACGTTCGTGTTCGGGCAAAGAAGGATGCGGCGCCAATGAGGCCGAATTGGCGCGATTATGGGAACCGTATCACTGCAGGAAATAACCGGCTATCTAGATTCGTACCTCCGGATTGCAGTGATCAAAGATTACCCGGGCGCATGGAACGGGCTGCAGGTAGAGGGCCGATCGGAGGTGTCACGGATCGCGGCGGCTGTGGACGCCAGCGTCGCTACCGTAGAGGAGGCGGGCCGGCGAAACGTAGACCTCCTGCTGACACACCACGGCCTCTTCTGGAACTCCAGCCGGCCGCTGGTAGGCCGGGATCTTCGCCGGATTGCGCCGCTCATCCGTCACGAGATCTCCGTCTACTCCGCGCATCTTCCTCTCGACTGCCACCCGGAGGTGGGCAACAACGCGCTCCTGCTCCGTCGAATCGGGCTCGAGCCCGTCGGCCGCTTTGGTAAGTCTCAGAGGTCGCTCATCAGCTTTCGCGGACCTGAAGCTCTCCTGCGAGGCGCTGCTGCGGCGCGTGAGCGTCACGTTGCTCGTGATCCAGCGACAAAATACTGGCCCCGGATGAAACCTCTCACCATGAATCGGCGTCGTGTAGAGGGAAGAAGTTGTCCTTATCGGAGAACCTTTACAGTGACCCTCGGGGCATTTGCCGCCGCTTGATTGGCGCATCCCCGGTCAAACGTAAATAGCTCCGTCGGCCCCGTCGCTGTCAGTTGCTCGGCAAGAGCAATATATATCCCATCCGCAGAACGACTACACCCGTAGCCGCTTCCAATTTGCTCGGCTCGTTGGATGAGTGAGATGTCGCCATCAGGAGGTGGCATAACGCTCGCCATGACTCGCTCAAAAGTGGCAATCGCTGTTGCGTAGTCCGAAAGCGACAGCGACCCATTGGTTTTCTTCCTACAAAGGACGTAAAGAGTTTCCGCGACGATGACGCCGGGGGAGTACAACCGATAGCCTGAGTTGACGTAGTTCGTGATCTCTGTGGTCGCTAAGGCATCCCTGCCCGTTTCCTTCGAGGAAATCGCGATGACAACGTTCGCGTCTAAGACGAGCGCGCCGGCGCTACTAGGTGGGGTCGGCCCCATACCTGGCTCCTGTTCTGCCCTCTCGAAGCAGCCGATCGGTTTCCGATCCGTCAGACTCTTTCATGTTCTCTTTCATGCGGGCGATGTCGCTGAGCATGGAAAGCGCCTGTTCATTAGGCGCGATCGAGATCGCTTCCTCTGGAATGACCACCATTTTGTACTTGTTTTTATTGGGGAGTCGGTTCAGATATTCGACGAGTTGCTCCGGCGTCCCCTCATAAACCTGTGCTCGTGCCATGTGTCTCACCTCTGGTTCCATCTTATCAGTATTATAACGTGACTTACAGTGGGGAATCGCGACTGCCTCTGGCCGCCAGGCGCTCGCCGCCCTGGGCCCGGCAGCGCGTTCTTCCTCATTCAAGAAGGGGAGAGCTTTACCGTCGTCGGCCTCATAACCCGTGAAAGAAGGATGCCGTGCCGATGAGGCCGAATTGGCGCGTTTATGGGAACCGTATCACTGCAGGAACTAACCAGCTATCTAGATTCGTACCTCCGGAGTGCGGAGATCAAGGATTACCCGGGCGCATGGAACGGGCTGCAGGTAGAGGGCCGACCAGAGGTGTCGCGGATTGCGGCGGCTGTGGACGCCAGCGTCGCCACTGTAGAGGAGGCGGCGCGGCGAAACGTAGACCTACTGCTGACGCACCACGGCCTCTTCTGGAACTCCAGCCGGCCGCTGGTAGGCCGGGCGCTCCGCCGGATTGCGCCGCTCATCCGCGACGAGATCTCCGTCTACTCCGCTCATCTCCCTCTCGACTGTCACCCAGAGGTGGGCAACAACGCGCTCCTGCTTCGCCGGATTGGGTTCGAGCCGGTCGGCCGATTTGGCGAATCGCAGGGGTCGCTCATCGGCTGGTACGCTGATCTGGAGCTGTCCCGCGAAGCGCTGCTGCGCCGCGTGGAGGAGGCGATTGTCCAGCCGGTCCGGAACCGTTTCTTCTTTGGTTCGGAGATCTGCCGGCGGGTGGGTGTAATTACCGGCGGCGCCGGATCCGAGATTGCCGCCGCCGCAGCAGCAGGCGTCGATTTCTACGTCACCGGAGAAGGAGCGCAGCACACGTTCTTCGATGCGCAGGAACTGGCGATCAACGTCGTCTATGCCGGGCACTACGCCACCGAAACATTCGGCGTCTGCGCCCTCGCCCAACACCTTGGCGCCCGTTTCGGGCTGGATTGGGAGTTCATCGATCTCCCTACAGGACTCTAAAAGGATGAAGGAGGAAGGATGAAGGATGAATCAAAAACGCGCCCGCTCCCCGCAGCTCGCGGCTCGCGCCCTGCGCCCTCTCCTCCGTCCTCCGTCCTCCGTCCTCCGTCCGCGCCGCCCGCGCCCCGTACCTCGAGCCCCGCGCCCCGCGCCTCGCGCCTGCCTTTCCCAATGGTCCTGACGGCTTTTGGACTGCCGCATGTGATGGGATACCTGGCGACGCGGGCCGGTGAAAAGCATCCGGATCCGATAGGGCCGATTGGGTTGATGGATGTCGCCGTTGAAACCGGTCTCGCCGGAGTGGAGCTTCCCCTGCCGGCGCCCGGAAGCGAGGCGCTGGATCAAATGCGCGAGGCGTTGAGTGAGCGCGACCTCCTCCTGGTGGCCGATCTGCCTCCACTCTTAGACGCGGACCCTGACTGCCTCCGGGAGTCCCTGAAGGCCGCAGCCGGTCTGGGCGTACGCGTCGTGCGCTCCACGTTGAGCGGAATCCTCTGCGGCGATCGGCGAAAACTATCCGAGGGATGGGACGAGCGGCTCCTGGCGGTCGCTCGCCGCCTCAACGACATCCTCCCCTGCGCCGAAGAACTGGGTATAGCTATCGCAATGGAGAACCACCAGGACGCCACGTCTGACGATCTCCTGAACCTGGGAGGGATGGTGGGAAACAGCCCCTCATATGGCGTCACGCTGGATGCCGGAAACGCGCTTGCGGTCGCCGAGGACCCGGTCGAGATGGCGCGGCGGCTGGCCCCGATCGTGCGCCACATACACCTCAAAGACTATACCATGCACTTTGCGCCGGAGGGTTACCGGTTGGTACGATGCGCGGCGGGAGATGGCGTCGTTGACTTCCCGGCCATCCTTGATATTCTCGCCGCGAACAGCAGCGATCTGCTTCCCGGCATCGAAATTGCCGCGCAGGCGACCCGAACCATTCCCTTGTTGGAGGCCGGCTGGTGGGCGTGTTATCCCGACACTCAGGCGACCCGGCTGGTGGGTGCGCTCCGGGTGCTCTGGGAGAAGGGACGGCGTCCCGATGAACCATACTCCAGCGCCTGGGAGCGAGGCGAAGATTCTATCGCCGTAAGCGCGGAAGAATTGCGGATCGTTCGGCGCAGCATAGAATATTTTAGGGGTGTAAGCCGGCGCTAACAAAGCTCGCCGGCGTTTTTCGGCCGCCCGGTAAATCAGACCATGAGCAAGCGCAGAAGGAGGCGTCATGTCACGCAAGTTTACAAGAGATCAGGTTATAGAGGCGGCAACACTCGCAATAGAGACCGCGAATGATGATAGCGCCGCCGGACTAGCGCATTTCACCGAGGCGATCAACCTGGCACGCGAATTGGGAGATCCTGAGCTTCTGATTTCAGTCCTCTGCAGCGCTACCGGATTGCTGGTTGCGCTCGGCGACCTTTCCGGCGCCCGCGAGCGCGCGATCGAAGCTCTGCGGATTTCCCTGGAACAGAACGACCAGCGGTTAATCGTGAATATTATGGAGATCATCGTGGACGCGTCGATTGCCGAAGGCGATTACGCGCCGGCGTGGGACGCATTCGATTCCATCACCGCCTGGGCGAAACGAAATAAGGTATGGACGCTCTACGAGTCTTCACTTAGAAGGCGCGCGACCGTGGCCCACGCCACCGCGCAAACTAGCATCCGGGATGCCGCGCACGCGCAGCTTCTTAAGTCGGCTCGGGAAATCCGCGACAGCGCCATGCTCAATCGGAGCCTCGTTCTTGCGGCAGGCGCCCATTTCGAGGATGGGAACCTCGACGAAGCCGAGAAGTATAGTCGCGATTGTCTCGCAGCAGCGCGGGGAGCGGGCGACTTCGACCATATTGCGGAATCACGAACTTTACTTGCCCAAATTGCTACGGAGCGCAAGGATTATACTGCCGCGTTGTCCCATGCGGAAAGGGCGATCGCTATCCAGAGGGAGCGCGGTGAAACGGATGCGCTTGCTGAGACGCTGCTGGTTGCGGCGAAGCCTTCGATCGCTCTCAAGAAGGTCGACCAGGCATGGCAGTTCATGGACGAGGCATTGGAGATAAGCCGGCAGAACGAAAACCACGAGGATTTCGAGCGACACCTCATTGACCAGGCACAGGTTGCGATCGTTCTGGGCGATCATGAGCGCGCCCGTGCCCGGATTGATGATCTCGTTGAGTTCGCGCGAGCGAGCGAATCGTTAGAGCTTGCCTCCGCGCTCCTGGGAAGGGCCGCATATCTCAAGTCGGAGCTCAACGACAACCACCTGTCGGTCCTCTGCTTGTTGGAAGAAGCCCTCGCCGCGGCCCGTGAGGCGGACGCGCCCGCTCGTCTCGCTATCGCCCTTGCCGTACTCGGCGCCGCGGAATGCGACGCGGAAAAGTGGGAGAGCGTCGAGTCGCATGTTCGCGAAGCCCTCGGGATATACCGGGAACTGGGAGATCGTGTAGGAGCGGCAGGCTGCCTCGTCCTGCTCAGCCGGGCCGTCGCGAAAACTCGGCCCGGCGATTCAGAGGCGATCTTCATGGAGGCGCGCAAACTTGCGGATGAGATTGAAAATGACTCCAACCGCACCGACGATCGTGCATCTCCAGGAATTAGCTCGCTCGAACGGGGATCATAGTTCCGATGCCCAATCCCTCACCGAGCGCCTGAAGATCGTGACCGCTTTCGAAGATCTGCATAGAATCAGCTCGACCCTCAGGCTCCTCGCCGCGACGGGACGCTCTCGCCGCCGAAGGCCGCGAAGTATCCCCTTCCGAAGCGCTTCAGCTTGCTGTGGGCCTCGCGGGCGAAAATCGTGATGGCGCCCACTGAACTCCTACCGATCCGGCGGACATGAGCGCAATTGTACACCGGCAGGTCTAAAGCGCTGTCCAGTCGAAGAATGTTCCCAGTGCCTGCGAACGGTCCCTCAGCAGGTCAGCATAGGCAGCCTGAGCCTCGTGCGGATCGCGGCGACTTGTGGTTAAATCACTGACCTTCATCTGGCCCCGCTCCACGTACTTGAAGAAGAGCCGCTGCATATTTGGATGAGTCCACCACGCGTGCTCCGTCGCTGCATGTGGCGGATTTGCGTCATGCGCGCCAATGACCCGCAGCCCGCGCGTAATCAGGTCGGAAGTAAGATGCTGCTGCGCGGGTGCGCTGCTGTCCCCCAGCAAAACAATCTTGCCCAGCGTCCGCGCCAGGCGTAAAGCATTCGGAAAGACAGGCGCAAATCCCGTCACGTCGTAAACCACGTCCGCCAGCCGGCCGCCGGTGAGCCGCTCCACCTCCTGCCGCGCCTCCTGCACCGGCATATTCAGCGTGTGTGTCGCGCCGTGCCTCTGCGCGATCCCCAGCCGGGTCTCGCTCAGATCGATCGCAATCACCTCGCTCGTCCCGGAAAGGCGCGTATACTGTGTGACAAGCTGCCCCAGCATTCCCAGGCCAATCACCACCACCGCGTCACCCAGGCTATGCTCGGCCCGGCGCACGCCGTTTTGAACGATGCTCGCGATACCAAACCAGGCGGCCTCCTCGTCACTCACACCATCGGGAATCGGCAGCGCGGATGACGCCCGGCAGATGACATACTGCCGGTGCGATGTCCGGGTCGCCACGCGCATCCCCGGGGCCAGATCCCGAACCTTCTCCCCTACCGCCTGAATCATCCCGGCATAGCTGTAACCCGGAGCAAATGGATATTGAATCCAATTGTCCCAGTGGCTGCCCGGCTCCACGTTCCGGGCGTAACAGATCAACTCGGTGCCCATGCTGATCAGGCTTTTGCTCCCCCGAATAAGGATCTCATCCTCTCCGGGGTCTCGGACGTCCTCTTCGACAACATTGACCTCCTGTGGACCGGTAAAGTAGATGTTCAAACTGCGCATTAATGATCTCCGGAATGGATTCTATAGCGAACGGATTGGGGGCGATTGATAAGACCCTTTACACGCGTGCGGCCGGTTTGTCTTCGACCGTCGATTTTGAAACCGGCGATTTCCGGCGCGCTCTGGGCGCGCGCTGACCATCCTGGGTGTCTATCGTGAACCCGCCCGCGGCCGCCTTCGTACGTGAAGAACGAGCTGTGTTTACAATTGTCCACGGAGCAAACTCGATTTTCAGCTCTACGTCCAGCGCAGTCGCCACTCTCACGAGCGTCAGCAGTGTGGAATTGGCGCTGCCATTCAGCAGCCTGGTCACGAATGCCCGCTTGACGCCAAGTCTATGGGCCAGGTCAGCGCGGGTGATACCGTTCTGCTCCATCAACGCGCTGATTTTCTCGTTGATCGCGAGGGACAGACTCTCAGCGACGAACTCAGGATCCTTACGGTACTCCTGCAATTCGCGCGTAAACCAGTCGGCGGCGTCGGACTTTCCAGCGCATCCTGAAGAGGTTTGATTCTTGTACGCGTGCATTCGCAACCCTCCCTATCGTATGTTCAATTGACTTCGTACCAGGTCAGACCATTGGAGACCGTAGTCAATCTCGCTTTGCGGGCACTTCGCTCCTTTCTTAACGAACGCATGGGTAAGAATGATCTGTCCGGGGCGTCCGTAGAAGAACGGCATGCGAAGCTGGCTCGTCGGCTTTAGCTCGTAGAGTTTCTCTTGAAGGTGTCGGCATTTCTGAACGTTCCTCGGCGTTCCTTGCTCAGCGACAAACCTTATCAGCGCAAACGCCTTTCTTCTATCGGGCTCAGGTAATCCGGCGATGACTGCGTCCACGTCAGCTTTAGTGCCCCTTAAAAAGCATACCGCGAGCCTCTGGCCGGCATACAACTCAACGACTTCGACGATGGCTCTGTCCTTGATGTTAACTTATAAGTTAACAAATGTCAACCGCTTCCGGTCCCGCGCGCCTTGTTGGAACGCTGGCCGATGTCCCTGGCGAACTGCACCGCCGCTTTTGACCAGCATAGCTTCTCGCCTACATCGCGGATGGACCGCGATCTGCGGCGCTCCGGCGTGTTACGTTTCCTAAACTTCGCCCGCTAACGGTAGATTCCTGCTCGCATTTGCCGGGATTGCTGCATCTTACCAGTTCGGAACGTATACAGGACGCCGGCATTGCCAGTATATTCGCCTCTCGGCGGATCCAACCTCCTTCCGGGCTGTAGGAAAGAACGGCGTCAGGTTGTCCAGTCAAAGAACGTGCCGAGCGCCTGCGACCGGTCTCGCAGAAGATCGGCGTAAGCCGCCGGCGCCTCGCGAGGAGGATACCGTCTCGTGGTCAGATCGCTGACTCGCATCTGTCCACGCTCCAAATACTTGAAAAAGAGCTGCTGCATGTTCCGGTTCGTCCACCACGCGTGCTCCGTGGCAACCTGCGGCGGATTCATACCATGAGCCCCAATGACCCGCAGCCCCCGGGTGATCAGGTCCGGCGTGAGATGCTGCTGCGCGGGAGAGCCGCTGTCGCCCAGCAAGATCACCTTCCCCAGTGTGCGCGCCAGGCGCAGCGCGTGTGGGAAAACCGGCGCGAATCCCGTCACGTCGTAAACCACGTCCGCGAGCCGGCCGCCGGTCAGTCGTTCCACCTCCTGCCGCGCCACCTGCACGGGGATGTTCAGCGTGTGCTTCGCGCCGTGACTCCGCGCTACATTCAACCGGGTCTCGCTCAGATCAATCACGATCACTTCGCTGGCGCCCGAAAGACGCGTGTATTGAACGGCAAGCTGTCCTAACATCCCGAGGCCGATGATTACCACGGTATCGCCCAGCGCGTGCTCGGCCCGGCGCACCCCGTTTTGCACGACACTCGCGAGACTGAACCACGCCGCGTCCTCGTCGCTCACGCCGTCCGGTATCGGCAGCGCCGATGCCCCCCGGCATGTCACATACTGCCGGTGCGATCCCGCAGTCGCCACGCGCATGCCCGGCGCCAGGTCCCGAACCTTCGCCCCCACCGCCTGAATGGTTCCCACGTGGCTGTAACCAGGCTCGAACGGATATTGAACCCATTTGTCCCAGTGGCTGCCCGGATCCACGTCGCGCGTATAGCAGATCAGTTCCGTACCCGTGCTTATGAGACTTCGGGTCGCCCGAATCAGAATCTCATCCTCTCCAGGCTCCCGCACATCCTCTTCAATGACTTTCACCTGCTGCGGTCCGGTAAAATAGATATTCAGGCTGCGCATTCATGACCTCCCAAGTCAAGGGGTGAGCGGGCGACCGACTTTACCGATGAGCTTCGCACACCGCCCTCCGAATCCTCCTGGCGATTCGTCTCGAGCTGAGCGCCGGCGAGCCGCGAACGAAGCCTTGAATGAGCGACCTGGCTCCCGTCGACGGAACTTCCTGCCCCGAACTGAGTCTACCAACAAAGAGGAGGGTGAGAACGATGCGTCTATTCCCTGCAGCCCTTGGATTGATCGCGGTCGCCACAGCCGCTTCAGCCGCCGGTCCCGTAATCGCCGCTAATAAGCCGCGGAAGAACCAGCCTGATCCGGCGACAGCCACACCACGTCATACTTTGCCATTTGGGCAGCGCCCGGCGCCCAGACATCAACCGGGTGTTTTCTTGATCCCCACGCAATTCCCCGGCTTTTCGGTTTACCTGATTCCGACCCAATGGAAATCAGAGCTCCTCCTTGTGCCGGCGAGCAACCGGTCGCCGCGCCCCGCGGCCTCGCACGCCAAACCTGAACCTCCAAACTCCGCCGCGCATCCCCTCATCATCGGGAAGGCGCAGGATCGCCATACGGTGACGGTGCGAAAGGGAGAATACATTGAGCTGCGCCTGCAGCCCGATCTTACCTGGAAGTTCGAGCCGATCGATAAGAAAATCCTCAAAGCGATCAAGCCCACCGTCGGGCAGGAGGAGTTCGAGGCGGTAGCGCCGGGGACGACGACCATCAAAGGCTACGGCCGGATGAAACCAAAACCGGGTCAAATGACGGCGATGTTTGTCATTCTCTACCAGGTCACCATCCAGGTCAGGAACTGATAGCGCCTCAAGCGGAACTGCGGGAAAGGGGCGCACAAACGCCCTCGGCCACGACGTCAGAAGCTCGGCCATCCCTTCGGGACTTCTCGGCCGGTCGTTGCATCGTCGCATTACTAGGGCTGAAGCCCTTCGCTATGATCGGCCGTCCCTCCGGGACTTCAGACGGGCAATACGCTGCTCACGACACCGAGCCGCGGCGGATTACCGGCGTTTTGGGGTCGCCGATTCGTTTGAGGGAGATTCGCTGCGTTTCCACAGGATCGGCGCGGCCGGATGCGGCTTCGCGATCCGTTTTCCAGGCCATAAGTCGGCGTTTGAGGTCGGCCGCGACCGACGGCAGCTCGAAGGCCAGATTATGCTTTTCGCCCGGGTCGTGTTCCAGATCGTAGAGTTCTTCCGGCGGTTTCCCGTGAATGTCCGGCTCCAGCGCCTGGATGTACTTATATCGCCCGCTGCGGTAGCCCCGCTTGCGCATCCAGGTGCATTCCGTCAGGAATAGTTCATCGCAGGTCCCTTGCCCGGCTGGCCACGCGCCTTCGAGCATGGGCCGGAAGCTCGCTCCCTGAAGAGGCGCTGCGAACGGACTGGCGCCGCTCAGATCCAGAATTGTCGGGGCGATGTCGAGCGTGCGGACAAAGCCAGGAATACGCTGCGGCGATCCACCCGGCGTTCGGACCAGGAGCGGCACTCGAAGATTGGTATCATAGAGGCCGTGATGATCGAACCAGCATTCATGCTCATCCGTCTCTTCGCCGTGATCCGCCGTGATTACGACACTTGTATTCTCCAGCAAGCCGAGTTGCTCCATCCGGTTGAATAGATGCTGCAGGCACGAATCAAGATAGGCCAGGGAAGCGTCGTACTGGGCGATCGGGAACTGAATATCGGTGACGCCGGGCATCCACCCCGCAAAGTAGCGATTGAACGGCTCGAAGTCCCAAAGAGCGTCCATGCTCGGGTTATCCGGGTCTTTTTCATCGCCTTTGTAGAACATGCGGTCAAAGGGCGGCGGAGGAAGATAAGGGGTATGTCCATCCCAATAATGCAAAAACAGGAAGAACGGTTGGTCCTGATCGGCGCATCGATGCAGCGCTTTGAGGGCGGATTTGTTCACACCCTCGGCTTTTCGCATAGGTTCGCCCGGTTTAATCTCCCACTGATACACTTCATACAGTGAGAACCCGCGGGTGAACCAGCGTCCAAGGTTGTCGGCAGCGGCCGTAAAGTATCCCTGGCGCTGGAGCTCCTCGGCCAACATCACCACGTCGCTGCCGGGCGCCGTGTGCCCGCCCTGCGCGATCACGCCGGTCTCAAATGGATCGCGGCCCGTCATCATGCAGGTGTGGGCCGGGTGCGTCGGGATATGGGTGCTGATGCAATCGGTGAAGACCGCGCCACCGGCCGCGAATTGGTCGAGATTCGGACTTGTGATCCTCGGATAACCGTAGCAGCTCAAATGATCCGCGCGTACGGTGTCGAGGCTGATCAGAATGGTGTTAATGACCGATCTCCAAATCCAAAATACGACGCGGCAGGGACCGAATCAGCGCCATCAGCGGCCGGCTTCCGGCGCGGCGGCCGGGTTCCGAGCCGTTTGGACACCCTCCTTCGAAGGCAGCCACGCCATCAAAGGAGGAGCCGCAGATCGATGGAACGGACCCTGAGCGAGCGCTTTCAAGAAACGATCGGTCCCGCCATCGTGAGTCATGCCTCCGTAAGAGAAGAGGCAGACACCCGCCACACCCAATTTTCGCACGGCCCGGATCTTATTCGCGGTGTCGGCGGCGCTCAAATGCCATGCGCCAATCCCAGCCCAGATCTGCCGGCCGCACGAGAGCGCCTGCGCCTCGGCAATCTGAGCCACTACCCGCGGCGTGCTCTTCGAATACGCCATCGGGCAAACGAAGTCCACCAGGCCATCCTTCAGCCACGTCGGCCAGTCCTGCATCCGATTATAACGGGCGTCATTGAGATCCGACCAAACAGCGGCCGAAATCGAGATCCACGGTTTTTCCGCTTGAACAGCAGTGCGTATCTCGCGCACCAATTCCGTCACCTGCTGCTGCCGCCACGTCGTCCATTCGGCGGGATGCGCCTTGGTTTCAGCGCGCAGCTCCCACGGAGGCGCCTTGCCTGCGCCGGGATGACGCGACGCGTAGAACTCCGCAAGCGCTTCGGGGTTATATCCTAACCCCGGCGCCGGATAACGGATATAGTCGAGATGGAGGCCATCGATGTCATAATGGCTCACCAGGTCACGGTAGACGCTCACGATATAATTGCGGACCTCTGGGAGAGCCGGGTTCAGAAACTGGCCTTCATAATCGGTCCCGGACATCGGCGATCCATCGTACCGGGCGTCAATCCAATCGGGATGCTGGTTAACCACGTGGTTCGGCGATGCGGGCGGGTGCTTACCCGACCAGACCAGGCAGGTGACAACCCAGGCGAACACCCGGATTCCGTGCGCGTGCGCCTTCTGTATGATCCGCGCCAGCGGATCGAAACTCGCCGGCTCATCCTTCAGCGCCTGTGCGCGCGGCTCGATATTGGACTCGTAATAAGCGTCGCCGCGGCCTCGCACCTGCACCATGAGCGCATTGAAATGATATTTCGCCGCGCGTTCGACGATGGCGTCGACCGCCGCGGGCGTAAGAATGCTGTAGCGCACCACCCACATCGCCCGGGCCTCGGGAGGAAGCCGTGACGTCTCCGGTCCCGTCTGCGTTGGGGCTGTCGACTCTCCGGGGCCCGGCGAGACCGGCACGGTTGGGCTAAACGGACCCGCCGAAGGGAGCGCTGAGCCGTTGGAGGCAAGAAGCCCTGTCAGGCAAACCGCAAATACGCAGGCAAAACCGGCGGCAAAGCTTCGGGTGATAGTCATCTGGATTTCCTGTCTGCTGCGCGGAGACCACGGAAAACGCTGGGCGGGTCCTGGGCGAGGGACCTGCATGAGAATGCCGCGAAAGCTCCTTAATCTGGCGATCCCAGCCTGCTCGAGCCTCCCGGCCATTGACATTATCGGACGCGCGAAGCGTTTCCGCGCCGGCGAGATCGGCTCGATCAAACAAGCGACCACGCCGCGGAGAAAAACGGCGATAGAACAGGCTGCGAGTGCGGCGCCTGCCGGGGATGGCAGAAGATCGCCCTCTACGCCAAGTCTAACACATGGCGCTCACCAATGTCAAAGCCGGCGGAGGGC
>DASRZA010000438.1:0-2925 GCA_035686845.1 Armatimonadota bacterium | reverse complement strand
ACGGCGGACGAACGGTTTCTGGTGGTCATGGCGGAGAGGAAACACCTGTTCCCATTCCGAACACAGTCGTTAAGCTCTCCAGCGCCAAAAATACTGCCACATCTCGTGGTGGGAAGATAGGACGCCGCCAGGATATCTTAGAAAGGCCCGGCTCATTCACCTGAGCCGGGCCTTTTTTTTGCCGCGGCGCCAGGATGTGCAGCCGCCTGCTTTCGGCTATACTTATTTGGAGGGTTGCGGGTACAGCTGCAGGCGGAAACGCCGGCGTGCGCCAATCTTACCGGGCCCTTCGGATTTTCTGCCTCGACCGGGGCAGGAGTATGTAACCTTGAGTCGAATTCACTGTCTGGCCCCACCCTGCTTGATACCGGCGCGGGGTGTCATGGGCGCCATTGCGGTCTGTTGAGCTACTGGGAAGGGAGCCTTGAATGACCTATGTGATTACCGAGCCGTGCATCGGTACGAAGGACAAAGCGTGTGTGGATGTTTGCCCCGTCGATTGCATCTACGAGGGCGAAGAGCAGCTTTTCATCCACCCGGACGAATGCATCGATTGTGGCGCGTGCGAACCGGAGTGCCCGGTCGACGCAATCTTTGAGGCCGACTTCGTGCCGGATCAGTGGAAGAACTACATCGAAACTAACGCTGACTTCTTTAAGAGTAAAGCCCCTGGTTCGGATAAGCCTGCGACCCGAAAGGCATAGCCTGCCTGTTCTGCTCTATCACAGAGACGGCGTCACTTCTCCGAACCCGACTGTGCCCCGGCGCTCTCCATTCGTGGAGGGCGCTGCTTTTTTCAAGGATTAGAACCGGATGACTAACCGCTGGCATTCGCTGGCCGCGAAGGTTTTGGAAGGCGTTCCTGCATCTCAGGAACAGGCGCTCGACGTGCTCCGCGCGCCCGACTCCGAGCTGTTGGATCTTCTTAGCGCGGCGTTCCGGGTACGTCAGGCGGCATTCGACCGGTCGGTTCAGCTCTACGTGTTGATGAACATCCGCAGCGGCCTTTGCCCGGAAGACTGCGGCTATTGTTCACAGTCACGCTCGTCTACGGCGCCGATCGACAAGTACGGACTGCTCCCCGATGAAGTCATTCTAGAGGCCGCGGAGCACGCGGCGCGCTGGGGCGCTTGCACGTTCTGCCTCGTTGCGAGCGGCCGAGGACCGTCGAACCGTGATCTTGATCGTCTCACAAGTCTGGTTCCGGAGCTAAAGCGTAAGTATCCTCTAGGGATATGCGCCTGTCTCGGCCTGCTGAACGCCGAGCAGGCGCGGCGGTTGAGTGAGGCGGGTGTGGATCGGGTGAATCATAATTTGAACACCAGTGAGCGGTTTTATCCCGAGATCTGCTCTACTCATCGTTTCAACGACCGGGAGGAGACGCTTGACCGCGTGAAAGCGGCCGGGATAGGACAATGCAGCGGCTGCATCGTGGGAATGGGAGAGACAGATCAGGATCTGGTCTGGACGGCGCTGCGGCTGCGAGAGCGGGACGTTGTGTCGATTCCGGTCAATTTCTTACACCCGATCGACGGCACACCGCTGCAGGGAACGTGGCGGCTCACTCCGCAGTATTGCCTCAAGGTTCTCTGCATGTTCCGGTTCACGAACCCGAAGACCGAGATTCGAATCGCCGGCGGGCGAGAACTGCATCTTGGCGCCCTCCAGCCGCTCGGTCTCTATCCGGCGAACTCACTCTTTCTGGGTGACTATCTTACAACTCGTGGAGAGCGGCCCGAGCAAGACCTCAAAATGATCCGTGATCTGGGGTTTGAGACTCCGGCGCCGGCCGCCGAATCTGCGCCGAACGCTCGTCCGGCGCTTCACTCCGAGGCCTGATCGACGTCCGAGGTTTTTGATTAATCGGCAGTATCTGGTTAACCAGTTTGCAGCGGTAGAATGAACAGCTTCTACATGAGTGTGAGGATGAGGGCGACCCGCGACGGGCGCCATTGTGGCGGCGCTGAGCGCCTTGTGACCGAATCGGATTGGCCTGACGCGCTTCAGAAAGTGAGTGATCGCGCCCGGTCCTACGGCGGCGATACGGAGATTTTTATCACATCTGAGCTGATACCGGCCGACACCATCCAGCGTCGCCATCCCCTACCCGTGCGAACGATGCCGGCGAAGACCACTGCGGAGGCTCGATCCTCTGCAGCGAGGTTATTATCGAGGTGCGGCGTCTCAGAGGCTGCCATCACAACGGCGCTCGATCTGCTGGATCGGGGACCGGGTCCCAACAACAGTGTCATGCGGGGCGGCGTTGTCATGGATGCGGCGACCGGGGAGCGGCTGGAGCCGGACCGGGAGCGCGGCGTTCGCGCTACCCGCGTTGACTTCACGGCTCAATGCCGGTCCAAGACTGCCGCGGCGCTTGCCGCTGAAGGTCTCACGAATCTTCGTGTGATCGAGGCGCTCGCGATTGCGACGAAATCTTGCTGGAGCGGGAGCTGCGCCGAAATCTGTTGGTCGGACGACCCGGATTACATCGCCGGATATGTCGCTGGATCTTCGATCGGATACTGCCGTTTCAGTCAGATCAAAGAGACGGGAGTCGCAGTGGGCGGGCGCGTATTCTTTCTCGCGTCTGCTTCGGACGCCCCCGAGTTTATCGCTCGATTGGAGCGGGCGCCTCTTCTCATCGATATCGCGCCCGTTGTTAGCGGATAAGAATGCGCCGGAACAGAGGATGACATCAGCCAATACAGGTTCTCATCTCGATCGACAAGTTCCGGTGGATGACCGGGCGCAGGACGCAAGCGCCGCCTCGCCTTCGGGGGACGCGGCTCCGCCAGTGAACATTCGCAGCGACCCTGACTCCCCGGTGGCCCGCGATCACGCGTATCTCTGGCATCCCTTCACCTCGATGGATGACTGGCTGCAGCAGGACCCGTTGATTATTGAGAGCGGCGCCGGCGTACGGGT
>DASRZA010000437.1:0-11663 GCA_035686845.1 Armatimonadota bacterium | reverse complement strand
CTCCGAAGGCGCCATCGTCGCCGCCCGCTGGTAGCCGGCGCATCTAAACCACTCGTATCGGCTTAGCCCGTCGGTCCTGTCTTCGAGCGTATCAATAGTTCCCCCGTTATCGGGGGCCGGGGGGATAAGATGCTCCCCCGTTATCGGGGGCCGGGGGATTAGATGCTCCCCCGTTATCGGGGGCCGGGGGGACAAGGACTCCCCCGTTATCGGGGGCCTGCCGGACAAGGACTCCCCCGTTATCGGGGGTCAGGGGGCTGCGGGGGCCGGGGGGCTTGCCGGGGCTACTACTCTCCCCCATTTTAGAGGGTGTGGGCCGCCGGTAAAGTGACGTCCTGGCGTCCCAACAGATTTGCGGAGCCAAAATCCATGACATTTGACATGAAACACCGAAGCCGGGTCATCACTGATGGTTTGGACCGCGCCGGGGCGCGCGCCATGCTGAAAGGCGCCGGCTATAGCGACGAGGATCTTCGCAAGCCAATTATTGGCGTCGCCAACACCTGGATTGAGACGATGCCATGCAATCTGAATCTGCGTCGGCTGGCCGAACACGTTAAGCGCGGGGTGCGAGAGGCCGGCGGAACTCCCATGGAGTTCAACACCATCGCTATCAGCGACGGGGTCACCATGGGCACCGAGGGGATGAAGACGTCCCTCATCAGTCGCGAGATCATCGCCGATTCAATCGAGCTGCTCGGTCGGGGTCACATGTTCGACGCCATCGTTTCCCTCGTCGGCTGCGATAAAACGGCGCCCGGCGCGGCGATGGCCCACATCCGTCTGGACGTGCCCGGATTCCTATTATATGGCGGCACAATCAATCCCGGCCGGTTTCGAGGTCGCGACGTCGACCTGGTGACCGTTTACGAAGGGATTGGCGCCGCAGCGGCGGGAAAGATGAGCGAGGCAGACCTGAAGGAATTGGAAGATGTGGCATGCCCCGGCGCGGGAGCCTGTGGCGGTCAGTTCACCGCGAACACAATGGCCCTCGCAATGGAGTTTTTAGGAATGGCTATCGTGGGAAGCGCCAGTGTTCCCGCCACCGACCCGTTTAAGGACGAGGTGGCCTACCAGTGCGGCAAGATGGTCATGGAGACGCTGCGCCAGGACTTGCGCCCGAGCCGTATCTTAACCCGGCTATCGTTCGAGAACTCCATTGCCGGTGTAGCGGCATCCGGCGGGTCCACGAATGCCGTGCTGCACCTGCTTGCGCTGGCGCGAGAGGCGGAGATCCCTCTTAACATCCAGGATTTTGATGATATCAGCCGCCGCACACCTCTCCTGGCTGATCTGCGGCCCGGCGGGCGCTACGTCGCGGCCGATCTCTACCGGGCGGGCGGCGCCGCGCTGGTATTGAAGCGGCTGCTGGAAGGGCGCTTTGTCGATGGCGACCAGTTGACCCCTTCGGGTCGCACGATTGCGCAGGAATGCGAATCAGCGCGGGAGACTCCCGGACAGGACGTGGTTCGGCCCCTTGACCAGCCGATCAAAGCGACAGGCGGCCTGGTGATCCTGAAGGGAAATGCGGCGCCCGAAGGCGCTGTATGCAAACTCTTCGGGTACGAGCGGCTCTATCACCGCGGCCCGGCGCGCGTATTTAACCGGGAAGAAGACGCCATGAGCGCGATCTTAGCCGGGCGGATCAAACCGAACGACGTGGTGGTGGTGCGCTATGAGGGGCCGCGAGGTGGTCCTGGAATGCGAGAGATGCTGGGGATTACGGCGGCGATTGTCGGCGAAGGATTGGGTGAGACGGTGGCACTGCTCACCGATGGCCGATTTAGTGGCGGCACCCGCGGGCTCATGATCGGGCACGTGGCGCCGGAGGCGTCGCGCGGCGGGCCCATCGCCGCCATTCAGGAAGGCGATATCATCGTCATCGACATTGATCAGCGCAAGCTGGAAATGGAAGTCACCCCCGAAGTTGTTCAAGAGCGCCTGGCGCAATGGGAAGAGCCCGAGCCGCGCTATCGAACCGGCGCAATGGGCAAATACGCGGCCGCGGTCGGGTCTGCCTCCGAGGGAGCCACCGTCGCCGCCCGCTGGTAGCCGGCGCATCCAAACCACTCGTATCGCCTAAGCCCGTCGGTCCTGTCTCCGAGCGTATCAATAGCTCCCCCGTTATCGGGGGCCGGGGGGATAAGATGCTCCCCCGTTATCGGGGGCCGGGGGGATAAGATGCTCCCCTGTTATCGGGGGCCGGGCGATAAGATGCTCCCCCGTTATCGGGGGCGGGGGGGATAAGATGCTCCCCCGTTATCGGGGGCCGGGGGGATAAGATGCTCCCACGTTATCGGGGGCCGGGGGGAGAAGATGCTCCCACGTTATCGGGGCTGGGGGGATAAAATGCTCCCCCGTTATCGGGGGCCGGGGGCCGCGGCGGTGACCTGTCGTGTCATGATGCCGAAAGTATGAAGGAATCGCCGGCTCAGCCGGGTAATACAGGTACGTGAACTCAGCAATCTATCCCGAAGAAGTAGAGCATCTTACAACCCGGTACGGAGCGCCTCGCCGCATCTGTGCCGAGATTGAGTCGGACCCGGAATTCCTCCGGTCGTTCCAGCATTCCCTGCGGCGGCGGCGAGCGGAGGTGGCGTTCGTTATTCGCCGGCAAGGCGGCCGCATCCTCGTAACCACCAAAACCTTCTATCCCGCGGGAACTTTTCGGATCCCAACCGGCGGCGTCAAGCCGGGCGAAGCTGTGGAAGAGGCGCTGTGGCGTGAACTGGCGGAGGAGACCGGCCTCCAGACTACCGGGGAAGCCCGGTTCGCGGCGCTCATCGAATACCGACTCACCAGCCCCATGCGTGTCGTGCGGTTCGCGACTTATCTCTTCATACTGAATGCGCCGGACGGCGATCCGCAGTGTACCGACCCGGACGAGGAGATCTGCGAATACCGGGAGCTTCTGCCGTGCGAGCTCGCGGGCCTCGCGAAGACTTTGAAGAGCCTCGGTCCAAGCTGGAAATCATGGGGCCTCTGGCGCGCGGTGCCGCACGAGCTCGCCGCGGGGCTTATTGCCGGCTGCGAGGAGTAACGCCTCCGAATGAATCCCGCAGACCCGGTCCCCCTCAACGTAGAAAGCCGGGTGGATCCCCCTATTGAAAGCAACACTCGGGAGCTAAGCCGGCTGCAGATTGCCCGGGGCCTGCGGATCTCTATTTGGGAAGGCAGCTTTGCCACTGTCTTCTCCATGCTCACGTTCAACAGCGTGTTCTTAACCGGATTTGCGCTCCTCCTCGGCGCCAACGACACGCAGATCGGGCTGCTGGCGAGTGTCAGCGCCATTTCTGCGCTTTCCCAGATTCTCTGTCCCTACTTCGCTCCGCGGGCGCCGTCTCGCCGGTGGCTGATGCTCGTGACCGCCTATCCCGGCCGTATAATTTGGATCCCGATCCTGCTGCTGCCGTTTCTCCATCTGAGCGGCAGTGTCTGGATCCTCATCGGTCTCTTTGGCCTCTCGATGGCGTTTATGAACTTCCCGACCCCAGCCTGGACAACCTGGATGGCGGACCTGGTTCCGGCCGATATTCGCGGGCGGTACTTCAGCCGTCGGAACATGATTATGGGTGTCGCCGGAATGGCGGCGCTGCTGGGCAGCGGCTTCTACAAAGACGCCGTCTCACATCGGAACGATCCCCGATCGCAGGCAATCAGCTTTGCGATGGTCTTCGGTGTCGCGATCCTGTTCGCCCTTGGCGGCTGGATCGCCATGAAGATACAGCCAGAGCCGGCTGCGCGGCGAGAAGATTCGGTTTCGCCGGCGGATTTCGTTCGCCTGCCGCTGCGTGACGCCGGATTTCGCCGCCTCGCACTCTATTTTCTCCTCTGGGTCGTGGCCGTCAACATCGCGGCGCCCTACTTCAACGTATATATGATTCGAACGCTGAATCTCTCGTACGGCGAGATGAACTTCTTAGCGGTAATGACGCAGATTGGCGGCCTGGTGACCCTACCATTCTGGGGGTACCTTGCGGATAAATACGGGAACAAGCCGGTCATTGCAATTTGCAGCGCCATCATCGTGCTGCTGCCATGGCCGTGGTTGTTCGCTACCCCGCGTAACGCCGATCTGATTCTCTCCTGCAACAATCTGATTGGTGGAATGGCGTGGTATGGCCTGAACCTCGCGCAGTTCAATCTGGTGATCGGGGTGACGCCGCAGCAGAGAAAGCAGCTCTATGTCGCCGCGATTGCGGTGATTGCGGGACTTGGGAGCTTCGCAGGGCCGCTCATCGGCGCTGGCGTTCTCAAAATACTTTCCGGTTTTCATCTCTCGCTGTTCACACTGACGCTGACGCATATCGAGGCGCTCTTCGTGCTCTCCTCGCTGTGCCGGCTTGGCGCGGCGTTCTACAGCCTTCGCCGGGTGAGCGAATTGGCGAGTCGGCCGGCCGGTTACATGCTTCATCAACTGACCAGCTCTGATCCAGTGCGGACTTTCATTTACCTCCGCCGGGCGCGCCAACTGATAGATCCCGAAACGCGCGCCGACTCAATTCGGGAACTGGGATCGCTTCGCGCCGCCATCGCGGTGGATGAGCTGATACCGGCGCTTAACGACCCGAGTCCGAATGTTCGTCGAGAAACCGCGCGGGCGCTTGGAAAGATAAGGGACGCAAAGGCTGTGCCGTATTTGGGCGAGGCGCTGCGCACGCCGGCGCTCGGAATCGGACCCGAAGCGGCTCGGGCGCTCGCGAATATCGGCGTCCGAGAAGCGATTCCCATGCTGGTCGCTGCGCTGGCGGATTCTTCACGGGCAGTGCGAGTGGAAGCGCTTCGCGGGCTGGGAGAGATGGATGCGATGGAGGCCGCGCCGGATGCCATCAAAGCGCTGGAACGAGCGCGACAGGAAAATGCCCGGGGTGTGGCCGAAGCGGCGTGTGAGGCACTCAGCCGGATCGGCGCCGGGCCCGCCGGCGCCGCCGGAGGGGTCGAGGCGGCGTCTCAGGCGCTGGTGGATGCGCTCTCCGACGAGCCCCGCACCCGCGCCGCGGCGGCGCGCGCCCTCGGGTACCTCGGCGTTAGGACCACCATGACACCCGAGATCGTCGGAGAACTTGCCCGGGCGCTTGAACGCGAAACGATCGAAGTCAACCTGGGAATCATGGCCGACGCACTGGCCAGCATCGGCGCCATTGAGTATCTGGGAACGCTCTGGAATGCGCTGCGCCGCGAAAAATCGCCCGTGCTGCGCCGCCAGATAGCCCACGCGATGGCGACGCTGCTAGCGCCCGGTCCCGACGCCTACTCGCTGATCGCTCTCTCCGGAGACGCGCGGTCCGAGAAGCTAATCCGGTTCCTGAACCAGCATTTTGGCGGGAAGTCGACCAGTTGGATCGATGAGAAGCCCGGCGAGAATGAGCACGTGCGGGAAGCGAGCGCTGAGGCCGTTCTAAGCGCTCTGCAGGGGCGCGATTTCGGTAAGGTCGTGCGCTGGAGTCTCGAATGGATTTCGCCCCTGGAGCGTTCCCCGGTCGCTCGTCTGCTGCGAATGATAGACCAGATCCCGGATACAGAGATCTCAGAAGAGGAAGCTCTCATCGCTCTACTGGCTGCGGCGCGAATCCAGAAGGCGGCAAAAAGGCGGACCGAGGACCGAGGCGCGAGACCCGGGGCGGGAAGAATGGGCGACAAAGGCTGAAGGATTTGGAATGTCTCTGCAACAGAAGCCCGGGAAATCCAGAATAAACTCCGGGGGCAGATGCGCATTGAACCGCTGAATTTCCCCACCGCGGGCTGTGCCGGGAGCATTCGAATTACGCGTCTCGCGGCGCCAACGCGCCAGACGCGCCTGTTCGAGAACGAATTGTGTCGGCATTCCGACAGGTATAAACCGCCCGACGCCGAATCCGATCATCGGGTGGAGACGAACCCATAGCCGCGCCGCAATAGTTTATCGTGGAGGAATAGTAAAGACACTATGATCAAGACTTCGATCCGGAGCCGGATCTTTGCCGGGGTGGCGTTCAGCGCCGCGCTCCTGGTGGTAGCGCTCACCGGTGGCCTCCGGTCGGACTGGCTGGTTCTTTTCGCTCCCGTCTGCTATCTACTGGGCTGGTCGTTTGGAATCTGGTTTGGGATCTGCTTCGGATCGGCGTTCTTCATCGTACTCCTCGGCTCGTTCGGATACGCGGCCGCCTTCCTACCAGTCGAAACAATCAGATCGGACTTGCTGGCATTCGGTCTGATCGGCCTTGGGTGCCTGCTCGGCCTCGTGAGGTGGGCGCGCCCCGCCATCGGCGGACTGCATGTCGCGGATCAGCTCCGGTGGAATCGAAAGCTGGTCGACTTCAGCCAATCAGTCCTGGCGCCCCGCGACCTGGAGAGCGCGCTGGAGCTGGTTGCGATGAGCCTGGAACAGGTGATTGACGCTCCCTCGCGCGCAGTGCTTGTGCTTGACCCGCTAAGCCAGGAGCTGCGCGTGGCCGCATGCGCCGGATTCACCCCCGAATTCGAAAGCGGGGCGGTCATTCCGGTGGATGAGACGGGGATCGGCGCAAGGCTGCGAACGGGAGAGACGGTCGCTTGTTGTGATGCGGCCCAAGACGAGAATTCGCCCCTGTTCGGACGGTACGATTCGGCGCGGGCCTACGTTTTGGCGCCACTAATCTCCTCTGCAGGTTTCTTTGGAGCGCTATATCTGGGCTGGCCCCGGCCGCACTCTGTAGAAGAGCGCTCACTGAAGCGGTTGGGAGAGTTCGCCCGCTCCACAGCCTTGAGTCTCCATCGTCTCCGCGCCGAAAAAGAGTATCAACGCTCCGCACTGGTGGACAGCCTCACCGGCTTGTATAACCAGAGGCTGCTGCTGCTCCGGCTGCGGGAGGAATCCGCACGCGCGCAGCGGCAGCAGTCGCGACTAACCGTGATACTTTTCGAACTGCAGGATTTTGAAGACATAACGGGCCAGGAAGGGCGGCAGGTTAGCGACCTGGCGCTGCGGGCCGCCGCCGAGGGGCTGATACAGGAGTGCCGGGCAAGTGACACGCCCGCCCGCCATTCCCGGGATCTGCTGGCGATGCTCTGCCCCGGGCTATCCGGCGCCCATGCGGCTGCCGCGGCCGATCGGATCCGGTGCGGGATCGAAAAAGCCATCCTGCTGGCGACCGAGCAGGAAATTAAAGTCAGGACCGCGTCGGCCGTCTTTCCCGACGGCGTCGAGGATCCGGAGAAGCTGATCGACGAGGCCATGGCGCAATTCGATAGCGCGGTCCGGCACAAATGAGCCGAAAGTCGCCGCCCTCATTTTAGAGGGATCGGGGGCGCATTGCTCCCCCGTTATTGGGGGTTGGGGGGCCACCCGCTACAGCGCGCCCCACCCCCTGCGGATCGCCTCGACGCCCATCAGCAGCGTGAGAACGACGGCAATAGCGAGCATTCCCTTCCGCACCCGTGTGCTCAAGGCGGTTGAGATGAACCCGAACGAGAACATCGCGGGGATGGTGCCAAATCCGAAGGCCGCCATCGCCATCGCTCCACGAATTGGGCTGCCGCTTGCCAGCGCATACGAGGACATGCTGTAGACCAGCCCGCAAGGCACCGTTCCCACAAGCATTCCCATGGGGAGGGTCCGCCAGGGCGACCGGCTTCTCAGGAGCGTATTGAACAGCCGGCGGACTCGGCTCCCGCCGATGAGCGCCCCCGCTGGCAGCCGCAGAAACCCCGCAAGGCTGATTGCAAAGAGGATCATCAGGACACCGCCGACCACCCCGGCGATGCCCTGCAGCCGGGTTCCCGCCAGTCGCCCATAATAGTTGGCCCACGATCCGGCGAATCCGAACGCCGTGCCAATAAGGGTATAAGACACCACGCGTCCCAGGTTGAACAAGAGATGTATCGGCCACTGCTCCAGAACGGCTCTCCCAGGATTCGGCGCCCGGCGCAAATCGGTCGCGGGCCGGGCGCCGGCGATGGCCTTCGTATCGGTAGCGGAAGACGACCGGGGACGTATGGAACAGGTCGCGGAGTACGCCGCCACGAATCCGCCGCACATCCCAACGCAGTGATACAGGCTGTAGGTGAATCCAATGAGGAAAAGCGCCGGAAGACTGGTCATCATCCGGCCTCATCGCGCCGCTGCTGAAGCCGGAGTGAATTGAAGACGACCGTCAGGCTGCTCACCAGCATCGCTGAGGCCGCGAAGAGCGGTCCAATCGTCAAGCGGGGGCCATAAAGACCGGCGGCGGCAGGAATGCTGACGAGGTTATAGATCAAGGCCCAGAACAGATTCTGACGAATAATGCGCACCGTCCGGCTGGAGAGGCCAAACGCGTAAGAGAGGCGCCGCAGATCGGGCGCCAGCAGCGCCATGTCCGCCGCCTCTAAAGCCACCTGCGTCCCCGCGCCCATCGCAACCCCGAGATCCGCAGCCGCTAACGCCGGCCCGTCGTTGACTCCATCGCCCACCATCGCGACGCAGCGGCCCGCGGCCCGCATCTCCTGCACCCGCTGAATCTTCTCTTCGGGTAGCGCCCGCGACACGACGTGATCAATTCCAACGCTCCGCGCAACCGCCGCGGTCGTCGTTTCGGAGTCGCCCGAGATCATCCAGACCTCAATGCCGGCGTTTCGCATCGCCTGTATCGCCTCGATTGACCCGGGCCGGGGAATGTCCGACAGGACGAAAGCCCCGATTAGAGAGCCTTCCGACGAGGCCACAACCACCGTCTTACCCTCAACCTCGGCGGCAAGCATTCTCCGGGCAATCGCTTCCGGCAGCGGCGGAGCGAATTCCGAAGCGCCAATCAGCAGCGAATGCGCCCCTGCCCTGCCGCGAATTCCTTTGCCCGGGATCAATTCGATCTCAACACCGGGGTGCGGAGCGATCCCCTGCTCACCCAGCCACGAAACGATGGCACGCGCGGCCGGATGCTGCGAGAGCGCCTCGAGTGACGCCACCGCTTCCCATTCGCTCCGCGAGGGCGGGTTGTCGGGATCGGTGAGAGTCTCAACGACCTGCAGCCGCCCGGCTGTAACGGTACCGGTCTTGTCGAGGACCACGGTATCCACTTTTTTCGCTCGCTCCAACATCGCGCTGTTCCGGATGAGAATACCGCGACTCGCCGCCGATCCCATCGCCGCGGCCACCGCGATCGGCGTCGCCATGCCAAGAGCGCAGGGGCATGCCACGACAAGCACGCTGATCGCCTGCATCAGCGAGTCATCGAGCCGGCGCAGGGTGGAGTAATCACGCCAGAAGACAGCGACGGCCGCGATGATAATGAGTGGAACGAACACACGGGAAATCTGATCCGCCAGCCGCTCGCTCGTGGAACGCGATGCGAGCGCCTCCTTTACCACGTTCGCCATGCGCGAGATAGTCGTGGAATCACCGGTTCGCTCCGCCCGGACTATGATGCCGCCTTCGACGCAGAGCGACGCGCCAACCACCTGATCCCCCGGCTCGCGACGAACAGGGATGGGTTCGCCAGTGAGCAGCGATTCGTCGATGGACCCAGCGCCATCCACCACGACGCCGTCCACCGGGACCGTGGCGCCCGGATCGACAATGACGAGATCTCCAACCTGAACCTGATCGGCCGCCACTAACGCCTCGCCTCCATCCGCGAGCCGCAGCCGGACTTTGCGAGGCAGCATCGCCGAAAGAGATCCCACCGCCGACGTGGCCCGAGATCGAGCGACCGCCTCAAGGTACTTCCCGAGGAGCACGAGCGTGATGATCATCGACGCGGTGTCGTAGTATACCTGCGCCTGCCGGGTCACCGTGGCGTAGACGCTGTAGGCAAACGCGCTGCCAGCGCCCAGAGATACGAGCGTCTCCATCGTGGTGACCCCCTGCCGCAGCGCTCCCCAGGCGCGGCGATAGATGGGCCAGGCGCACCAGGTGACAATGGGAAGCGAGAGGAAAAACAGAAGCTCCTGTAGGAAGCTCCGGGTCCCCGGCTCGAGGCGGCTGAAATATCCCTCGTACAGGATGATGTTGAACATCATCATGTACATTGCCGGCGCCGCCGCGACTCCCAGCCGAACCAGTAGATCACGCTGCGCCGAGTTGGCGGTTCGCGTTCCCGCTGACTCGCCAGGAATATAACCAAGCTCCCGAATCTGATCCAGGATCTGCTGTCGGGAGATATACTCGGGGCTGTAGCGAACACGCGCGGTGTCGTTCGTGAACGATACGAGACACGAGAAAACTCCGCGCTGCTTGAGGAGAACCCGTTCGATGAGCCAGGCGCAAGACGCGCACCACATGCCCTGAATCGGGATCTCTAACTCGCGTTCCACTGGGATACGATCCGCTTCCGGATCGAGCGGCGGGCTCCCCGACAGCTCCGCCCCGGGACCCAAAAGACCGAGTTTCTCGCCAACGCGAAACGCCGCCGCGGAGTCCTTATTGGACAGGGCGCCCGATTCATTGAGAATCGTATAGACGTTCAGGCATCCGGAGCAGCAAAACCGTCGCGGCTCGCCATCGATGATACGCTCGAAGACACGGCCTGGCGTCGGCAGGCTGCACAGATCGCACGTCAGCTCTGCGCCAATTGCCATAACAGAGGTCCTACAAAATGCAAAGCCGCCGGCGGACGCCGTGCGGCTCGCGGGCAAAAGCGGACCGGGCCGCTACTGCCGCCTACTTCGTTTCCCGGTTGAGCTGCTTCAAATCCTCGGTGAACTGCCGCAGGTCATCCACCAGCTTATCGGTTTCCAGCGCCTCGTACCAGTAACCGCGGGTACGCGCAGCGTCGAGCCGCTTCGGCTTCGGTGCTCGCCGAGAGTACATCCGGTCCCGGATGAAGATATTTCCCTCGCGGAAATGGCAGTCAACAATTGGGCAGCCGCAAACAAACACACCTTCAGCACCCTGCTTCAAGGCCATTTCCAACCAGGCCGGCTTGGTCATTCCGCTGCAAGGAATTTTGATCATGCCAACGTTGGGCATCCCTCTTAACAGACCCTCCTCGTCGAGAAGGTCATTCATATTCGCGGCCCATTCACACAAAAAGCCAACGATGCGCGGATCCTTCGGCGGTTCAGCCTCTACAGTCGCCGCCACTGGAGGCCCTGCCTCAACGATGGTCGTCTCCACCTTCGCGGTCTCGACAATGGTAGTCGTTGTCGTCGGTGTCTCCACCTTCGTCGTCTCGACCGTGGTAGTCTCCACTTTCGGAGTCTCAACCTTCGTGGTCTCCACCTTGGTAGACGTTACAGTGCCCGCCGTCTCGGTGCGCGCCACCACCTTCACAGCTTCAACTACCGTCGTGGGCTCTGCCGCGGGTGTCTCTGCCGCGGGTGTCTCTGCCACAATGGCGTCGGCGGGCCGGGTTTCAGGTTCGTTGGTCTCAGGACCGGGCGAGGCCGGCTTCTCTATTTCTGGCATAATTCGGTAATCTGTTCCTCAATCACCCGGTCGCGCAGCATCGGGAGCTCCAGCGCCTGGAAAGGACATGCGCCCACGCAGATGCCGCACTCGGCGCACTTGGCCCCATGGATGCGCGCAAGTAGCGGACGGGATTTTTTCTTACCCGAGGTTGGAATCATGTAGATGGCGTTCGCATGACAGTCAATCATACAGAACATGCAGCCGGTACACTTCTCATCAATCACCACGGGTATATTGCGGTACGGCTCGTTCCACCACCAGGGCTGCGTGTAGAAAATCAGGAACCCGATGATCATGACCGCCATCACACCACCCGGAC
>DASRZA010000436.1:0-7614 GCA_035686845.1 Armatimonadota bacterium | reverse complement strand
TTTATGGATAGCACCGGGCTTGGCGCGCTGGTTGTGATCCTTAAGCGACTCCGCAATAAAGATGGCAGGCTCTGTCTCTTCGCTGGCAGCAGCCAGATTCGCGGTCTACTCTCGATGACGGGTCTCGAAGCCGTCTTCCATATGGAACCGGACGAGAACGCCGCTGAACGGTATCTAAGCGCATCGCAGCCGTCGTCGCCCACCTCACCTCCCAAACATTAATAGGCGTCATCCGCAGCACGGTTACCACTGATTCCCCATCAAGCCCTCTCGGCCGCCGTGGTAACCCTCGCACCGGAAGATGATATACCTCCCAATAGGCAGGCGATAGAGCGGCCGCCGCCAGAGCGGAATCCGAGGACCGGCTGCGACCCTGTTGAAAAGCGCAGCCAACTGCAGTTCGACGTCCGTCCCGTTTGGCTCCGGAACGGCCACCAGCGCATCGCTGCCATACGGCATCGCAGGCCAGAAGTCATACTGGCAGCGCCGCCTCTTCACCGGGAGATCATATGTCGTTGGCTGGCCGGGTAGTACGAACGACAGCTCAGCGGCGTCCTGGTAACGAATTGCCGCAGGAAGCCAACGGCCCCCGGGCTTCCAACCAGCCTGGCTTAGCCCCTCCGCCAGTTGATTCCATCCGAACATTTCATTGGTGCGATCGCCCTTACGGTAACGGTCCGCTAATTGCGACCCGTGCGGAAAAGCTCGGAGCACATTTGAAAAGAGTATCACCGTCAGAGCAGCGCCGGCCAGCAGAATAGAAATGACGTGAAACAGTATCTGCGCGCCCTTCCATCCGTTCCTTGCGCTGTAGATGGCGCAGGCTGCGAGCCAGGGCGCCGCCACGACCGCCGTGAAATAGGCTGGGACGGGCCAATTCGCCTCTACCCTGTCGTGGAACGAGAGCAGTAGGAAGAGCGCCCAGACCGGCCACGAGAAACATGCGGCAAGCAGCAGGCCCGGGTCGCGATCTCGACGGCCTTTGCTCCACGCCTTAACCGACGCCCACCCCATCGTGAACAGGAACAGCAGCGCAACCGCAAGTTGTCCCCCGATATAGTCGCCGACAGCATGCGTGTCGAGTAGATTCGGGTTGTGAGCGCCGCCGAGGTTCAGTATGTGCCGCGCTGAAGCCCATTCATGAGTGGCGTTCCAATACACGGCCGGTATCACCATGATCGCGCCGCAGATCGCGCTCAGATAGGGCCAGGGAGTCCGGAGCGCCGGTCGAGCCTGCGGAGAGACCAGCAGAAAGAGGAGCAGGCACGGGAAGAATAGGATCGCCGTATACTTGCAGTCCACGCTGAAGCCGCCCAGGATCCCCGCCAGGATCCACCAGGCCGGGGCCGGTACGGTCCAAAACCGCAAAGAGTTGCTCTGCGCACGTTTAGCGTCGCCGATGCCAACCGCTCGGGCCGCGCAGTAGACGCCAAAAGCCCAACTCGCCATCTGCGGCGAATCGTGTGTCATCAGGATGCCGCCCACGAAGAGAAGCGGAACCACGTTCAGGAAGACGCCGGCGAACAAACCCGCCTGTTCAGAGCGGAAGATCCGACTTGCGAGCAGGTACGCGGCGAGCGAGCTTAAGACCGCGTCGAGGACCGCCGGAACCCGCACCGCCCCCGCAGAAGACCCGAACAGCAGACCGAATCGGATTACGAGGGCGACCCCCGGACCCTGGTCATAGTATCCGGGCGCCGGGTGTCGCGCCCAGAGCCAGTAATACGCTTCGTCGGTAAAAAGCCCGTGAGTCGAGGAATACCAGAACCGGAACGCCGAAATTCCCAACAGAAAGACGAACAGGAGCCAGCGGCACGCCGCGGGGCGCAGCCGTCCCGCCGTTTCTATTCCGGTTGACCGACCCTCGCGATAATCTACGGGATAGGCCGACGTCACGTGGCGCATGTCCGTCAGCCTGCCTCCGGCGCCGCTAACATCGCTCGGCCGAGTAGATTGCCGTGCCAGGCGTCTGCCGCCGGGTTGGCATTTCATTCGTCCTCGACAATCTCGTCGGGCGGTTCTTCAGCCGGAAGCTGGATTTCTCGCGGCGCCCAATTCAGGAACTCGTACATGCCATCGATCGCCTGTGAAGCATAACTCTCGAATAGCCCGGTGTGGATGCCCGCCTCCAGATCAATCTGCCGTTCCAGAACAAGCACCCCCGTCGTGTCCTTCTCGCGATCAAGAATTCCCAGGTACGCCTTCGGCCAATAGGTCGTGCTATTCCAGGTATTGCACAGATGCGCGGCCTCGTCCCATTGTTCACTCGGCACTTCTGGGTCCAGGAAGCCGCGGATCGTGAAAATCTCTTTGGCGTCGCCCTCAACGATGAGATAGATGTTGAGCTCCCATCCTGTATCGGAATCCGCTTCGGTTTCCAGGATCAGGTCGCCGTCCTCATCGACCTCGTACTCAACGTCGTTGGCCTTCAAGAACTTCTCGATCATTGCTCTGTTGAATGGTTCGACTTCTGCCATGCGAGTCTCCTTTCATCGGGCGCCGGCAGCGCCGCGGGTATGACGCCATTGTAACCCCTTTTCGCGCCCGCGGCAGGATTTCGACCTGTGGCCGGTCTTCTATCTGACCACCGGTCAGAAGTCGTCTGGTTTGGTACGGCGCCCCGTGTGAAACGCTTCAATCGCGGTGCGAGCGAGAGCCAGCGCTCGCCGGCCCGCTGACGCGGGAACGGGGGGATCCAGTCCGGCTCGGAAGGCGGCGAGCATGTCTTCGAGATAAACGTCGAAAGTATGGTGGAAATCCCGATCCCGGTCGTTAAAATACCCCGCCTGCCAGGTCTCCCCGATCTCGCTTCCACGCTGATGGAACGTATAACGTCGCACGGTATCCTCGATGAACACGCGGCCGTCAACTCCATTGACTTCGAGCATTTGCGTTCCGGGATAGGCGTACGAGGAGTCATACGTTCCGAGAAGGCTCCCAATGGCGCCATTCTTGAAGCGAAGTGTAAGAGCCACGGTGCTGCACCCAGTGCCGCTCGGGTCAGTCATTTCCGCCGTCATTGAAGCAATCGGTCCGCAAAGATACTCGAGCGTGTCGAAACCGTGGCACTGGGTTTCAATAAGGTTAGCGTGAGGATGGCTGCTGGCGCCTTCTCCGCCGAACCTCCATGTGGCAAATACGAGTGTACCCAATCGGCCCTCGCTGATTGCCTGGCGCGCGAGCTGCGCCGGGCGAGCGTACCGGTGGTTAAAGTTGATCGCGAAGAAGAGACGCCGCTCGGCCGCGGCCTCAAGAAGACGATCCGCCTCACCCAGATCGAAGACGAGCGGCTTTTCCACAAGGAGCGGCGCCCCGGCCTCAATGACTTCCAACGTTGCGGAGAAATGCCCCTGGTTTGGAAGGCAGAGGCTCACCAGATCGGGCTGTTCCCGATCGATCATCTCCTTGATGCCGAGGTAATAGGGGACATCAAACCGCTGAGCGCGTGCCCGGGTCCGTTCCAATGTCCGCCCCACGATGGCGCAGAGGCGTACGTCGGGCCGCGCCGTAAAGGCGCGAGCGTGCTGCAATCCCCAGTCGCCCGCGCCGATAACCGCCACCCGAATTTTCCCGTCTCCCCACTCTTTCACCTCGCCACCGCTTCACGCTGAGCGAATCGCGGCCGGGCGTGGGGAAGGTGTGTTTTGCCCCTGGCGAGAATGTGACAGGCGTTGGCTGCTTCGCCTTCATACGGCATTCCGTGATTCCATGGAACCCAGGAACGGGCATTGCAGTAATGCGAAACAAACGCCCGCCGCCACCGGTCGCCGCTCTTGTTGGGGTAGGATCGGTGAAGCAAATGGCCGTGGAAGAAGATCACGTCTCCGGCCTGCGCCGGGACCGGAATCGCCTCGTACTTCCGTGCCATGGGAACTAGCTGGTTAACGGTGTCGTCCATATTGCTGACCGCTTTCACGGGCTGAAGATCCGCGAAGGCGCCAACGCTGTGTACGAATCCTTCGTTCGGATTGGGATTCGGGTAAATGGGTTCGACGCGGGAGCCGGGCGCCACCCAGAGACAGCCGTTCTCCTCATCCACAGTCTCCAGCGCCAGCCAGGAGCCGATGAGTGTATCGGGATAGGTGGTGATGTAGTAGGAGTCCTGGTGCCAGCCCTGTCCGCCCTTGCCCGGAGGATTATAGAACTGCATGGTCTGCAGCGCCAGCACGTCGGGCCCAATAAGCGCCTCCAACAGGTCGAGGATACGAGGATGAAGGAGAAACCGCTCCATCACCGGGTCCTGCGTATGGATCATGTGGATCCGATCGAACCGATGGAGCCGGTCCTCGGAGGAGGCGTTGCTGGGAAGGCGATCCATGCCGGGCAGCGTTATGCGGCCCTCCAGCAAGTCCATCGCATGCCGCGTCAATTCCTCAACTTCGTCGTGGGCCACAAGCCCCCGCGCTACGAGAAAGCCATCTCTTTGATACTGGATATATTCATCTACGGTAACGGTGCGCCGATCACGTCGAGGCTCGGCCACGGGTCGATATGACATCATTCCTCCGCTCTGATTATAGTATGATCCGGACGAGCCGCAGGGCGCGCCCCATGGATCCACAGCGTCCTGGACCCCTGCACTCACATTCTATTCCTTACGCCGCGCTTCCTCCATCCTCCGCGCCGTACATGCCGCCTGCAAAGCGTCTACAAAGGTGCGGGTGGCGGCAGGAAGATGACGGCCTTTCTTATAGATCAGGACGATTTGTCGCTCCATGGAGTGCGTATCGGTTAGCGTGATGCCGGCCAGTTTGCCGGCGGCGATCTCTGCTTCAGCCGCGATGGCCGGTATGATCGTGAAACCGAGGCCCAGCGACACCATTCGTTTCACCGCTTCAATGCTGTCGACCTGCAAGTCAACCCGTGGGACCACGCGTATTGCCTGAAACATGGAGAGCACGTACTCTGTCCAGTTTTTCCACCCCCCGAACAGGATCAATGGTTCACGGGCGAGGTCGGCCAGGCGCGCTTTCCCGGTGGCGGCGTACGGATGCCCGGGTTCAACCACCGGAATAACCGGATCGCTGAGAAGCGGTATCGCCATGAAGCCGGCGGTAGAAATATGTGAGCCAACGATTCCGAGGCCGGCCTCGCCGCTGTCCACCATGGCTTCAATCTCTTCGGCGCCCATCGTTCGAAGTATGATCTGAATGCCGGGATGCTCCTTCCGGAAATGAAACAGAATCTCGGGGAGGAGGTATGCGGTTGTCGTGCCTATCGCGGCCAGCGTGAGACGCCCGGTTTCACCGCCTGCCATCTCCACCAGAATGGCTTCGGATTCTTCGACGAGGCTCAATATCCGGCGAGCGTAGTCTATAAAGACCTCGCCCGCGTCGGTGGGCCGGATCTGTTTCCCCTCCCGGTGGAGGAGCGGCTGTCCCAGATCGGTTTCGAGTTTCTTAATCTGGTGCGAGATCGCCGGTTGGGTCAGCTCGACAAGCTCCGCGGCGCGGGTGAAGCTGCCCGTTTCGACGACCTTAACAAATACGCGAAGCTGTTGGAGTTCCATGTGGGGTCGTCTCTACTTGGCGTATTCCACCGCGCGGGTCTCACGAATCACACTCACCTTGATCTGTCCCGGATGCTGGACCTCTTCATCGATACGTCGACAGATTTCCCGGGCCATCACCTCGGCGTCATGGTCGGAGACCGCCTCCGGCTGAACCATCACTCGCAGCTCCCGACCCGCCTGCATGACGAACGATTTCTCGACGCCGGGGAAGGAGTCGCAGATCGCCTCCAGCTTTTCGAGGCGATGCACATAGTTCTCCAATGTCTCTCGCCGCGCGCCCGGTCGTGACGCCGAGAGAGCATCGGCGACCTGTACGAGGACGGCCTCGACGGTCTCAGGCGCGATGTCCTCGTGATGGGCTTCGATAGCATGGGCAACCGCCCGGCTTTCGCCAAACCGCAGGGCGAGGTCCCGGCTAATGTGATGGTGCGGCCCCTCCATTTCCATATCTGCGGCTTTGCCAATATCATGCAGCAGGCCCGCCCGACGGCAGACTTCGGTATCGGCGCCAAGCTCGGCCGCCATCAGCACCGCGAGGTGCGAAACTTCGACTGAATGATTCAAGCAGTTCTGGCCATAACTCGCGCGGTACAGGAGCCGCCCGAGAACTTTGTGTAGCTCGGGATGCAGTCCCACCACGCCTGCTTCCTCTACCGCTCGCTCCGCGGCTTCCTGAATTTTGCTCTCCACGTCGAGGCGAGCACGGGCTACGACATCTTCAATACGGCCGGGATGGATACGTCCATCCGCGACCAGGACCTCGAGCGCCATCCGGGCGATTTCTCGCCGCACCTTATCAAAGCCAGAGATGACAACGGCCTCCGGCGTATCATCGATGATGAGATTCACGCCGGTGAGATTCTCGAAGGCGCGGATGTTTCGGCCTTCGCGGCCGATAATGCGGCCCTTCATATCATCACTGGGCAGCGGCACCACCGAAACCATCGCCTCCGCCGCCTGGTCCACGGCGCACCGCTGAATCGCCAGGCTGACGATCTTGCGAGCGCGGCGATCCGCCTCAGCCTTAGCCTCTTCCTCCACCCGGCGAATCAGGCTCGCGGCCTCGTGACGCGTTTCCGATTCGACCCGTTTCAGAAGGATGGATTGCGCGTCCGACGTCGTAAGGCGGGCGATTCTTTCCAGCTCTTCGCGGGCGTGTGTATTGAGCTGATCGATCTCCTTGCGATGTCGCTCAAGTTCCGCCTCGCGTACCAGCAGCTCCCGAGATCGCTCTTCCGAGTGTTCGATCTTTCGTTCGAGGGACTCCTCTTTCTGAAACAGCCGCCGCTCAAGAAGCTGCAGCTCCGCCCGCGCCTCCTTGTGTTCCTGTTCTACTTCTTTGCGGAGCTTGAGCGCCTCTTTTTCGGCGCTCATGAGCAGTTCCTGCTTCAGACTTTCGGCTTCGGTCTGCGCGTTCTGGCGTTTCTCAGCAAGCTCGTCCCGTAATGAATCGATCTCCGCAGACTTGCTACGGCTCTGGACTATCATTAACGCCGACGAGAGTACAAGCAAGACTATAAAAAGGATCAGAATGATATATAATACCGCGTCTGGCATAGCGTTTTATTCCAGGTGCAGCGCCGGTCCGCTTCCGCCGCGCGAAGTGATACGCGGCCGCTTCAATGCTGACGCGATTCACGATCATGACTCGACTTCCCCCTGCTCGACCAGATGCTCTAAAGCGGCCCGTATCGCAGGGTAGGGAAACCCCCTCCTTTCGAGCATGGCCGCGAGCCTCCGTGCCTTTACAACGGGATCCAGATGAACCATACTGGCCGCGCGACGTCTTGCGAATTCCAACGCCAACTTCTTTTCCGTGTTCTCATCAATCGACTGTAACGCGGCTTCGGCGAGTTCGTTGGCAACTCCTCTTCGCCTCAGCTCCGCCGCCAATCGCCTTCGACCCAGGCCACAAGCTGCGCCGGCATTCGCGAAGCTCGAAGCGTACTCTTTATCATTAATATACCCCTGGAGCTTCAAATATCGCAAAGCATGCTCGATCGCGGCGGGAGAGTAGCCTTTCTGCTCCAGCCGCTTCATGATCTCGCTTTCGGACCGGCTCCGGTAGCCGAGCAGTATCTCGGCTGAAGCGCGGGCAGCGC
>DASRZA010000435.1:0-3034 GCA_035686845.1 Armatimonadota bacterium | reverse complement strand
AGCATACGGGGCAGACCGCTGCAATTCACCAGCCCTCTGGACTTCGGATATTTTATAGAGTGCAGATGGATATTCGATATTCTAAAAGGTGGCGACACGTTCATCAAGGAGCGAGAGAAGGACCCGACTTTCGGAGACGTAGTGTCCGTTGAGTCCGTTCAGAGGGAAGGGAACGTCTATCGCCTCTGGTTCGCTCCCGAACGCGGATACATGGCAGTCAGCGCCGATTATGAACAGCACAACAGCGTTGACCCTGATCGATGGTACGTCACGCGGGTTCGCTGCGACCGGGCCATTGAGGATAACGGAATATGGTTTCCGGGGTCTGGCGTCTCGGAGAAGTTTCAGGTGCTTTCCAATGATGTCGAACATCCCGTTCCTTTTATACGCCGCGACTACATTGCGACCTCGGTGCAGGTTAATCACGTTCCGGAAAGTTTGTTCGACATGAATTTTCCCACGGGAACCATGATTTGGGATGCCATTAACCGTAAGCGGTACTATATGGGCGACGACCGCGCCAGTATCGCTGAACCAGGGACATGTCGCACCCGATCCCCTATACCCATTTCACGCTAATCCATATTTATGGGCGCAGCGTTGGACCCGGATTTATTCCTCCGGCGATAAGACCAGATGACTAGTTCGCCGGCGATAAGCCGTGCCAGGCGCAATGGACTGTGGCGGAACGCGTTGATTTAGGCGCTATAACGGCCAATGTCAACTCGGAAGCGCCAGGATTACGGGGTGGTCGCTCAGAGTTAGCGCCAGCGAATTGACTCTTTGGTGGGTCTCGATGGGAGTAACGCCAACGGTGGGATCGTAAACGGCGATCGACGGGTGTGCGCTGCCAAGTTGGACGGTGACGCGGTCTGAGCCTTTCACGCGTTCACCCCACACGATCAGCTCAAACACGCCATCGCTCTTCTCGAGGAGCATGTCGTGCACGGTGGCCGGTTCTCCTGGAATCGAGTAGCGCAGCTTACCCGGCTTTCGAAGTGCCCCGGTGTCTGCCAGGATCGTCGTCAGATTGTGGAGATAAACGGCGGCTTTGCGCGGAGTGTAGTCGGGCCGGTAAAATCCGAACTTCTGATTGCCCGCCTCATCCACCCGGTCTCGCAGCAGATATACGTTCGTGTAACTCCATCCCCGCTTGAACTGATCCAGATACATGCTCAAGAGGTTCAGCGCGTGGATTTCCTCTGTTACGTCCCCGCCAATCGTGCAGCCGGTTTCGGTGGTGACTCTCGGCAGGTTCAGAAGCGCAGTTCCCGAATAACCGGGGAAGTGATGCCTCCACGTGACGCCGTACTCGCCGTAGAGTCCGTCCACTTTGCATACTTGCGTGGGATCTGCGGCGTTCCACGTCTTGTTGTCGGCCAGGCCCGGTGAGTTCGGATGATAGATATAGTTGTGGACGTTCGCGTAGTCCGCGTATTGCGTGCCATCCGGCAGCAGAGCGCCGGCGCCTTTCGGAATCGTCAGGTACTGCAGGCCAACGTTATCCGTCTCGGCGCCGTTCTCGCTGATCGAGAAGACCGGGTACTTCTTCAACACCGGGTCACCCTTTACGGCTTTGTAAAGATCACGCTGTAGTTTTGCGACCGGAATCCATGAGAGATCTCTGCCGCCGGCCTGGCCCTGATACGTGATGCCCCAGTTGTTAGGCTCGTTTGGTCCTTCGAAGGCGAGCAGGGCGCCGGCCGCCGCCACCTGCCGGGCGGTTGCGATGAGATTGGGAAGATCTGAGTCGCCGCTTCCCAGTCCCCAGCTATACTTAAGGCCATCTTTCTTATGGAGCTCGATATACTGCTGAATGGGAACATTGCCCTCGATGCCCGCCCGGAACCAGCGCACTCCCAGATATTTCGCGCAGTCAAGGGTTTTCTGAAAACTCTCGCCGCGAACCGATATGGCGGACTGCGTGCCGATGCTGTTGAGGAAATCAGTCGCCGGAATGGCGATCACGGGACCTCCAGCGCCAGCGGCCGGCGCAAGGCCCGGCGCCGCAGCCGCGGAGAGGCAGAGCAAGCAGACAGGAATACAGATCGATGGACGTACGGTCATAATCTTCCGGAACGTTGAGGAGAATTCGCTCCTATTCTGATATGATACCTCAAAACGAGATTGCCTCCCAACGCGGCTGGTGCGGGGCGTTTACGCGGTGGTGATGCCCCGGCCGATTGTAGGAGCCCAATCCCTTCGGCGAGAACGCTTCGGGGCACTCCTTCGACCATCGTCCTCCGTCCTACGTTGCCCATCTCGCACACTCACACACTCACCGTCCCCCGTCCTGGTTTTCCCGGGCTCCGTGCTACCCTGGATGTTGGAAAACAGGAGGCGAAAGTGCTGCTCTACAAAACATTGAAGGGTCCGTTAGTAACCGGTGGAGGCCGAAAGGCGCTCTTGAAACCGGGTTGGGACGTACTCCTTAATTCGAGTGATCTCGAACAGACACTCCGGGACGCGCTGGACACCGGACTTCCCGATGATGGCAGCCCGCTGCCCGCCATTCTTCCGCCCATCGGTCAGCAGGAGGTCTGGGCGGCAGGCGTGACCTATTTCCGGAGCCGAGAGGCGCGCATGGAGGAGTCTCGCGACGCCGGCGCCGATGACTTTTACGCACGCGTGTACGACGCCGCGCGGCCCGAGCTCTTTTTCAAAGCCACGGCCCAGCGCGTCGCCGGTCATGGGCAGCCGGTTCGCATCCGTCGCGACTCGGCATGGAACGTGCCCGAGCCGGAGCTGGCGTTGGTCGTCAACAGCGCGGGTGTCATCATCGGATACTCCATCGGCAACGACATGAGCTCTCGCGCCATCGAAGGAGAAAACCCGCTCTACCTGCCCCAGGCGAAAGTATATGACGGGTGCTGCGGCCTTGGCCCCGGAATCCTCGTCTCTCGAGCGCCACTGCCTCCCGAAACTCCGATACGGCTGGAGATTCGTCGCGGGGAGTCCGTGGCGTTCTCTGGCGAAACCTCGCTCGCCAGCCTCAAACGGCATCCGACCGAGCTGGTTGAGTACCTGTTCCGTG
>DASRZA010000434.1:0-40386 GCA_035686845.1 Armatimonadota bacterium | reverse complement strand
CTCCCGCCCGGGGGCTTTGGCGTTGGCTGCGCGGTAGAGCGCATCGTGGCCCAACTTGTCTCGCGCGCCAGTTTCGGCGCCGTGTTTGAGCAGCATCGCGACCCGGGGCTCATCCCAGCAGCCCGCTGCCCGGGCAAACAGCGTACTCGTCTGATCGAGATTTACCGCGCGGGAAGGGCTGAGGTCGAGCAGCGCCTCCAACTCGCCCAAGGGGATGTTGTAGAGTTGAATCCAGGGATCAGAAAGCGTCGGCGCCGTCTCGGCGAAGTAGCTGCGCAGAACGCTTTTTGCCGGCTCCGGGATGCCAACCTCGTCCATTGTCGTGAACATTTGCTGCAGCCACGCGTCCAGTTCCTCCGTTCCAATGGGAGCGTGGGCATGGCGGCAGAGCAGGCTCGTTTTCCCGCGACGCGCGGTATACTCAGCCGGTCCGCCGAGACGCTCCGCCAGGAAAAGGGCCAGCCGCTCCGTTGACGGAGCAAGGTTTTTGGGGAAAAGGAGACTTAGCGCCGGGACTGCGCCGACGCGCTGATGGAACCGCTCCGAGAGACGCCGGCAAGTCTCCATGCCCCCGATCTTTTCGTACAGCTCGCCGACTTTAGCCCCCTTCTTCATGGCGGAATTATATCAAAGGCGGACGAAGGACGGAGGACGAAGGACGAAGGACCGCCAAGGGATGAAGGATGAAGGATGAATCAAAAGCGCCGAGCATCTCGTGCCCGGCGCCTCGCGCGGCGCCTTCCTGCACAGGCGGGGACGCCTGCGCCACCGATTTCTGCCCCAGGGTCCCCGATAACGGGGGAGCAAGTCGCCCCCGGAACTGCAGGTGATATAAAAGCACCGGCATTCGAGCCCGCGGCTAAGCGCCCTCCCGGACGCGAACCAGGGTTTGACGCATTCCGCCCGGAGGACAACCGGACGCAGGCCAACCAGACGGGTAATTCATTGCCCGGCTGCGTACAGCACCCAATGAAGATTGAGGCCGGCACGGCGCCTTCGAACCGGCGGGATCGGTCTGTCGGCGCCGCTCCTTCGTTTTCCATTGTTGTCGCCGGCGCCGGGGACGGCCATTTTGAGCACGTCCTTGAATCGGCGCTGCGCCAGCTCTACCCCGGCCCGGTGGAAATTATCGCGGTGGAGACCCCCTTGAGTCCCCCCGCAAGCGGTGGGAGGCCAACTCCCTCTCCGCTTGCTGAAACGGCCGCAGCGAGGTCCGAAACTCCCTCTCCGCTTGCGGGGAGGGTTGGGGTGGGGTCCGTCCGGAACCGGGCGATTGCGATGGCCCGGGGCGAATACGTCGCCGTTGTCAGCGAAGAAATCTCACTTTGGTACCTCCTCACCTGCGCGCGGGCGCTGCAGCGTCTCGGCCGGCGGGGCGCGGTGTTCGCAACAGCGCAGCTATGCGCGATTGGCGTGCGCAGCGATTGCCCGGAGTACCCCGACGTCATTCCGGCGCCCTATAAGACGCCCGATCTGGAGTTCACCGGCGCGGCATGGGCCGGCCCCGGCGCGACTGCGTTTCACCGTTCGGTTCTGGAAACCGGGCTGCGGTACGATGAGACCGCCCCGGCCGGCATTCTGGATGACGAATTCCTTTGCCAGATGGACGACCGGGAGTTTCGCGTCGCCGAGCTGCCGTCCAATCTGGTGCGGCCGGTCGCCTGGCCCGACGGACCGCTCCAGGTCGAACGGGTGTTGGAGGAGGAAACGGCCTTCTTGGAGCGTCATCCCCACGCCCGGCTTCGCGGATCCAGGTCGCTCGCGCTGGAAGCCGTGGACGCGGGCGGGGTGGACGTGCTGATTACGGCGAATGGCGCGGACGACGGGCGGCTTCAGCAAACCCGGCTGAGCTTAGAGCGGCAGTCATACACCGGGACCCTCGGCGCCATTCTTTGCGACGATGCGCGTCAATCCCGCCTGGGGCGCGAACGGTTAGAGGGCGCGTTCGTGCTTGTTTTGGACGTCGGGACGGTCTTATCGCCTCAGCACATCCGGAATTGTGTGAATCTGCTTCGCTACCAGGGCGCGAGCTGCGTCTGTGGGAGCGATCTGGCGCCTGATCGCGCGTGCGCCGAGACCATCGAGGAACTGGACCGGTGGCCGGGAGTACAGCCGATACCGAAGTCAGGCATTCCGTTTGGCGCCGCGGCGCCGGCGGGTGCGCTCTTTATGAGCCGGCGGATGTATTAGCGGGCCGGCCGGGAGATGGCTACGCCCGGTAAATCGACCCGCGCCGAGGAGGAACGGGCGCTTCACGACGCCGGCGGCCGGATAATCCGGATGGACCGGCTGCCGGTGTGGGGAGCTGCGTGGACGGAGGACGAAGGACGAAGGACGGAGGAGACCGCGCGGGGCTCGGCGCGCGAGGACAGGATGCGCCCTTTATGACCGGTTTTTTGATTCATCCTTCATCCTTCATCCTTCATCCTTTCTCATCCACCCCGTTTCGGACCGTACACCAGGTTCTCCAGCGGCTGGTGGTTCTCGTTCAGAAGGTCGCAATAGAAGCCCCAGTCGGCGCCGCCCTGCGTGACCTTTAGCATCACCTCGTTCCAGCCCTTCCGGAGCTGAACCGGCGCCTCATCCTGACCCGGTTTTGCGGCCCGGTAAGTATCATCTTTAACGACGAGCGTTCCATCGACCCATGCTTTGAGTCCGTCATCCGAACCCGCGGACAGCAGCGCGGTCTCGTCGAGCGGGCTCCTGACATAAATCACGGCATAGGCGACCGTCCAATCATGTGTTTTGAACTGCTGCTTCAGGTCCACGTAACCGGTTCCGTTCGTTGGCGCGACAAGCCGCCACGTGATCTTCTGGGAGTTCTTACCGGTGTAAGTGGCGTGGAGATTAACGCTTTTCTCGGGATCGTACGCGGTGTTGAATCCTACCTTGTTATCGTTGGAATAGGGGCCGATCACGTCCCACGTCCGCACCAACTGCTGCGCGTGCTCGTCGTACGGATGAGACGCCTGCACAAGGTCGGGAATCGACCGGTGATTCTGGTCCACGATCTGGCAGTAGAATCCCCAACCGTTTCCACCCTGCGTGATTTTGAGAAGTATCTCGTTCCATCCCTGGTTTAGCTGCACTTTCGCTTCGTCCTGACCCGGCTTCGCTCCCCGGTACGCGTCATCTTTGAGCGCCAGGGCGCCATTCACCCATGCCTTGAGGCCATCGTCGGATCCGCACGATAGGATGACGGTACGGGTTGAGGGGCTCTTGATGAAGGTCACTGCGTACGCGACGACCCAATCGTGATGCGGGAAGCGGGGAATCAAGTCGACGTAACCCGTCGGGTCGGCGGCCGCCGGAATCCAGCGCGCGCTAATACCGTTCATCACCTCATAATTCTTATTCAGGTCGACGTTCTTTTCCGGCTCGTAAGCCATCGAGAACCCCTTCTTTCCCTCGTTGGAGTAGGGTCCGAGGATCATCCAGCCGGTCTCTTCGCGCTGCTGCAATAACGCGATGTTAGGGGTGACGAACCGGGCGCCATCCAGATAATTGCTGCCCTCATTCTGGCGTTTCGGTCCCTCCAGGGCCAGGAATTGCTTATAGGTCGAGGGCATTTCCTGTCCTGAAAGCAGGGCCGAGGTCTCGAAGTACCATCGCTCATCCGGCGCCGGCGTCCAGAGAGAGGGCGGCGGCGGGTCGATGTTATTCCCGGATGCAATCTGCCGCCACGCGGTCCGCGCCGCGTCTTTGCCCTGCTCGGTGCGCCAGTGGGAGAGGGCGGCGAGAAAGAGGGTATGCGCTTGCTGGGCAGCGGGCAGGCTGCGGATCCGGCTGTCGCCGGGCACCACCTGGTAGCCGCCGGTAACGCCGGCGAAAACGGAGTCGGCGTCGCTCAGATCCCCCAGGGCGATCAGCCGGTCCGCTAACGCCAATCGAAGCGAGATGGCGGCTGCGCCCGAAAGACCTGGAGCGCTGAGGATCTGCTGCGACATGCGGCTCCATTCGCTGTGGCTGCCCGACGACGGCGCGGCGGCCCGGGCCAGCGCCACTGCCGCGGCCTTCCCGAGCGCGCCTGGCGCCACGACGGCGGACGGCTGCTGCGAATACGCGCGCATCACTCCAAGGGCATTGCCGGCTGTGTCGGCGGCGACCATCTGCAGGGCGGCGGATCGATTCGGGTCGCTATCGTGGAGCGCCCACTGCTGCAGCAGGCTTGCGGCTTCCGCGCCCTTCTTAACGGCGTGGTATATAGATTCCACGTCGGGCGCAGCGTCGGCGCGCACCGCCGGGTCAGCGGAGAGCCAGAGCCCCTTCCGGAGCGATTCGTAGGCTGCGGCGTTTTGATCCCGTCGCGCCATCCACCGAGCACGAACAAGACCGACAATGGCAAGCAGTTTGCCGCGATGCGCCGTATCGGCGTATTGCGCCGCTGCAGCCGCCTGGTGCAGAAGATCGAGCGGTGACGCTCCTGCGGCGGCGGCCGAAGCGCCGGCGGCCGTCAGGGCTAACACCCGCTCAGAGAGGTTGTTGGTGCGTTTGGCCAACTGCCGCAGCGCAACTGCGGCTTCGCTGTAGCCACCGAGCGAACGCTGCTGCGCCGCGCCTTCGAGATCGTCGCGAACGGCTGCATCCAGCGATTGATCGATCGCGGAGCTGGAAGGCGCGGGTCCCTGGTGAACGGCCGGCGGTGGCGCGTCGTTGTTCCATGAGACAGAATAATAGGACCTGATCCCGAAGGCAAGAGCCGCTGCCAGCAGAGGCACGGCAATACGGGCGGCTCGCCACACAGGCGGCGTCTTCGGAACGACCACCGGCGCCACAAACGCGCCCACAGTCCATTGGCCTCGCGAACGGGCTTCGTCGAGCACGGTGGTTGCGGCGCTCTCGATGGCCCGCGCCGATTTCCCGCCACCCGGATCGGTTGCAACCCCCATCGATACGGTTATGCCACTGCCATCGAGAGCTCCCTGTAGTATTACAACCAACTCTTCCGCCAACGTATGAGCGACGGTGAGAGGTGTATCGGGGAGCAGCACTGCGAAATAGTTCGCTCCATACCGGCAGGGAATATCGGTTCCCCGGAAATGGTGTCGGATATGGGCGCCAACCGTCCGGTAAACCTCCTCGGCGCTCTCATCGCCCTGACGCTGCCGGAGTTGATCCATCCCTTCGAGCAGCATGAAGATGAGGGATGCCGGATTCTCTTTGGTAGCGTGTTCCATGACGTCGTTCAAGCGGGCTTCATACTGTGACTTCTGATAAAGGCCCGTGCTGATGTCCCGGTCGAGATAGTGACGAAGCGACGTGCTGGCGGACCCGTCCGGCGCGGCGGGGAGCGCCCTCACCGCGCACCGTTCCACCGCTTCGATGGCGGCGGACTTCATGCTCACCACCTCGCCCAGACGCTCCGACCACCGGCGTTGGACCTCCGTCGTCAAACGCCAGGCTTCCGTCGCCACGTCGGGTGGAACCGGCTTACCGGTGAGCGCCTGCAGCGCGAAGGCATACGGCGCGTTCGCGTCGCCCAGAAACAGTTGATGGACGAGGCTTAACCGGATCTTGGGGTCGGGGACGGATTCCGCGAGCGCATTCGCGACCTCCTCCATCGCGGGGCTCAGGCCGGGTCCATCATCGCGTCCGTCGCCACCCGTTTTATGATGTCCTCGCAGATCCATAATTGTGCCTTTACGTTTTAAGCAGACCGGATTAGCAGACCGGATTAACAGATCGGAAGCGCAGCCCAATGCCCGGCTCTCAGCAAGACCGGTTCAGCGCTGCTTTCCGACGTAACGTCGAAAAAGCAGGAGAAAATGATAATGATCGCTCTGCTCGCCCCCGCGGGCCGGCGAACCACGAGGTTATGCTGTGGCTATTATGGATTTGCGCCCGTCATTCCAGAGTCTCGCAACCATTCGGATTACGCGCTCTACTCCTTATGGATGACAGCTTTACCCCCGGTTGTGTTGGATCCGGAGGACGAGCATCCGCCACGAACATGCGCCCCTATCGTTCGCCCCTATAATTCCTGGTTACACCGCCGAAAATGGTTACTGGTCCGTGCTAATGGCCGCCGGCCGTTATTCGCCTGACAATCTGGAAAGGGGAGCGGCTGTGCTGATAAACCGGCGCTTTCACCGTGGCTTTACCCTGATAGAACTTCTGGTCGTTATCGCAATTATCGCTCTTCTCGCGTCCATTTTGCTGCCTGTTTTCTCGGAGGCGCGGGAGAAGGCGCGGCAGGTCTCGTGCGCCAGCAACCTGAAGCAGATCACCACGGCGCTGGTCGCGTACAGCCAGGATTTCGACGAGAAGATTATCCCATTTTCAAGTCCGCAGGGCGCAGTCATCGATGGAGTGGCCTTTCCGTGGAACCGATCGTTACAGCCGTATCTAAAGTCGCTCGGCGTCCTGACCTGCCCCGACAATCCGGCCGTTGGTGAAGGTTACGGCTACAACAGCCTTTGCGCCAATGTCACGGCGCTCGCCGGAATTCAGCTTCCGGCGCAATCACCCATCTTCGCCGACGTCGTCGCTCAAACCGATGATGGAAAGGTAGTGCAGCCGGATCAGGCGCTGGCCTTCGCGATCCCCGCGCCATCCGGCGCTGCGGAAGGACGCTCGCTTCTCCACCCGGATGACAATCCTCAGACCCGGACGCCTGGGTGGGACGCCGGTCCGGTCGCCACTCATACGGGGATGATCGACGCCTTTATCCATCACGATGGCGCCAACTACGCATTTCTGGATGGACACGTGCGCTGGATGCACTACGTGGTGGACAGCTCCCCATCATATCAATACCTGATGGCGAGGGTTCCACCCAAAGAAGACCTGGATTACAAGTGCAGCGGCGAGACCGGCACGGTGGATCGCTATGATTGAGCCGAGCGAATCAAAACCGGGTCGAAGCCTCCGCGGAACGTACCCTGTCCCACGGGGTCGAGCGCGAGTTATCCGATGGGCGCTATCATGACTCTGCCTGCGCTGATTGAACGCTCGGCGCCGGCGCACCGCCGGCAGACGCTAGAAACCCTGGTTCTCAAGGTCGACGTTTCGAGAGACGATTCGCTGCGACTCTGGGAACCCAACGTGCGAAGGCTCCGGATTGCGGCGATCATCTGGATCAGCGCGCTGTTGGTGAGCGTGGTTGGGCTGCTGGCCCAGACCAACGCCGGTTTCTGGAACTGGCTGTTCGCCACAAACCAGGTCTGGCTCATCCCCATTCTCAACGCCGCATGGGGCGGCGCCTTCTGGCTCGCGATTGTTATTCCGGTCGGCTGCGTCGTCTCACTCTCGTCCGCGCGCCGGAGCTGCTACTTAGCCACCGACGAGATCGGGATCCGGATTACCAGTCGCGGCGATGACCGGGTGTTTCGATGGCACGAAATCACCGGCTACGAACCGATCGCCATGATGAATCTGATACTTCTTCGAACCCGCGGCGGCGAGCAGATCCGCATCAATTTCTCCGGCCTCTCCCGAGACGCCGTTCAAGAACTGCAAGAGATCATCCGCACCCGCGCCCGACTGTGAGGGGTCGACGGAGGACGGAGGGTGTTGAGTGTGTGGGTGTTGAGTGTGTGGGTGTGTGAGTGTGTGAGTGTGTGAGTGTGTGGGATGGTGAGAGGGTGAGATACGGCGCCCATCACCGACGACCTAGCACCCACCACCTAACACCCACCACCTAACACACACCACCCACCACCTACTCGCGCTATACTCATCATGCGTGTCGCGGGCTGCCGCGCCTCTCTTCTCCAGAGGAGACCCTTGATGATGACTCGACAACTGGTTGCTCGACGTTCGATCCCGGCGGTCGCGGCGGTCGCGGCTATCCTTTGCTTCGCCATCCACGCGAGAGGCCAGATCGTGAACGGAGTTGTCCTATCGAAGAAGAATCAGCCATCAGCCGCCGAGACTTTCACGGTGGAGATTCCGGATTACGCGACGATACCGGCGGACAAAATCGATCAGACAACCGATACATTTAGCAATCAGCAGTACATTATGAGAACTAATTTGGAGCGACAGATCGAGATGCGGACGCTTCCCGATTATGCAAAAGCGGAGATCATTCGGATGGTTGGCGAGCTGAACGTAACCCAGGAGACCACGTATCTTATAAAGAATATCAACTTCAGGGATGAGCGCGATTATCCGCTCCTTCGTTCCCAATGGCGCGGCGGATATCCGGCCCGGCAGGTCCTTGCGGGTTTCGGCAGCTCCGCGACCCGGGCGATATTCGAGGTCATCGGGGACCACAACCGGAACGTACCTTTCGATGCGTCGCAAATCGACCCTTTCGTGGGCGTCTTATTCTCTACCGAGGGGCACAAGTACGCCATTATGAAACTGATCGACGCGCAGAACGCCGCGCCGGACCGTGCAGCGAAAGCCAATTTCCAGGCCGTGATTGATGCGTGTAAAGCACGATGGGCACTTGAGACGCGAAACGTTCACACCGGCGCCGCGCGGTAGCGTCGCGCCGTCCGGGGACATCTTGCGTCGGACCGCGGCAGGTTGGGTTATGCGGTGTCGGCCTGTCGCCGGCCGCTGTCGCCGTCCCCGCCAGCCTGAAGGCGCCGTATTCATCCTTCGTTGGCCGCGCGACTGCGCGAACTGCGCGCCGCGCTGAAGGAATCGCCGGGACTCCACCAGAAAGGAGGCGTAAAATTACGAGGGCCGGGCACGTGTGTGCGCGTGTGGCCGTGCCCGCGTCTGACGAGGGAGGCATTTGATGACCAGCAAAAACTGCGCCGGCGATTTAACGTTGAAGGGAGCGAAGCTCGTCAAATGGGCGCTCGCGGGATGCGTTCTGACGGCCGTTACGCTGGTCGCTGCAGCGAAGGCCCCGGTCGCGAGCCGCGCCGCCGCCTCAACGATTGAATCAGCCGCGAAGACATTCACGTTCGTGATTCCCCATTACGCGACGACAACAAAGGATCAGATGGATAAGACCACGGATGATTACAGGGGCCACCAAGCCGATATGATTAACGACCTGAAGGAACAGTTGAAGAATCGCGCGCTGCCCGATCACGCGAAGGCCGAGGTCATGCGATTGTTCGGGAGTCTGCAGGCGACCGGTGAGATCGATTATCTGATTGAGAACATCAACTTTCAGGAACCGGATGGGGCTGGACTTTTCCGCTCCCAGTGGCGCACTCTTTATCCCGCCCGGCAGTCACTGGAAGAACTCGGCCCGTATGCGACGAGGGCAATCCTCGACGTAATCGGAAACCGCAGAAGAGGCGTCCCATTCGACAATTCCGAGATCGATGGATTTGTGGAGATACTGGCATCCATCGAACATCCCCGGTATGCCGTGGAAATGCTCACAGACGCGCGTGACGCGCCCACCAACAAACTGGCCCGGGCGAATTACGAGGCGGTGCTGGCCCGCTGCACTCAGAAATGGCCGTACGGTACCAGGTTTCTCACGTCCGAGCTGCCTCCCGTATCCTCACTCCATCGACACTCCAAGCTGCCAGAATAACAACGCCGTCTCGTCGGTGAGTTCTTCGATCTGTTTGCTTAAGGGCCGGCCCCCCGAAATAAGGAGACATGGAGATGATTCAACATAAGTTGGTACTGCGCTCGCTTCCCATGGGCGCGGTCGTCGCGGCCGCCCTCTGTCTGGCTATCCACGCGAGAGGCCAGATGTTAAACGGTGTTGTTCTACCGAAGAAGAATCAGCCATCGGCCGCCGAGACTTTCAAGGTGGAGATTCCGGATTACGCGACGATACCGGCGGACAAAATCGATCAGACTACAGATACATTCTTGGATCAGCAGTACAAAATGAGAATTAATCTGGAGAACCAAATATCCACCCGGAAGCTGCCCGATTACTCAAAGGCCGAGATCATCCGAATGTTGGGCGCGACGGGGGCAGCAGGGGAGACGGACTACCTCATTGAAAACATCAATTTCAGAGATACGCGTAGTTACCCGCTTTTCCACTCGCAGTGGCGCGGGGGATATCCGGCGCGCCTGGTTTTGGGCGGGTTTGGCAACTCGGCGAACTGGGCGATATACGCTGTCATCGGGAATCACAACCAGAAGGTACCCTTCGACCGATCACAAATCGACGGCTTCGTAGACGTTCTGTTTACGACTGAGCGTCCGAAGTACGCCATCATGAAATTGACCGATGCGCAGAACGCCGCGACGGACGCGGCGGCCAAAGGCAACTTCCAGATGGTTATTGACGCGTGCAATAAGCTGCAGGCGCTGGAGCTGCGGAACGTCCATCGCGGCGCTGCACGTTAAGGTTGCGCTGCTTCGCGCGATCTGGTGTAGGACCGGCGGTGTTCGAGGCCGGGGTCGGGCTCCAGTACCGCCCAATCCGACCGACGGTTTGACGCGCTGCTATAGATGATCGGCCGGGGTGAGCACAATATCCGGTGCGGTGGTAGGCACGCGCACGATCCGGCGCTCGCTCCGGCCATCCGGCAAGACGACGCAGACCAGGTATTCTCCGCGTTTCAGGCCTGATACTTCGAATTCGCCGTCCCTGCCGGTTATTCGCTGCGCGGTGACGGGTATGTAGCCGTAGTTCAAAAGATCGGGCGCCGCGTAGAGACGGACCACCGCGCCCTGCGCCCCGACCCCGGCCTCGTCCAACACACGGCCGCGGAGCGGGGATCCGCGCGCCACTGATAGAGTGAGCTCCTGCGGCGAGCCCTTGCCAGGGTCCACGGCGACGATGCGGGCGCTGCTCAACATCTCGGGAGCGTCAAGAGTCAGCGAAAACGAGCCGCGGAACAGCCCTGCCAGCCTGAAGGCTCCGTGCACATCCGAGGATGTCTGCGCAACGCGCTGAACGATAGGATCCAGACCTGGCGCCGATAGCCAGTCGGCCGAGACGACGGCCCCTGCGACCGGATCGCCTTCGTCATCGAGCACCCGTCCGGCGATCTCCCGCTGCGATAGGCTCACTCGCGTGGTCCCGACTGGCCACGCCGGCAGCTCAGCGCGACCCGCTCCCGCAGAGCCACACTCAATGGCGACCGTGAGGTTCGATATTCCAGCGGCCGGAGCGGCATACGGCGCCCGTATCTCCAGGCTGCCATCTGCGGCGATACGGCCCGGCGCCTCCGCCGCGAAGGGCTCGCTCTTATGCAGCCCGCTGAGAAACACACGCGTATCTGTGCCCCCGATTTTGGTTTGAGCGGGACCGGTTATCTTCAAATGCAGGACAGGGCATCTTGCGAGGGACACGTCGGCGAGATGGACACTTCGACCGGATACCTTGATCTCCGTGGACATCGGCACGAATGGGCCATGTGGATCCGTTTCGACGCGGTAACGGCCGTCCGCGGGCGCTTGAAGCTGGAACGAACCGTCCGGCCTGGTCCTCGTGACGTCAATAGGGGTTGAAGTGGGGGATGCGACGACGACGGCGACGACGAGACCAGTGAGCGGCGAATTATCTTCGGCATAAATATACCCGTGAATGGTTCGTGCATTCGCTGCCGCGGCGGCCGCGGGCGCGCCGGGCGGCCAGTTGATCGGGGCCCAGGACTGCCCATGCCCTGTTGGATCCGCGGGCGCCATGGGGATGTCCGGCCATGAGGGACTTTGTGGGCCGATCGTCACGTTGGCCGGAACGGCGTCTACCGTTTCGATCTCGATTCCCCCGCCCGGTCGATCCCCCTCGACCGCATACCGGCCTGGAAGCAGCGAGTCAAATCTGAAATGCCCTTCCGTATCTGCCTTCGCTGACGCCCAACCCTCCAGGAATCGCGCCGGTAGAGCTGGATCGAAGCCGCTTAGACGAACGCGAGCGTCGGGTACGCCGTCCCCCTTGGAGTCGACAACCGTACCCGTTAGAGAAATGCCCGGCTTCAGAGCTACGTCGAGGGGAAAACTCTTCCAACTCATGCGCTGTACTATGGAGACGCCATACCCGGCGGCGCGCACCGCGAGGTCGACCCGATCGGACGCCAGCGTCGGAAAGCCGTCCTGGAGCTTAATCTCGGCTGACTGGTCAGCCACTACCGTCGCGGACGACCAGGACCCAATGGCGCGTGTTGGCGTAGACGTGGGGTGTATCACCATCCACGTCTGGATCGGTGTTCCCTTCGGCAGCGTGCCGCGGGGCATCTCAAGTCGAATGCGGGGTGCGGGAGGACGCGCCATTTCCAGCTTTACCGTTGACGCCTTTCCCGCCGACGCCAAGACGGTTTGGCTTACGGGTTGATAGCCGGGCGCGTCTGCCCGGAGCTGAAATGAGCCACCTTCCATAAGGGTAAGAACAAATGATCCATTCGTCAACGTCCGTGTGGTAACGAGCGACTGGCCGAAGCTCGGGGTCCCTTCGGGGCCCGCCCCAGGACGGAAGACCGAGACTGACACGTTTGCGAGTGGAGCGTGCGTCACCTCGTCTGTCACCTGTCCGGTTATGTAGGTGACACGTGCCCCGGACGGCGCGGCGGCACACGCGCTACGAACGAATGCCTGAGCCGCGAAGAGCACTGCGAGAGGAGCGATCAGGCACCACCGAACGTTCTTCGCCACCGTCGCCGCGTTTTCACATTTTTCCCTATGACACACCGGCGTCATCCCTTCTCTTTTACGCTTTTCCTCTGCGTATCTCCGCGGAACTCTGCGGCTCTGCGGTGGGTTTTCCTCTGCCTCACTCCGCGGACACGCCAAGCTGCCAGAATAGAAACGCCGTCTCGTCGGTGAGTTCTTCGATCTGTTTGCTTAAGGGCCGGCCGCCCGAGTGACCGGCGTGCGTATCGTAATCCAGCAGCACCGGTTTCTCCTTTCCCGACGCCGTGTTCCGCTGCAGCAGCGCCGCCATCTTCCGGGCGTGGAGCGGATCGACGCGGGTGTCGGCGTCGCCGGTCACGAACAGAACCGCGGGATACTCCACCCCGGCCTTTACCTGATGATACGGCGAATACGCGTGGATGTACGGGAATTGCTCCGGATTCTCGGCGGATCCATACTCAGGCACCCAGAATCCTGCCACCAGGAACCGGTGGTAGCGAATCATATCGAGCAGCGGATAGGTGCAGACGACCGCCTGGAATAGCATGGGCCGCTGTGTGAGCGCCGCGCCGACGAGCAGGCCGCCGTTGCTGCCCCCCGCAATCGCCATCTTTGTCGACTGCGTATAGCCATGTGCGAGGAGCCATTCGGCGGCGGCGATGAAATCGTTGAACGTATTCTGCTTCTGCTCCAACATCCCGGCCCGGTGCCAGTCCTCGCCGAATTCGCCGCCACCGCGCAAACTCGGAATCGCCACCACGCCGCCGCGCTCCACCCAGAGCGCGATCTGGGCGGAGAAACCGGGTGTCAGGCTGGCATTGAAACCGCCGTAACCGGTGAGCAGAGTCGGGCGCTGGGTATCCAGCCGCAGATCACGGGGAGAGACGATGAACATCGGGACCCGGCAGCCATCGCGAGACTCGTACCAGGTCTGCTCTACCTGAAAGTTATCGCTGTCGATGGGGACCTGCAGCCGCGCCCATTCCGATGAAATCTCCTGGGATATGTCGTATCGGTAGATTCGAAATGGGACGCCGTATGAGCTGAAGCCATAAAAGGCTTCCGTGCTGTCCCACCGGCCGCTCATTCCCGTGGCTGAACCCATGCCCGGCAGCGGAATCTCGCGCTCCAACTTTCCACCGGGCGAATAGAGCCTGAGCCGCGACGAGACCTCGTGTAAGCTATTCACGAACAGCCGGCCGCCCGCGAGCGAGAATCCCTGGATAATCTCATCGCTCGGGGACACGATCTCCTGCCAGTTAGCCGGCTGCGGATCTTTCGCGTCGGCGCATAGAATCCGGCCCTTCGGCGCGTCCCAATCGGTTTCAATAAAGAACCGGCCATCCGCGTATTCGGCTGAGAACCTGGCGTCAAGATCGTTCACCAGGGCTGTTATCGGACCGCCATCGTTCAGATCCTGGAAATAGATCTCCGTCTTGCGAGCGCCGGCGCCGTGGAAAACGGTGATGATCAGCATCCGGCCATCTTCGGAAAGTCCGGCGCTGATAATCTTTTCCGGGCCATAGCCCTCGCCGAAGATCCGGACGTCGGATGCCGGATCGGGGCCCATGGGATGATAATAGACCCGCGGCCCTTCAGACTCATGACGGGTGTAGTAGAAGCCCGACTTGTCCGGCTTGAGCGAGACACCGAAGTAGCGGGCACGGGGAAGTACTTCTTCCAGATCCCAGAGCGAATCCACGTCGAACAGGCGAATCGTCGTCTCGTCTTCGCCGCCCGCTCGGATAGCGTAGGCGATCAGCCTGCCATCGTCCGAAACATCCAGAAGCTGCACGCTCGTCGTATGATCCGCGCTCATGGGATGAGGATCGATCAGGATATGATCGGCGCCGCCCTCGCGCATCATGATCAAAAAGAGATCCTGGTCTGCCCTCCGCCGCATGAAGAAGTAACGACCGCCGCGAGCGATTGGCATCCCGATCGAGTCTATCTTCATCAGTTCCGAGAGCCGCTGTTCAATCGCCTTCCGCCCGTCAAGAGGATCGAGCACCGACCGGGTTAGCTTATTCTGCTCCTCGATCCATGCCCGGGTCTCCGGGCTATTCTGATCCTCCAGCCACCGGTACGGGTCCACCACTTCCACACCGTGAAGGTTCTCAACCACATCGTGCGTTTTCGTCTCCGGATACTCAAAAGCCATCAGTCACTCCCACACACCCACACACGAACACACCCGTGAATCAATCGCGCGCGACAATCTGGAGCATGTTGCCGTCTGGGTCAAGAAAACTGCGGAGCCGGCCGCCGCCGGTAGCTTCTACCTCCGGGCCCGACCAGCGCGCTCCTTTACTCTCAAGATAGGCGGCTGCGGTCTCGAAATCAGCCACCCGCAGCGCGAGGTGACTCCAGCCCGGCGTCCAGGTTGTTCGCTCGGGACGGGCCGTGTCATCCTCTGGCATCACCTCTAACAGAGTACCATCCGGCGCGCGCAGAATGAAGACCGGGAGCGGCGAATGCCCGGCCCGGTCCAGCTTGAACGCCCGCGTATAGCCGAGGACCTCACAGTACCACACCGCCAGCGACTCCGGATCCGCCGCCGCCACCGCCGGATGATCAATTCCTGTAAAGCCCATCGCCATGATTCCCCTCCGTTCGACCGTAATCCCTGACTCACTGTAGCGGGACAACGGGCGCGAGGTACGGGGCGCGAGGTACGGGGCGCGGGCGCGAGGTACGGGGCGCGGGGGGCGAGGTACAGGGCGCGAGGCACGAGGTACGGAGCGCGGTGGCTGACTGTGGTAAGATAGTTTTGAAGGCGCCAGGCTGCGGAGAGACTGATGGAAGCGGAGAGGCTGAGGGAAGTGGCAGAGGTAGGCTTTCAGAGGGAGATCTATGAAGCACGTCTCAAGGCGCGTAGGGATGCGCTAACCCAGGCGAGCGCGATGGCGGAGGTACAGGCCGAACTCGTGGAGGCATTGGCTAAGTGGCAGGCGGTTGGGGATGGCCAGCGGGTGGAGTCGGAAGCTTTGAGTAAGAGAATAGCGTCGGCCCGTGTGGAAGCCGAATCCGCCAGGGTCAAATTGGAATCTACGCAAGCCGAGGCCGACGCCACCTGGATAGAGGCCGGAGAATACCTCGTGAAGGTTCCCATAGCCGAGCATGTCCAGTTGCTGTAGAAGATCCTAAAGCGCGGTAAAACCCCGCGAGCGGAATTGACTGCGATGTCGCTTGAGGCGCTGGCGGGGCTGGCAGGGCAATTGCAGCGGCAACTGCCGGGGATAGGATAGCGGGCGCGAGGCGCGAGGCGGGGGTACCGGGTCGGCAGCGTCGGAGCGTTGGATTCGCAGAGCTTTATATGTGAGGCTTTTGATGATGGATTCACGTGATCAGTGGGCGCAATGGGTGCTCGAGAGGCGATTCGGTGGTGATTCACGGCAACGGGACGCGATTCTGGGAGCGCTGACGCCCGTCAGGAATCGGGTACTCAGTAACTCGATGTTAGGTCCCGGAAACGTTGTTCTTGACGTTGGCGCCGGCGACGGTCTTTTGTCGTTCGAGGCGCTGAAGCGAGTCGGGGAATCCGGAAGGGTTATAGTAAGCGACATATCGTCCGATTTGCTTGAGCACTGCCGGGAGTTCGCGCAGGCGTCAAATACGATTGGCCAGTTTGAGTTCGTATTAGCCGCGGCCGAAGATCTTTGGGGAGTGGATGATGATTCCGTGGATGCCGTCGTCATGCGGTCGGTCCTGATCTATGTTCAGCGGAAGCAAGATGCATTCCGGGAATTTTATCGCGTTTTGAAGCCCGGCGGTAGACTTTCCGGGTTCGAGCCAATCAATAGGTTTGGCTACGTGGACAGCGAGCGCGTTTTTCAAGGATATGACGTCTCGGCGATCATAGAGATCGCTCGCAAGGTACGCGCGGCTGTCTTTGCAGATATCGATTCACAAGGTCCCGATCCCATGATGGACTTCGACGAGCGCGATCTACTTAATTTTGCGGACTCGGCCGGCTTTCGTGACACCCACGTAACTCTCGAGGCGTTCATTGCAAGACAATCTCAGCGTCCCGACTGGGGCGTCGTTTGGAGAACGCCCGCCAATCCGCGAGTCCCGAGCCTCGAAGAAGCAGTCCAAAGGGTGCTCACCCGGGCCGAGGCCATGGAATTCGAACAACATCTACGACGCCAGATGGCGACCGAAGAGCTGCGAGCACGATCGGCATCAGCCTATTTTTGGGCGGTCAAATAGAGATCGGCGCTGAACCATTTGGTCCGATCTGGCGCGGAGCGCCGGGCGCGAGGTACAGGATGCGCTTGTTATGTCCGGTTTCTTGATCCGACCTCCGTCCCACACACTCACACACCCACACTCATCTCCCTCCGTCCCAGTACGTGCTATCCTGAACCAGAGATGGTGTGAGCAATTGTAAAGACTGATGGATTTGGACGTATGGCGGATCTGAATTCGTTTTACGGCCCGAACGCGGGCTATGTCCTTGACATGTTCGAGCGGTTCAAGCGGGATCCCGGTTCGGTGGATCCGCGTACGCGCGCGTTTTTCGAGGCGAACGGCTTCATGGATGGAGGCACAGCGCCGTCCGTCACGGCGCCTCCCCAGGAATCGGAACTGGTTCATGCCCGGGAGGCGGCCAATCTGAGTGAGGCGATCCGGGAGCGGGGCCATTTGAACGCTCACGTCGATCCGCTCGGGAGCAGCCCGCCGGGCGATCCCCAGCTTCAACTGGAGACCCACGGCATCACTGAGGAAGATCTCAAACGGCTGCCGGCGAGTGTGGTGGGTGGGCCGGCGGCGCTTGGCGCCGATAACACCTGGGAGGCGATTGAGCGGCTGCAATCGATCTACTGTGGCGGAACGGGCTACGATTACGAGCACGTTCATAACCCCGAGGAGCGGGCCTGGCTCCGGGAAGCGGCGGAGAAGAGGCGCTTTAGAGGCCGGATGTCTCCAGCCTCTCGCCGGCAGTTGTTGGATCGCCTGACCCAGATCGAGGCCTTCGAGCAGTTTCTCCATCGCGCCTTCCCGGCTCAGAAACGATTCTCGATTCAAGGCGCCGATATGCTGGTGCCGCTCCTCGATGAAGCCATTCACTGCCAGACACGGCGCGGGAACCGGGAGGTCTTGATCGGCATGGCGCACCGGGGCAGGCTCGCGGTGCTCGCTCACGTGCTCCAGAAACCATTCGCAGCGATTATCGCGCAGTTCGAGCACAAATCCGGGGCCGGCGGGCACGCTCCCACCGAACACATTGAGGAGGGCTGGACGGGTGACGTGAAATATCATCTCGGCGCGCAACTCGGCGCCTCTGAGACGCAGAACGATTCCAAGTTTCTGCAAGTTTCCATCACACTGACACCCAACCCGAGCCATCTGGAGTTCGTCAACCCGGTCGTCGAGGGGATGGCGCGGGCGGCGCAGGATCGCCGTAACCGGCCCGGCCCTCCCACGCAAGATCTCGAAGCAGCGCTCGCCGTACTCATCCATGGCGACGCCGCTTTTCCAGGAGAGGGAATCGTGGCGGAGACATTGAACCTTTCCCGCCTCTCCGGCTATCAGACCGGCGGGACCATTCACATCATCGTCAACAACCAGATCGGGTTTACGACAAACCCCTCCGATGGCCGCTCCACGCTCTATGCCAGCGATCTCGCCAGGGGTTTTGAAATCCCGATCGTTCACGTGAACGCCGACGATCCGGAGGCCTGCCTGGCCGCCGCCCGGCTCGCGTGCGCCTACCGGGATCAGTTTCACAAGGACTTTTTGATCGACCTGATCGGCTACCGCCGGTGGGGGCACAACGAGGGTGACGAGCCATCCTTCACGCAGCCGAGCATGTACGAGGTGATTCGGGCGCGGCCCACAATCCGGGCGATCTGGGCGAAGAAATTGGAGGAGGCGGACGAGCTTTCGGCCGGGGAAGCCAACGGCCGGCTGAAATCCGCGCTGCGTGAAATGGAGGAGGCGCGCCGGCAAGCAGTTGAGGATGACAGTCCCCCTGCTGAGGAGGAGGTGTGCGGAGAGCTGGGCGACCTGGTCGATGAAGTGGAGATGCCGCCCGCCAGCATCGAGGCTCTTCAGGCTCTGAATGAGGAGCTGCTCAGCTTGCCCGACGACTTTACGCTCCACCCGACGCTGGCGCGGGTAATGGATCGCCGGCGGGCATCGGTTCGACCGGACGCGCCCGATCGAGCTATTGATTGGGCGCAGGCGGAGTCGCTGGCTTTCGCCACGATCCTCGAATTCGGCATCCCGATCCGGCTGTCCGGCCAGGATACCATTCGCGGCACTTTTGGCCAGCGACATCTCACACTGCACGATGCTGCAACCGGGGCCACTCATACCGCGCTGCAGGCGCTGCATGCGGCCCGAGCGTCATTCGCGCTGTACAACAGTCCGCTCTCGGAGAACGCGGTTCTCGGGTTCGAATATGGATACAGCGTCCATTCGCCCGGAACACTCACGCTCTGGGAGGCGCAGTTCGGGGATTTCGTGAACGCCGCGCAGGTTTATATGGACGAGTTTATCGCGGCCGCAAAGGCCAAGTGGCGGCAGGAGCCGGGCCTGGTATTACTCCTGCCCCATGGCTACGAGGGCCAGGGACCGGATCATTCCAGCGCCCGGCTTGAACGGTTCCTGCAGCTCGCCGCGGACGACAATCTGCGTGTCGTCAACTGCACCACGGCAGCCCAGTACTTTCATCTGCTGCGAGACCAGGCCGCGCTGCTGTCGTGTGATCCACGACCGCTCATTGTAATGACTCCCAAGAGCCTGCTGCGGCATCCGGGCGCCGCGGCACGCGTGGAGGATCTGTCAGATGGCCGTTTCCAGGCGGTGATTAGCGACCCGCATCCTGATACCGTGAAACGGCTGCTGCTCTGCAGCGGTAAAGTCTATTACGATCTGATCGCTGATAGTATTCCGGATACGTTGGCTCTGGTCCGAGTGGAGGAGCTTTATCCGTTCCCGGAAGTGGGAATCACCGCAGCAATGAACTCCTGTCCGGATCTGAATGAGATTGTCTGGGTGCAAGAAGAACCCGAAAACATGGGCGGGTGGGGCTATATGGAACCGCGGCTTCGGGATCTCAGTGAAGCGCGCGCCCGGATTGATGGATCCGCCGGCCCTGTTCCCGTCCGGTATATCGGCCGTCCGCCCCGCGCCAGTCCTGCCGAAGGACTGGCCGATCTCCACGTCGCCGAACAGGCCCGCATCGTCGCCGAGGCGCGAGGATCGGAAGCCGAACCTGTCGGGAACGGCCCGCAAGAGAAACCGGCCAGCACAGATGAATAGAGATGAAAAAGATTTCGCCGGTGTTGGGCCAGGTGGACGACGAATCGAGCCAGACTAAAGACCAGACTGAAGAAATGGGAGCAGCGCATGTCGATTGATGTTAAAGTCCCGCCGCTGGGCGAGTCGGTGCCAGAGGCAACCGTGGGCCGCTGGCTCAAGAAGGAAGGCGAGGCGGTGGCTATCGGGGATCCACTGGTGGAGCTGGAGACGGAGAAGGTAAACGTGGAGGTGACCGCCGAGACCGACGGAACGCTCGAAAAGATTGCGCACGGCTCCGGCGATACCGTAAAGGTCGGCGAAGTCCTCGGCTCGCTTCAGGAGCATGCAGGGGCGCCATCTCCCGAGTCCGCAAATCCGGGAGCAGAAGCTCCTGCGACGGGCGCGCCCGCGAACCCTCCCTCGCAGAAGCCTGGCGCGGAAACCCCTCGGGCAGAAGGGCCTGCGCCCGGTCCCGCCGAACCCAGGTCCGCCGGCGCCGGTCCCCAGGAACGCGGTCCCGCTAAACCGGGGCCAGGTGAAGCCGGTCACCCCGAACCATCAAGAGCCGAGCCGGCTGTCGCCGAGCCAGCGTCAGCCGCGCCGGGGCCTGCTGGTCGACCTCCTCAAGAAGATGCGCCCGCCGGCCCGGCGGCCCGCCGCGCCGCGGCCGAAACGGGCGTGGATCTCGCTCACCTCACGGGCAGCGGCCCGGCGGGCCGTATCACGCTGGAAGACGTGACGAGCGCGGCGCAGCCGGCAGGTCAACCTGCCCCCGCGACGGCCCCGCCACCATCAACCGCCGCGAAGACTGCCGCCGAACCTCCATCTCCGACCCCGCCGGCGGCGCCCACCGCGGCGGCAGCGCCGCCAGCCGGGGAAAGGGAGGAGCGTGTCCGGCTCTCCCGGCGTCGCTTGACCATCGCCCGCCGGCTTGTCGAAGCGCAGCAGACGGCCGCGATTCTCACCACTTTTAACGAGGTCGACATGAACGCCGTGATGCAGATCCGGAAGCGCCGGAAGGCCTCATTCCAGGAGCGGCACGGGGTCGGACTCGGCTTTATGTCCTTCTTCACCCGGGCGGCAGTGGGCGCGCTAAAGGCGCTTCCTCTCCTGAACTCGGAGCTTCAGGGCGAGGAGCTGGTCTTGAAACATTACTACGACATCGGGATCGCGGTGTCTACTGACGAAGGGTTGGTGGTTCCGGTTCTCCGAGACGCGGATCGAAAGAGTTTTGCCGCGATCGAAAATGCGATTGCGGGAATGGCGAAACGGGCACGGGAGAACACGCTGACACTCGAAGAATTGATGGGCGGCACGTTCACCATTACCAACGGCGGCGTCTTCGGCTCTCTCTTCTCCACACCCATCTTGAACCCTCCGCAGGTCGGAATCTTAGGGATGCACCGCATCGAAGATCGCCCGGTCGCTCGGCAGGGCGAGGTCGTCATCCGGCCGATGATGATTCTGGCGCTCTCGTACGATCACAGGGTGGTCGATGGACGCGAGGCTGTCCTCTTTCTCAGCCGGATCAAAGAGCTGATTGAGGACCCGGAATCGCTGCTGCTTGAAGGGTAGGGGACTTGGAACGAAGGCGGCAATGCCAGTAGATGACGGCAGCTTTGACCTTGTGGTGATCGGCGGTGGACCGGGCGGATATACGGCGGCGCTGCGCGCGGCCCAGCTCGGAAAGCGGGTGGCGTGTGTCGAAAAAGACAGCACGCTGGGAGGAACCTGCCTGAACATCGGCTGTATTCCATCGAAGGCGCTGCTGGATTCCACCGAACTCTTTCACCAGATCCAGGCCGGCGCGAGCGCTCACGGGATCCGGGTCGATGGCGCCGCCATGGATGTTGACGTGATGATGGATCGCAAAGAGAAAGTAGTCCAGGGGTTCACGCGCGGCATCGAGCATCTCTTCCGCAAGAGCGGGGTGGAGTGGATCCGTGGCGCCGGTCGCTTTATTGCGACGGATCGGATCGAGGCGGCTGGCGGCGACGGCGGCAGTAGGGAGGTCACCGCAGACACGATCATTATCGCGACTGGCTCTACGGCGGCGGCCCTCCCCGGCTCACCGTTCGACGAGAAGCGTATTCTCTCCTCGACCGGGGCGCTGGCGCTGCGCCGAGTTCCCGAACACCTGATCGTCATCGGCGGCGGCGTTATCGGTTTGGAACTTGGCAGTGTCTGGCTGCGTCTGGGCGCGCGCGTGACTGTGCTGGAAATGGCGCCGACGATTCTGCCTGGCCTGGACGCGGATCTCTCCTCCGGCGCCAGGGCGATTCTTGGGAAACAGGGCTTCGATTTTCGAACCGGCGTTCGAGTGGCAGGTGTGGAGAAGGGTGATAGCGGCGTGCGCGTCGCCATCGAAGGCGCCGATCCGATTGAGGGAGAGCACGTGCTCGTTGCCATCGGCCGCCGTCCGAACACCGCGGGATTGGACGCCGAAAAGCTGGGCATCCGGTTCGACCGGCGGGGCGCCGTCGTCGTCGATCGCTCGTTTCATACCGGGGTCGGCAAGATTTACGCTGTCGGAGACGCCATCGGCGGTTTCATGCTCGCGCACGAGGCGATGGAGGAGGGAATGGCGGCCGCTGCAATTGCCGGCGGCGGTATTGGCGTCGTGGACTATGACGCGATCGCTCGCGTGGTTTATACCTGGCCGGAAGTGGCGAGCGTGGGATTGAGCGAAGAAGAGGCGCGGGAGCGCGGTGGAAACGTCTTGGTCGGGAAGTTTCCATTCAGCGCCAGCGGCCGGGCACGCGCGATGAACGAAACGGAAGGTTTTGTAAAAGTCGTCGCCGATGCCGGCAGCCGCCGGCTCCTGGGCGTTCATATTCTTGGCGCCCGGGCGTCCGACCTCATTTCCGAAGCAAGCCTTGCGATCGCGTTTCAGGCGTCCGTGGACGATCTTGCCCTCACCGTCCACGCCCATCCCACGCTCCCCGAAGCCATCAAAGAGGCGGCGCTCGTCGCCATGGGAAGGGCTATCAATCTTTAACGTCGAAACAGATGCGCCGTAGAGGTGTACATCCCTGTGATGATGTCCTACTTGCGTTTTTTCTCCGACGGCCCAAAAACGAACACGAAGGGCACGAAGATCCCGCGAAGGGCACGGAGATCCCGCGAAGGGCACGAAGGGAACCGAAGAGGAAAAAGAGAGGCCTCCGTAACCGGGCCGCGACGAGACGCCCCCGGGGTCCGCGACGCTCCATGACGCGGTAGTGAACGCCGGCCGCCGCGTTCCGGCCCGTGGCCCCTGCTACGGCCCAAAAACGAACACGAAGGGCACGAAGATCCCGCGAAGGGCACGAAGGGAACCGAAGAGGAAAAAGGGAGGCCTCGGGAACCGGGTCGCGATATGACGCCCCGTGGTCCCCGCGGGACTATTGCTAATCTCTGCCGGCGCGCCGCCGCTCCCCGCAGGGAGCCGATGCCCAACTCCTGATCCAAACTAAGACCTAAGACCTCCGTCGTCAGGTGGGCATCATCGGGCCCTCGGATAAACAAGGGACGGCTGGAGGCTCAACTGCATGTTAAAGACGACTCTGTTTCTGACGCTGGCCGCGGTGCTGATTTCCTGGCCCGGAATGGCGCAGACGCCGGCGGACGAGCCGGATCTTGCCGTTTCACTGGCCGCGGCTCAACCGCCCACCGGCGGCGTGGCCATTGCCGTCGCCGCAGATCGGACATTGCTTCCGAAGGGCGCCGTGCCGCCTTCAGAGCATTCATTGCTGGGCGGAGTCGCGGACGCTTACGGACGACTGCTGCAGCCGTTCGGCAGCGTAATTGCCATCGCGCCCCCGACGATGGTGATCCTGAACATTCATCCAGCCGGACAGGGTCCTGGGGTCAACCCCCCGCCGGATGAGGCCCTACAACTTCTGGGCGCCAGCCTCGATGACGCGCAGTGGCAGGCGTTCACCAGTTCCCGGGGGTTGGGGATGGATGACCTTAACGATGGCTTGCAGCGTAGATTGTTTGCCGACCTTTTCCAGGGGGAATCCCTCCAGGCGGACGTGAGCTCACCGCGGGAGTCGCCGCCCGTTAAGTGGCTGACGGTGACCATTTCAGCGCAGGATTTGCTGCAGAGCCGTATCCGGGCGACGCGGAAGATAGCTATGTGGATTCAGACGCCGGATAGTACCCCTGTGCAATCCAGTTTCAGCGTGCCGCCTGTCCCGTCCAAGACGCCTCGATTCTACGCCCGACCCCTCTCGGCTCAGGGCAAACTGTACGGGCAGCCGGTACGTTCTATCGTGCCTAACAGCCCTAAACCAGGGGAGTTAAACCTTAAGGATCAGGGTTTTGATTCGCTCATTCCAGTAACCGGCCTGAAGACGGTGGGCGATCTTGTTGGACGGATCGGTTTGACAACACATACCGAAATCTACGTCGATCGACGAAGTGAATCGAAGACGTTAACCGTAATAGGGACCACGGCGACGGCCCCGACACGCGATCTGCTGCAGGCGCTCGCGTTCGACCTCACCGGGACCTATCGGAACGTAGGTCCGGCCTTTGTGCTCACCGACGATCGGATGGGGGTAGGGACCCGCCGCGCCATAATTTCGCAATATCAGCAGTCGCTCGAAACCAGCGTGCGCCCCGCGCTCGAAAACGCGCAGAAGGCACTGGAGGACCGGCGGTTGGTGAATGACCTGCCTTTCAGCAGTGACTCGCTTCCTCTTTCGCCTGAACAGATACGCGAGGCGAATCAAATGGAGAGGCAGCGGGGGCCGCGCGGCCCGATACTTACGGCGCCGCTCGATCAACTTACCCCTGCCCAGCAGAATCTCGCTCGTGGTATCGTCGACAAGGTTCCCGCCGGCCAGGATGCGCCGGTAATGCTCATGAGTGAATTAAAGCTTGAGGCTGTTTCTTCGAAACTTTCCGGGCCGTTGGACCTCACGCAGGTAATAGATCCACGAAGTCTTTTTCCCCCGCCGGGTACGGCGAAGGTCCTCGCCATGATCAAGCAGCTGGAGTCGCCGCCGCCCCCGATCATGAATGCGCCATCTGTGGCGGACCTGATCCGGCCGTACAAGCACAGAGCGGCCATCGTTCAACCGAGGACTCCGGCGGAAGTCGACGCGTTGATCGGGCCGATGGAGAAGCTCGGTCTTAACGAAATGTGGCTGGTCGTCTCGGGACCCTATCTCCCGAATGCCGCTGACCCCGCGCCGCATCACGCCGCCGGAGAGGCGTCGCCCTCCTTCCGGATGGATCTGTTGACGGAGGCGGTAAAGGCCACGGATGGGACCGGAATCTTCGTGCTGCCCTTGATAAACCTGACTCGCTGGGGCGCGAATACTCCCGCCTCCGCCAGAGATTTGAACATTATGGGTGAAGATACCGCGCAGATCAATGATCGGGAGCGGGAACGGTCTGAGAGCGAGACGGGCCTGCCTCAACCACCGTGGCCGGCGGAGTTCGACGTAAGTCCGTTCTCCAGCGAAGTGCAGGATCAATTGGTTGACATCGTGGGCCGGGCGAGCGCAGTTCCTGGTATCGCTGGCATCGTCTGGCGATCCATTAACCCGAACGGTTATGAGGGGACGAGCCTAACCGGCATGGGTCAAGCGGAATTCAATATGGGCTTCACGCTGACGTCACGGTTGGCGTTCCTTCGAAAATATCACGTTGATCCGATCGACATTGACTTCACCCTGTTTAACCATAACCTGGATGAATCTCTGCCGGAGTTTGATGACCCAGAAGAAAACCAGGCGATCCGGAATGAATGGGCAAAGTTCCTGGCGCAGGAAGATCAGGAGATGCTGCGCCGGCTGCTCGGCGTCGCCCGAGCCGCCGCTCACACGACAATCCCGGTACTCGTAGAGGGGCAGAATTGGTTCATCTCCTGGAATAATCCCGCCGAGCCGGTGCTGAGTGAGGCGCACCCGGTCGCCGTCTACGACACCATTCTGAGGACCGTCACCGCGCGGCCAGGCGCGGATATCGATCGGGTTAACGTGGACGACCGTGGAACAGTTCAAATGGTAGAGCGACAGCTCACCACTAACGTGAAGAAGTGGCCCTGGAACGGTGTTGCGCTCGACCTGACCTACGATCCCGAGACGAAGTTACCACCCGATCAACTGCTGTCGAGGCTGTTGGCTGTGACCGGGAATCCGCCCTCAAAGACTCCGACTCCGGCAGGGCCATAGGTCGGCGCTGTACGGACTCAGAACGAGCTGCCACCGAAGCTCGAGGGTTGCAGCGCCGGGCCGCTTGGAACTCGCATACCTTATCCCCAACACCCATGCCCCAGCACCTAATACCTAACACCTAATACCTAACACCTACTTGCTATCGAACTCGAACGGGGCGAATGGGCTGGATCTTTCGACCTACGACCCGGGTGTGTCGGGCCTGGAGATCGGCGAAGCTGAGATCGAGGAATTCGGTTACACGGGCCGCGCTGTCGCCATTGAGGTAATCGTCGATCCAGGGCTGAAGACGGGCATTATATGCTTCCCGGGATGAACCGTGGGCATAGTTTTTTCCGGGAAAGCGGCGCAGATCCCCATCGCACCGCGGACTGATATGATAGAGCTCGTGAAAGACGGTGGTGAGCTTGTTCCGCAGTGGGAGATCGGCGAATCGGGGCATCATGAAGTCGATGACGTACAATATGTCCCGGCCCTCAAATGTCAATCGAGGCCAGCGATAGGTCTGCCCTCCGCGTTCCAGTTCCGCAGCTCCGCCGGGGAACCGGAGCGCCCGGATGGTCGCATAAACCCCGTGGCAGCCCCCCACCCGTGATTGTGTGAGAGTTGGCAGCAGACATTCTGGCCGCACGTGCCCGAATGCCGGACAGGCGCCAATGATATGTTGAATGAGAGTCTCAAGACTTACGGTATAATTGAACTCCGCAATCTGCTCTCGCGTGGCCGGGCCGGTCAGGTTGACGACCCAACCGGCTTAACCGCGCCCGGTGGCGCTGCCGGCTGCTTCAGGGCCCGCGCGGCGGCTGAATTCGCCGATGTCGCGGCGGTTGACTTAGACAGTGTCGCCGCGGTCGAATTTGCCGCGGCGGGCTTCCCGATTCCCCACGCCGCCGTATTGTTGGGACCCGCCTTGAACCAGTACCACACTTTTCGTGCGCGATGAGCGAGCGGCCCGAGGCTCTTGCCATTGAGGGTGGCCGTCACGTCATTCCCCCGGTCGGCATAGAGCGTCACCAGTTTACGCCCCTTCCACGTCTGGTGCTGGCCGGGCTGATACAGCCCATCGAGATTTGGATTGGATCCCGCGTCGGTCTTCACGTTCACGTATGCGAAGCCGGTAAAGTGAAGGGACAAGGTGACCGGAGCGCCGTGAAACTTGACCGGCGCCGCTTTCGGACTCGGCCGCTTGATCACTGGCGGCGCCGTCCGGATTGGCGCCGCGGCTGAATGGCGCCGCAGCCGCGCGCCGATCGAGGAGAGATAGCCGGCGCCTCGCGCGTAGCCAAGCATCAGAATGATAACGAACGCGATCACCGCAAGCGCGATCCCGATCGGCCGGTGCCGGCTTCCTCCGTATTCCGCGCGCGCGTACGGGAAGAGCGGACTTGACGACCCGGAAGCCGGTTCCGAGATACCCGGCGCCTGAGCGGTGTCCGGCCGGTGGCGGCGCCGGGAGGGAGGCGCCTCGGCGCCCGGTGGGTGACGCAGCGCGTGAAATTCATCCAGCAGAGGCGCCGGATCCAGTCCCAAAAACGACGCATAACTCCTCAGGAATCCCCTGGCGTACACCTCGGCAGGAAACTCGTCCAACCGTTCCTCTTCCAGCGCAGAGAGATATGACGGGTTGATATGAATCGCCTCCGATACCTGCTCCGTGGTCAACCCCTTGCTCTGCCGCGCGCTCCGCAGCGTCTCTCCAAGACTGCTCAACGAGAATCTCCCTGCCTGTTCTGTTCCTTGATGTTCAATCCGGGCTTTGAAGTTAATCCCTCCCGGTGTTCAGGAGAGACCGTTTGAAACTTCCGGTTCGCCGCCAAGCTTGCGAATCCAGAAAGCTGCCTTCGCCTTCTCGCTCTGGCTGCCATTGCGCGCAAGCTCGTTCCACGCGTTCAGATCGGATTTGTCCAGCGAGAGAAGTCCTCGAGCGCCCATTAAACGCTCACTGTTCCTCGCGCTTTCAAGCTTAGCGTTCCAATAATCGCGACAACGACGATGATATTCTTCCAGCGCCTCCTCCCGCGTTTCATAGCTGCAGTCAACCCGCTCATTCAGGAAAATGTAATATTTTGCGGCGTCCGGCGTGCGCTCGGTCGCACTTTCCAACGAGAAGCCTGCGCCTTCGATATAGAGTCGCCCCATCTGATCTATCCTTTCGTGTTGGCGCGCCGGTTCGATCGGATCCGAAGATCTGCTGAAATGCGCGCCATTATAAACTATTCTACCCCAGGTCGCGTTTCTCCTTTGCAGCCGGGCAAACATCGGTCCTCATTTCAACGTTGGCTGCGAAGAGAACGCGGGACTGCGTTGACTCCTCATCCTCTCGCGGGTTATAATCCTCGTGGCGCCCAGAGGTCATCTGCCGCGCCATCCCGCGTCCGAATCCGCGCCGGCGAGGGGGGAAGAGGCCTTTGGAAAAGTTCGCGTTTATGATCCATCCCGTCGACGTGCGGCGGGACGCCAGCCTGAAGTATCCGTGGGCACGATATGTGCCACTGCCTGTTTTAGAATGGAAGCTAAAGCGCCTGCATCCCTGGGCGATCTCCGAGATTAAGGGGGTTCGCTCACCCACCGGCGCGGAAGCGGAGGGCTGGTTCATCGTTTGCCCCCTCACACCTCGCCAGTTCTCCTCTCTCCCGATCGAATTTGTGTATAGCCGGCTCACCGAATGCGGCCGGATTGCGCAAGACATGGGCGCGAAGATTCTGGGGCTTGGCGCGCTGACCTCTGTGGTGGGTGATGGCGGAATTACCGTTTCGAGCCGGCTGGATATCGCCGTTACGACCGGGAATAGCTTCACCGTTGCCGTTGCGATTGAAGAGACGCTGAAGATGGCCGAGCGGATGCAGATCGCCCTCCCCGCCGAAATTGCGGTGGTCGGCGCTACCGGCTCCATCGGCAGAACCTGCGCCCAGATATTAGCGACGCAGGCATCGCGCCTGACTCTGATCGGACGGAATAACGCGAACCTGGAGGCCATCGCCGAAGAGCTCCGCCCTCAATGCCCGGGACAGATCGCCGTCTCTACCGAAGTCGCCTCCGGCATCCGGCAGGCGGACCTGGTGATTACGGTTACCAGCGCGATCGATACGGTGATTGACCCGGCTGACATCAAATCGGGCGCCGTGGTCTGCGATGTGGCCCGGCCGCGCGACGTCTCGCGCAGGGTGGTGGAGCAGCGCGACGACGTTCTTGTTATTGAAGGGGGAATGGTCAAGCCGTACGGCGACGTTAATTTCGGTATCGACTTTGGTTATCCACCCGGCCTCTGCCTGGCTTGCATGGCCGAAACCATGCTGCTGGCGCTTGATCGGCGCTATGAGCCCTTTACTCTGGGCAAGAAGGTGAGTGTGGAACAGGTTCGAACCATGCGCGAGCTGGCGCAAAGGCATGGGTTCCAGGTCGCCAACCCCCGGAGCTTTGAGCGGCCGATCACCGATGAGCAGATCGACGCGATCCGCGAACGGGCGCGCCAGCGCCGGCAAACTCCACCCTTGCGCGGAGCGCAGACCGCGACGGCTTAGCCGCCCGGTCTCTCGATGGCAGGAACCCTTTTCCTCGTCGCAACCCCGATCGGGAATCTTGAAGATATCACGCTGCGGGCGCTGCGTACTTTGCGAGAAGTGAGCCTGATCGCCGCCGAAGATACACGTCATACTCGTCATCTCCTCAACCATTACGAGATCACCACACGGGCCATCTCGTACCATGATCACAGCCCGCCGGAGCGTGAAGACGCTCTCTTAAGGCATCTGGCGGACGGGCAGGACATCGCTCTTGTCACCGATGCCGGCGCCCCGGGCGTGAGCGATCCGGGATTTCGCCTCGTGGTTCGCGCCATCCGGGCGGGGTTCTCCATCGTTCCGATACCCGGACCCTCGGCGGTTATCACGGCTCTCAGCGCGTCCGGTCTGCCTCCGGGGCGATTCGTGTTTGAGGGGTTCTTACCCCGTAAAAAGTCTGAGCGGCTTGCGGCGCTGGCCCGGTTGAGCGCCGAACCCCGCACTATTGTCCTGTTCGAGGCGCCTCTGCGCATTCCACAAGTATTACGGGAGCTGGAGGACGCGCTGGGGCCGCGGCCGATCACTATCGCGCGGGAGTTGACCAAGCTCTATGAGGAAATCTGGCGCGGCAATTTGAAGGAGGCGCGGGATCGATGGCCGAAAGCAGGAAGAGGAGAATTCACGCTTGTCGTGGGTGGGGCGCCAACCGGTTCCGAGCAATCCGAAAACCGCGCGAGAGGTTCAACCGCCGCTTTCGATAGACTATCTAGTGGCGCCGGCGTGGATCAGTTGGACGTTGAGGCGCTGTTGGCCGCTCTGTTGGACCAGGGGCTGAGCCGCCGAGACGCGGCTCGACAACTGAGCAAGGCATGCGGACTCCCGTATCGCGACGCTTATCGAAGAGCGATGGATCGTAAATCGGGAAACCGCCGAGGCGCAGCAGCGAACGGCGTCGTCGAATGATTCGCTGCGCACGCGTAATAGTAAAACAAACGTCTGACGCTCTGGAGCGGGACTCAGGCGCAATATTTGGAAAGCAAGTATGTGGACTACGGGATTACTTCTGGCGGTGGCGCTGATCCTTACAGCGGCCGCGATCGGCATTTTCGTCTGGGCAGCGCGCGCCGGGCAGTTTGAAGACGTGGAAGAGGCGAAGTTTACGATGCTGCGATCCGAGGAAGATCGCTAACAGAAACGGCGCGTCGTCGAGGCGCGCAAGGCGGAGCGCCGAATGTGGGTGTGGCTTCGGCATTCGTTAGATGGCGCTGAGTTCGTTGACAAAGCCTCAGTCGCTGCCTATACTGGGAACCGAATGAGGGTATCCGGTCGTTTTCGCCGTTATCATACCATGCCGCGCAAATGGTTCCGGTTCCCCGCGCGGCGCCAGCGGAGCCGCACTGATTCGCAGGTCCGAAATGCTCGCTATTGAGGGCGCTGGAAGCGAGCCGGCCGCGATGTATCCCGCTGGACAACGTTTATTGCTTCCGCCTTGAATCTCGCCGCATTTCCCGTTTCAATCGCTTGATCTGACTCGTAAATCTCGTATTGTGAATCAGTTTGTCGGGATCGCGACGATTAATTTGAGAGTATTGCAGGAAATGCCGCTGCATTGCGGAAACGGGTTTTATGCTTTCGAAGTTGTAACTGCTCAGTTTCTCCGCGCCGCGCGTTTTATGACCCCGGCGTGGGGAACGGATGCGGATTGATGGAAAGGGACTCCTCGAGACCATGCTAGCGCGTATTTGCAGCGACGAAGACTTTAGCTCCTCCAAGCACTGGCTTTATTCGTCGGCGTTTTGGGGCATTATCGCGATGTCCTTCGGGGTTTTGCTCGCCATCAAATTCGTGGCGCCGGACTTTCTGAGCAATCTGCCCCAGGCGAGCATCGGCCGAATCCGGCCGAGCCACGTTCTCACGGCGCTTTTCGGTTTTGTCTCGATGGGTCTCGTCGGCGCCGTGCTCTATATTGTCCCCCGGCTCACAGGCGTGAAGCTTTGGAGCGAACGACTCGGCAATTTTACGATGGTCGCGTGGAATCTCGCGGTGCTGTTTACCGACCTCACTTTACTGACGGGCCACACCGAGGGACGGGAATACGCCGAGCAGATCGCTCCTATTGCCGTAGTCACAATGATCGGGCTCGTCAGCGTCGCCATCATCGTTTTTCGAACTGTTCAGGAGCGCAAAGAGAAGCAGCTTTATATCTCGCTCTGGTACTTTATGGGAACCTTTCTCTGGTTCCCGCTCGTGTATCTGATCGGCCATCGAAGCTTCGTGCGTCTTAGCGGGCTTAACGACGCAGCGGTGAACTGGTTCTATGGACATAACGTGCTCGGCCTATGGTTCACCACGCTCGGAGTAGGGGTGGTTTATTACCTCATCCCGATTATCAGCCGGGCGCCGCTCTTTTCCCACAAGCTATCCCTGATCGGGTTCTGGAGCATCGCGATGGTTTACGCCCCCACCGGGGCGCACCATCTCCTTCAGGCGCCGATCCCCGAATGGCTTAAGAGCGCGGCCATCGTGAGCAGCCTGCTGCTGCTGATTCCGGTATTCGCGGCGGTCACCAACTTCCTGGTGACGGTGCGGGGCCGCTTCGATATCGTGATGAACAACCTGGCGCTCCGGTGGACGATCACGGGTGTGATCTGTTATCTGATCACCTGCCTGCAGGGACCGTTTCAAGCTGCCCGGCCCGTCAACTGGTACATCCACTTCACCAACTGGGTTGTGGCCCACGCGCACATCGCGCTGCTCGGATCGTTCGGCTTCTTCGTATATGGCGCCACTTACCACATGATTCCCCGTATCACCGGCCGACGGCTCTACAGCGTTGCGCTGGGTGAAGCGCATTACTGGCTGGTGACCATCGGGTTCATTGGCTTCTTCTTTGCCCTTACGATGGCCGGGTTGGAACAGGCTTCGATGTGGAACCTGGGCGTACCGGAATACCAGGTGTTCGTACAGCTTTATCCGTTGATGGTGCTCCGGTTCTTGAGCGGTGTGATGATGCTGATCGGTCACTGCATCTTCGCGTGGATGCTGCTTCGGACGGTAACGGCCCGGGAGCCGGCGACGCCGATGGAACGAGCGATTGTGGATGCGATTGTCCCGCCAGCGGTCGGCTCATAAGCCCGGCCCAACGTAAGAGAGACTTCTGTGAATAACTCGCCTATAAATTATCAAGCGCTCGGGGTCGGCCTGGTGAGCCTCCTGGCGGTGACCAGCTACGCGTTCATGGTGCTGAGGAGCACAAAGCATCCGGTAGTCTCCACACTGGTCATCGGCGCTGCCGCTGCCTTTGTGGCCGTGGTCTTTGGAGTTGTCGTGCTGCCGTACGTCACTTTTCAACCCAAAGTGGCGCCCGGCGTCCGGCCATACACAACGCGGGAGCTCGTCGGCCGGGCTGTCTACCTCCGGGAAGGGTGCTGGTACTGCCACAGCCAGTTTGTTCGGCAGCAGGATCGAGACCAGGGCCCCCTCGCTGAAGCGGGCCAGTACGTTTATGACAGCCCGGCCGCGCTGGGCACGGAGCGAACCGGCCCCGATCTTTCCAACGAAGGCGGCAAGTTTCCGGACGAATGGCATGAAATTCATATCAGCCATCCGCGCAGTGTCCGGCCCGGCTCTATCATGCCCGACTTCGCGTACCTGATGGATCGTTATCCCGTCGACGCGAACGGCCATCGCTTTAAGTACTTCGACGCCAAGTATCAGACCTGGCGGGACGCGACGGACATGGACTGCCTGGTACTCTATATCCAGTCGCTCGGCCGCCGCAACGCCGTGACGAAAGAGACCCAGCCGGATGTGCCCTGGGAATACCGGTTTGTGCTGGACCCGCACTCGAACAAGTACGTTCCTCGCACGGAGCCGACGGCCATCCCCTATGCGACGCGGCAGATTATTCAGGCCGAAGGGATGTTTGACCAGTTCTGCTCTCCCTGCCACGGACTCAGCGGTCGAGGCGATGGCTACGCGGGGCGCGACATGTGGGTGCCGCCGGCCAACTTCACGCTGCCGAAATACGCCAACTATACCGAGGCGAAATGGTTCTGGAGAATCAGCGAAGGCATTCCAGGCGCGCAGATGCCGCGCTGGATGTTCACGCTCACGACTGAGCAGCGATGGTACCTGGTGCGGTTTCTGCAGTATGTGAACGCCCAGGCGAACCCGACGCTGCATCCGCCAGATGAGGAGTGGAAGGTTCTCGACAAGAAGACAGGCCGGCTAATCGGATGGCAAACCCCCGAAGAGGTCCGGCGCAAGGCGGACATGGCGGATCGTTACGAGATCGACGCGTCAACGGGCAAGCCGCTCATCGGTAAGAACGGCAAGCCGATGGTGGACGCCGCCGGTCATCCGCTTCTTAAACCCGGTATGGAAGGAATGCCGCCGCTTGGCGCGCTGCTCTTCTCACCGGCGCCAGCGGGCGCGAATCCGGGTGGCGAGCAGCCGCTGACGCTTCCGGTCGATATCGTGCCCGCGGCGCTGCGTCATCCGGGAGCCCCGGCGCCGGCCGGGCTGCGTCCGTCGGTCAGTGGGCCCATCGGTGGGCTGGGGATTGTGCCTGGCGGTGTAGCGGCTGCGGGCGCCCCGGCGGTCTCGAAGACGAGCGCGGGACCGTCGTCGCTCGTGCGGCGCTCGACGCCAAATTCCATAACCACCGGGATGCGGCGTGGTGGTCTGCCGAATTATCGTCGGGTGACGCCGCGGTAGCAAACGATCTAGCGCCAGGACGCCGCGGTCGCTTCGCGGCGTCCTGGCGCGCCCAGGAGATTGATCGAGTTGGTCCGGACTGGACCGGCTCGGAGAGTAGGAAAGGGTTTTTAAGATGCGCGACGTGATGGACACCATGCGAGTTATGGCGCCAGCGGCGGCCAACATCATCGTGGTGATGATAGGAATTGCATTCGCTATAACCGCGGTTCTCTGCCTGTTCTACGCCATGAACAGCGGGCAGTTCCGTGAAATCGAGGAGGCGAAGTATCAGATGCTGGACGCAGAGGAGCCGCTAAAGATCGGCGCTTCGGAAACGTTCGCCCTTGGCAGGAGAGATTAACATGACGGATTCCGGGCCGGCTGAAAAGACTGCGCCGCCGGCCGAGCCAACCCCTGCGGAGGCGCCCGCCTCCGGGCCAGCTCCAAACGTGGTCGCGGCGGCAAAAACGGCGCCGGCTGCGGCCGGCTCGCCCGCTCCCGCCGCGCATGAAAACCCGATCAAGGCTGTCAGCCGGGAGATCACGGATGAGTTCGTCAATCCTGATCACCCACTGGGCCCGTTCCAGGAGCCTCATTCCACGATGATCGCGGGAATCGAGGAGCACGTCGGCTACGTTCCTGGCTGGCTGCTTGGGCTAATGATTCTCGCCGTGGTTCTGGCGATGATTATGTGGTATCCAACGAGTTATTGAGATTCTAATGTCAACCTTGATTCCTATGCCAAATTCAGGTCACACTTTTTTACGCCCACTGCGAAAGCGCGATTCCGTATTCTCGGGGTGGGGACGTTTTGTCACTGCGCTCGCTGCTGGTCGGGGTCGATTCATCGTCGTCTTAGGGATGGCGCCGGCGGCCCTGCTGGCGGCAGGCTGCCAGCCTTCCATCAACAATGCCACCTCAATTCCGCCTCTGCCGCCCCTCGAGCAGACTCAAGGGCCTGCGTATGTCGTAAACACGGTTTTAGCGGCGCCGAGCAGTCAGGTGGACGCGGGCCGGGATGAGACTGATCCTATTACTAAGATCAAGGCCCCGACGTTTGGAAAAGCGACGTACGAGGCGGATTGTCAATCCTGCCATGGAATAGCTGGTAAGCCGACGAGGCCAGGAATCCCGGACCTTTCGGATCCGGTTTTCACCTGGACGAAGACACCGCAGGAGTTCTACAAAGATATGTACGAGCCGGCCGCCACGGACGCAGCCCACTGGGGTCACAGCAATGTGCTCAAGGCTGTCATCAGGTCGACCTCGGAGAACAAGAACCTGGCCGCCAGCGCGACTCCGCCGCAGCAGTCGCTCTGGAATGCGGTGTTTTATTGCTGGACATTCCATTCCACGCCGCAGGCGCTGGTGCAGGGCGGGCTTACGTTCGGAAGGTATTGCAGCGTTTGCCATGGAACCAAGGGATTGGGTGATGGAAACCTGGCGAATTCAATCAACCCGCCGCCGCGCGCCTTCAATGACTTCGGTTGGATGGTGGACAAGACCGATCAGCGGTTCTATATTAGTATTAGTGATGGTCGACCTCCCGCCGCTATGCCGGCGTGGAAAGAAGAGCTCTCACCCACGCAGCGGATTGAGATTATCAATTACATCCGTGCGTTCACGTATAATTACCCGGCCAATATTCAGAAGTTGATCGCCGAGCAGCCTCCGCAAACTTAACGAGGGTGATTGACGGTCAAACAGCGGCCGGCAGCGTCGATTTCGGCCTGGCCAACGAGAAATGTTTGTAACCGTGACTCCGTGGGCAGACCTAGAGTAGTCCGTTCAGGAGTCTGCCGCCCCGAGAGCAGGCTTTACCGGACGAGAGGCAGGACTGAGGATTATCATGGCAGATGACATTTCAAGAAGAAGATTGATAGCGCGAGGGTTAACCTGGGCTGCGGGAATACCGCTGCTGGGCGCCGCGATTGAGGCAAGCTCACCGCTGATAAGAATGCTTCGCCCCACACTGGGGCCTTATGACTATAACCGGCCGCCGGATTCCCCTCCTGCGCTTCTATCGATTGCGGCGAAGGTCAGCGATCCGGAGCTGTCGTACGTTTGGGGCGCGAAGAGCTTCGTCTATAATCAGATGAACGTGGAGTATACTCCGGAGCATCTGAACAGCAGCACCATCCCCGGGTTTGTCGTCAAGCTTCCTAAGGAGATAGCGGTTAAGTACGCGAACTATTTCCGGACGGGACCGGGCGTTGCATCGGACCCGGCGGCGCCGAAGACCGCCGAGGGCATAGAAAAGGCTGAGATCGCGGTTTTCAGCCGGATCTGCGTGCATCTTGGCTGCGTGTTCAACTATTTTGGCCCGCAGCCGATGCCGGGCGCGCCCAAGGCGGCGATTGAAGCCGGTCCGAATCCCAGCACCGACCAGTACTGGAAGCAGTACAACACCGTTGTGCAGAGCAACTACAACTATCCGGGCGCCAAGATTAATCAGGGGTATTTCTCGTGCCCCTGCCACTTCAGCGTTTATGATCTGGATCAGTTTGATCCGGCGCATGACAATAAGCTCGGTAAGGTGGTCAGCGGCCCGGCCCCGAGGCCCCCGCGGTTCTTCTTCTTCGAGTTGACCGACGCGGGCGAGGTGATTGCTAAGGGAGTGGAGTCGGGCGGCGTTGCTTAGCTGCCGGATCACCGCGTCTGATGGTTCTGTTAACACTGTTTCGCGCGCCGGCAGGCCCGGGCGCGGTCCGGAGGGCAACGTATGGCGGCCGTAACTGAGTGGCTGCAAGAGCGTGCTGCGCACTACGACCTGTTTGATGAGACCGAGGTGGACCAGCAGAGGTATACTCCCTGGTTCCTCCTCGGCCCGATGCAGTACTTCTTCTTTCTGATTATTCTCTTCACCGGTTTTTACCTGGTGATTTTTTATGTGCCGACGCCCTACCGGGCGTACGACACGGTGCAGGACATCCAGAATATCGTGCCGCTCGGCTGGCTCTTCCGCGGGCTGCATAAATACGCCGCGGACGCATTCCTGATCACGAGCACGATGCGCGTCTACCGGATGTACTTCACGGCCGAGCTTCGTAAGCCGAAGGAGTTGACGTACATCACGTCGGTCGGCCTTTTGGTGTTCGGGATGTTCTCCGGGCTTACCGGGTATCTGCTGATCTGGAACCAGCGAGCGTTCTGGGCCACGAAGGTGTTTGCAACTTTCCCCACCTATCTGGCCGACCCGTACTTCGCACAGTATCTCCACATTCCCAACTTCCAACTTGGCAGGACCATCTCTGAGGTGATGCTCGGGGGAGCATCCCTCGGCCCCGGGACGCTGACCCGGTTTTACGCGGGTCACTACGCGCTCTCGCTGATCTTGATGATCCTCGCCGAAGTCCATTTTCAACGGATGGGTTCCCGACGCCTGAATATGGGACGGTTCAGCCAACTGCTTTTCCTTGGAATGCTCATCTTTGTGGCCGCGGTGCTTCCGGCGACGATGGGCGCTCGGGCTGACCCATTCCAGACTCCCGAGCGGATGTTCTCGGATTGGTACTTTTTGGGCCTTTATCACATGTACCGGCTGCAGGATCCGTTCTGGGCGACCATTATTACCGTTGTGATCCCGGTGGGCGCCATGGCGGTGGCGTTCTTTGAGCGGGGGGGATCGCGACGGGTGCTCGATCGACCGATGACATTTGTCTTCGGGATGCTGGCCATGTTCTACTGGCTGCTATTCTCGCACCTGTTGATCACAAACCACGCGGATATTCACAAGGATCCGTACTGGATCATGTCACTGGCCGGCATCTTCTGCCTTGTGGGGATGTTCTGGCACATCGCCCACTTTAAGAAGAAGGGGTTGATCCGCCCCTTCCCGGACATGGTTGATGGCGTGATGCTCTCCTGGGCTGCCGCGGGGTTTATTTCGTTCATGCACTTCGCATGGGGCGCGGGGCTCGTGAAATCCTACGGACCGATCTTAAAGCCCCTCAGCATCTGGGGCGGCTATGAACCGGTGTTCTTTACGATTCCATCCGGCAAGATCGAGTGGTGGAGCGATAAGGTTAACACTCAGATGCTGCTCATTATCGGCGGTGTCGCCCTTATCATGTTCCTTTACGGGACGCTGAAAGATCTGCCGAGTCGCTGGGCGAATCGGAAGGCGGCCTGGAAGGACGAAATACCTCCGCCGGTGACGGTGGGCGTGGACCGTCGGTACGCGCTCTTCTACGTAGGCTTTTTCTTTGTGCTGATTTATGTGGCTTGCTTCGGGCTGATTTCGTGATGGATCACGGGACGCGCTCAAGCTGGTGAGACAGATTTCCCCACCTGCGTGGGGGCGAACCGCCGGTGAGTTAGCTGGAATTGGAATAAGATGTTCGCATTGCTGGTAGCGGTGGTTGGTACGGTAGCGCTCTTCCTCCTGGTGGGAGGGGTGCGATCTGCGGCCCGGGCGCATCGGGAGAATCCACGATGGCTCCGGTTCCAGGCGCTCAACGCCGGGCTCTGGACAGCGGCGATTCTATCGCTGTCACAATGTTTTGCGGTCTTTCGCCGGGTGTCCGGCGAGCGGCCAAATCCGTACCCGCTGCTGAATCTGTTTGGAGGAGCGTTAGCGGTCGCGCTCTTGCTGGCTTGTTGTGTCGCGTTGGGCTTTTTCATGTATCGCGAGGACAGCCGGACCGGTAAGTTGAAACGAAGGTTGGGGCTGTATGACCGCTTTCTTTCGGCGCGCGACCGGAGCGGCGCCGGAGCGGACCCCGCGACCCCCGATAACGGGGGAGCTGTTGAGCCGGGTCCGGCGTCCGAACTGGTGGGTTCATCGGCGGGGCAAGGCGCCAGCAAAGGATCTTCGCATGGGCGATCTCGTAGGAAGTCTCACGGGTGATGAGCGAGGATAATCGGTGTATCGATCGACAGTTGAGCGGTTCTGGAATGAGTGACGGATAAGATGATACAGAAACTTCGCGATTTTGCCCGGGAGCTCGACACCTTCGGGGCGGCTGCCCTTATCATTGCGGTTGTCGGCTTTATCGTCCTTATTTGTATCCTCTTCTGGATCTGGTTTGTCGAGGCGTTTTCCTTTGGCGCAGCGCCCGGGCTGCCCCCGCAGGTCACTCCATCGGTTGTGGGAAAAGGCGGCACGAGCACCCTGGTGGTACCAGACGTGGTGAACGGTATCGACAAAAAACTCATCAACACACCGGTGCTGGGCAGCGCGGCGAACGCGTTGCTGAACACCGAGCTTGACGTTCGGAACATTGATCAGGGTCCGCAGGCGATCTGGCGTGATGAGATCAAGTGGTGGGGCATTTTGTTCCTTCTATCCGGTTTTGTGATGCTGATTGTGAAGCGCTTCGTTGAGCCTGTGAACGATGAAACGACTACGATGCATCTGAAGGGCGATACAAACATCGCTCTGCGGGCGAAGGGGATGCGCGGCTGAGTTCGCGCTGATTTTGTGGTATCGCTGAAAGAATGATACAGCCGCTCTTTTTCAGCTGCTGGGGAACGGGAGTTATTACCGGTGTCGGAAGCATACGTCAGCTTTTGTAACGCTTACAAGCGATTTATTGTCGGAACGTCGCGCCTCTGGCTCTGGTTCGATCGCTTCTGGAATATTCTTTTTCCGAACCAGTACAACTTCAACTATTACCTGGGCGGAATCACCAATCTCTTTTTATGGGTTTGCATGCTTTCGGGCGTGCTGCTGTTTGCGTACTTCGTGCCGAACCTCCAGAACGCGTGGGCTACGGTCAACTACCTGACCGGTCCCGAGGTTCCGTTTGGCAACGTCGTGCGCGCGATTCACCGGTACGGCGCGGATGGGATGATGATTGCGGCGCTGCTGCATGGTTTCCGCGTCTGGTGGACGGATCGATATCGCAAGTTCCGGGCGCTGGCGTGGCTTTCGGGCGTGATTCTGATCACGTTCACGCTCTTCATTGGAATTACCGGTTATCTGCTGGTGTGGGATCAGCGGTCGTACCTCCTCTCGCAGGAGATCGTCCGGATGCTCCGGTCGCTCAACAGCATCATCCCGGGTGTGGGAAGCTCGCTCGCGAATTTCTTCCAGGGCGGAAGCCTTATCACCGACTTTACGCTGACCCGGTTCTTCTTCTTCCACATCGGACTGCCGTTTGCGCTCTTCTTCTTCCTCTGGATGCACTATCTCCGGATCAATCGTCCGGTAACGTACCCGCCGCTGCTGCTCAATCTCATGCTGATTGGGACGGTATTGCTTTGCGCGGGACTTTTCCCGTTCAAGAGTGGATCGCCTGCCGTGGTGGGGCAGCTGCCGGCGAAGTATGAGATGGACTGGCTCTACATGTGGCCGTTCTGGTTGA
>DASRZA010000433.1:0-5050 GCA_035686845.1 Armatimonadota bacterium | reverse complement strand
GGCGTACGCCCAAGGCCGGATCAGCGAAGACCGCCTCGCCGCCTCCCTCGCCCGCCTGGATCGGATGCGGCGCGCATTCCATCCGTAGGTCGGACCTATCCCCCGACCTGGACCTGTTCCCTGATCCCTTCCCGAAGCGGGAAGGGGAGCCGTACCTCGCGCCCCGTACACGTTCCGGGCAGCGAGAGACCGCCTCGGACCGCGCCGGTACGGGAAACCGGTGCGAGAAAGCGGCGAATGCGCGGCGCACCGGCTTTAACCCGATTGTTTTTTTAATTAATAAACTCAGATGTCAAAAATTAAAGCGACTCCTCCCCGCGGATTCGTTGATTCTTATGTTAGTGTAAAGGTAACTTCCTTGATCCCCCCGCAGCGCGATTCCACCTTAATACGCCGCGCCGTGAGGAAAATCTAACGGCTTTACCGGTCACGGATGACCGGGATTCGCGACGGGCGCCACCGCGCCTGTAAAGCAGGAGTCGGTCGTGGACCCCGAACTGGACAGCACCGCCTATTCCTCCCAGTTCAGTCATGATCGATACGTCAACATGACGAGCATTGTTGATAACATGAACCATCTTACCCAGATAGCTTACGACGTTATGGGCAGACCTACCCAGGTGACTTCGGCGGCGGGGTCAGTGACCAATATCCAATACGATGCCTGGGGCCGCGTCACCGGAAAGAGCTACCCGACCACGGGCAATCCTTCCGTCTCCATCGGTTATGACGCCGAGGGAAGGGTGGTCGCCACGTCGGATGGCACGGGCGCCCGCACGTACGGTTATAATTCGTGGGGCAATCGCACCTCCATGACCAGCGCGGCGGGCAACACCTCCGCCACTTACGACAAGGGGCAGCGGATGCTTTCGCAGACCGACTGCTCGGCAAGGGCGATCTCGTACGGTTGGGATGGGGCGAGCCGGCTTATCTCGGTGGGGGACAGCTCGGGCACGGCCGGCTACAGCTTCACCCCCGACAGCCAGCCCGACGTGATCACCTATCCGAATGGAACGGAAGTGGCGTACACATACGATACAGCCGGGCGGACCACGGCCATCGTACACCGGATGACGGCTACCCAGGCGCTGATCATCGGCTACAGCGTAACATTTGATAATGGCAGCCGGATCCAGTCCGCAACGGAGAGCCCGTCCGGTGACGTGACGAGCTACGGATACGATCATGCGAACCGGTTGACCAGTGAGAGCAGGGCAGGGATTTCGACCTATTCCGGCTCCTATACCTACGACTCTTCAGGCGCGAGGACGAGCGCCTATGTCGTGACAAACGGGGTGGTCCAGCAGAATGGGACCTACTCCTATGATCAGGCGGGCAGGTTGACGCAAGTGGTCGACACGGCGCTCAATACGACCGATGTCTATACCTGGAACGATGACGGCACGCTCGCCAGCTTCCCCGGGCCGGGATATACGCGGGAGATGGCTTATAATGAGGAAGGGCAGATGCTCAGCATCACCCGGAACCAGAATGGGACGCGCACCCTGGCCTATGAGTACGCGTATGGATCGGACGGAGGCCGGCGGTCGAAGAAGGACCACGTCAACAACGTCTGGACGCGCTTCCCATGTGGGGTGGCGTGCGGAGCGGGAGAACTGGTGGAGCAGCAGTCGGACCTCACGGGGCAGAGCTGGACGACGAGCGCCCAGTATCTGAACGGAGGCGCCATCATCCGGCGCAACGACGAATTCCATCACTGGGATTATCGAGGAACCGCCGGCGTAATTACGGACGGCACCGGGAACGTGCTGTCCAACAACATTTATGACCAGTTCGCGGTCGCGCGGTACACGAACGGCAGCGCGCAGACGCCGTGGCGGCAGCAGCAGGCGCAGGCCGCCGACGAAGGGCTGCTGAGCGTAGGTGGGGGAACGTTCATGTCGGCGTCGACCGGGCCATTCACTCACAAAGGGCCTCCCCCACCCAAGCATAAGAACACTATTGCGTGTTTGAGTTGCCTTTTGAAAAACACGTCTCTGAGCAAGACCGCTCAGCAGACACTTATGGAATGCAGTGGTGTTTGCCTGGACGCGTCATCGCCCAACTCAAACCAGCCATTCGCCAACAATCCACCGTTCCACTTCGGAAATCCGACGTCATTCCCGGGAATTCCGATCTCCATAGGGCAGGGTACCATCTTCTACGACCCGACGACCGGCGGAGTGGGCGGGACGCTTGGCCTAAAATGCGGTCCAGTTAAAATCGGCCTGGAGTGCAGCACCGCCCCCAGCGGCCCCACCCAGGGAGGCGTAACTATCACAGCTCATCCCCCCTGGCCCTGGCTGTAGTTCCGCATTTCCGTCAACCGGTAGTGTGGTATTTCAACTACAGCTATTTCCTGGAGTGGAGACCGAATTGCCCACCCCGCACGACTGCGGAAGTTGGGCTGGTGAGGATAGAGGTGGCGCGGCGCTCGGGGCGCACCGGGGGCCGTGCCGCGGTTCGTGTCGGGAAGGAAGTTCCATGAAAAACGTCCGCGCGCAGGCTGTGGTATCGTGCCTGTTCGTTTTGATCAGTCTATCAATTGCTCCCACCCGCGCCTCCGGCGCTGCGGCGCGCCGTTCGACAACGACACCGATCGAGTTCACCGGCGATGGCGTGCCGATAATAACCGTCGAGATCAGCGGCGTCGAGGCCCGCATGATGCTGGACACGGGTTCCATCAACGCGGGCGTTACCGACGCCTTCGTGAAAAGAGCGGGACTCACCATTCGAACGGTCGAGGCCCCGACGCCGCCGCCGCAGAAAGGCTCCGGGGCGGTGCGGGTTGTGCGCCTCCCGTATATGCTTTTGGGAGGGGCGCGTCTATCAGGGTTCGACGTCGTTGTCTTCAAATCAATTGGCGTGTCAGGCGCGCCGCTCCGCATCGACGGAATCCTCGGCTGGCCGTTCTTCCAACATTTTGCTGGCCTCATTGATTTTGGCGCTCGCCGCCTCACCCTCTGGTATCCCTCGGGGCTTTCGCTCGCCGAGATCAAGGCCGTGGGCATGAGCGATGCGAACCCGGTTCCACTGGCGCCGGCGCCGGGCCCCTATCTCCACGTGACGATTAAGATCGGGTCCTCGACATTTGAGGTTCGGCTTGACACCGGCGCGGAGGGCACGGCGCTAACACCGGCGATGGCAGCCGATCTGAAATTGCGCCCGCTCGCCCAGCAGGATGTCGCGGGCGTCGTTGCGGGCGTGTGGGGGGTTAACATCGCTCGATGCCCGGTAATCAGCGTCGGCAGCGCTCATTTCGGGCCCAGCCTCGTCGAATACCCTGTGCTGAGTGATAACGCCAGGCCGCCGGTTCTGGGAATGGACACCCTGAGGTATTCGCGTATTTTTTTCGATCCGGGCGCCCACCAGATGCGCTTTGCGGTTCTGCCGGGCCATCTTCCAGAAGGAATCACGCCCGACTGGAGCGTTTGTCGGACGCCGCTGCGGTTCGTCGGTGAAAAGCAGATCCCGGTCATTGGCGTGGAGCTGCCGGATCACAAGTTGCATTGGTTTGGGCTTACGTTCGACAATTCGAACTCTATCCTCAATCACAAAATAGCGAGTCTTGGGGCGCCGGGGCCGCCCGACCCTGCCAACCCCGGCGTTGCAGAGACCATTGTCGATCTCAGCATTGGCGGTCATGCGATCCACAAGGTGCGATTCGTGGTGGTGCCCTCGAAGTATCTCGGTACGTACCCGGAAGGGATTGAGGGATTCTTCGGCGTCAGGGCCCTGGGCAATATAGCCGTTAAGATCGACCCCGCCAGCAGCCTGGCCGAGGTCGTCTTCCCAGGACCCGCCGGCGTGTTACCACCGCCGCCCGCGGGCGAGGAGCCCGTCGGGATTGCACCCGGCGCATACGGGGCCTGGTACGTGAAAGCCTGGCTGGATGGCGCTCCGATCAGCGCAAGCCCCGCTCTTGATACGTGGGAGCTCCTCGATTTACTGGGCGTTGGCGGTCATGGGCCGGCGCCGAAGAGGCCGTTCAGGCTAAGCGGGCAGGAGAATCACCTGGTCGCAGGGCGGTTCCAGTCGCTCCGCGTGGGCGACGTGACGCTTCGCGCGCCTGAGGTTCTGGAACTTGGCGGGACTCCCCAGGAATACCTGTCCCTGGGTTTCGATTTCTTCCGCGGCCGTTCTCTATACCTCGACGCGCCCATAGGCGCGATTTATATGACCCGGAATGCGAACAGCGTCCCGGCAGCGCCGGCGTTCGACGCTTATCAGGGCACTGGCATCGAGTCGCTCATGCACGACGGCCCTGCCATTTACGTTCGCGGCGTGCTTTCGCCGTCTCCGGCTTCTGAGGCCGGTATCCAGGCGGGAGACCAGATCCTGGCGATTGATGGAATCGCTCCTAGCAAGCTGCCTCCGCTCAAACTCGGGCGGGAGTTGTGGGCCCCGGATGGAAAGTCGGTTGTCCTGAAGATCGAGAAGAAGGGACAGCCGCAGCCCGTCGAGGCGAGGCTGGTGCGGCGCAAACTGCTCTGACATTTGTTACGCGGCGCTCCGTGCGGTCAGGAGCGCCGGAAAGGAACGAGAGATGCGATATTTACTTGCCATTCTATGTCTTTCAGCCGCGGCGCTCGGCGCCGCGCCCCCACCGCCGGTTCCCGCGACGGACGGGGTGGTCAAAGTTCTGTCGGCCAATTTCGTATTCGATGCGAAGGGGACCGTCCATTCTAACCCGCCGGACACCAGTTGGTACGGCCCGGAGGGGGAGCGCATCGAGTCGGTTGGCTGGGATAACGTAGTACCCGCCGGGCAGCCGTACGAGTTTGAGCTCGACGCGCGACACAAGGTAGCAACACGTTGGTTGTATAGGGGTGCGGAGACCTTTCCCGCCGGGCCGGAGAAGCGGTTCGTGGACTATCTTGGCTACCGCTGCGCTGTCATTGACAAGCCTCTCCCAGGTCATGGTGAGCTGGAGGCGTGGATGGCGACCATCGCCGGCAAGCGCGTTCGCCTACAAGTCGCAAGTTGGGAAAAAGGGCAACTCATCGTGCTTGCACCGGCGGTCCTCGTCGAGGAGAACGCGGTTCCCCCT
>DASRZA010000432.1:0-5427 GCA_035686845.1 Armatimonadota bacterium | reverse complement strand
GCGTTGCGTCCCAGCCAACATCCACCAGGCCAACCTGATAAGGCAGATTACACAATTCGATAATCAACAGCAGTCCTTCGAATTTGAACCAGGCTTCTCGAAGGTACCGATCCGCCGCCGCGCCCGCCAGCCTTCGCATTGTTTGCTCGGAGCGGAGCAGCCGGGGCTCACGCGCCAGAAGTCGCTGGCCAAAGTCATACGTTCGAAACCACGTGCCCGCGGGCAGTTCACGAAGCATAGAGAGCAGCCGAGTCCGCAAGATTGGCGGGGCTACCGGATCGCTGAAATTCACGACCTTCGATGCCCAGTAATGTCGTGTGTCAGCCTCGTTCAGCCAATTGGCCATCAAGATGGCGGACTGTTCTTCGGCTGACTTTTTCATCCAATCCTTACCGGCTTTGGTCAGGCTCAAGCGGATATCATCTACAGCGGCCAGGTTAGAGCAGAGCAGCCACCCCACAGTATACGACACCAGTTCTAACCTGCTTGAGACCCGCCACCCCGAATGAGCGATGACTCGATCGAGCTGTTTCACGATTCGCTTTGGGACTTGCTCGGAACTGCTGGTAAGCGCGGCCCCGCCACTGTCGAGCCAGTCCGCAATCACCACGGCGTTCCATAAAAAATGGGACGCCGCGCTGTCCACGTCATGAGGGTCCTGCGCCGGCGCCATTGTATCGGAGAGCGGAGGAAGCGATGTTCCGGTTCCTTTCGTGGCGGCAACCACGGCCGGGTGCGCATAACACGCCTGCTTCTCCCCCGGAAACGCCGGAAAGATGAGGCCGCGATCGTGCAGCTCCATGAGTTGAGGGAGTCGCGCCGCGCGCGAGAGCCCGGGAAACAGCGAATCGAGGCAGACGGGCGCTCCTTCTTTTGCGATTCTGTCGAAGAGTTCCCGCGCTGAGGGAGAGAGCTGCTCCAACAGCGCACGGACGCACTCCGGCTCCTCGAGGTTGGCCGCCAAAATTGAAGCGTGATCATTGATGTAAGATCGTATGAGGTTGATGTCGAGTCCCATTGCTCTGCCAGTGAGATAGGAATCGAGGCCTAAGACCAGACGCCGGAGGGGCACGCGCAGGATGTCATCCGAAGCCAGGCGGGTGAGATCGCTCGCCGTCTCGAGAGGTCGGATAAGATTCGGGATAACGACGAGATAGTGATCCGGACTAATCTTCCGATGAGGAGTTGTAAAGTCGAAATGCTGTATTCGCGGACCGTAGCACACGGTTAAGACACCGCTATTTAGGAGCGGAGCAAACTCTTCTTTTAGCGACTCCAGATCGGCGCCGCGCGCCTTGAGTTCGCGCAATGGCAGCGCCGCCTGATTTGTTTCAAGAACGGAACGGAGCAGCCGGCGCTGAGGTTCATTTGATTTCTCAAAGACATTCAGCGCAGCCCAGGGGGAGCAGAGCGCCATCGCGAGGCGTTCGTCGCGTCCGAAATGCCGGAACTGATCGTGGCTCAGATCCGCCGGGATAAGGCCTGGCTCGACTTCCCAGAACGCCTTCATTTCGTCCGCGGCTTTCGGGCCCATGTAGGTCAGGATTGACGCGAGAGGCTGAACTCGATTCACCACCGCGTCGGGGACGCCCGGTCGTCCGTACATAGTGCTCACCGATCACCCTCCGCGTTCCCGCAGCTTGCGCTTTTGCGAAGATCGACATACAAATCCTGACGCTGAGCGAGTAGTCCGGGTTTCTGACCGGCTATTCATGCAGCGCGAGCGCCGGGCCCGCGGGTTCCGCCATTTCCACGACCGGCTGGCCATCGCGAACCGCCCAAACCCCGCAGGGGCCGCCGCCCTGGCTGACTCCAAGGGCGACTTCGCTGCCATCCATGCGAAGCACGGGGTGATAATAACTCGCCACCTTCTCGGCCTCACCCACGATGTAATGACCGATGAGAGCGCGACGGAACCGGTCGCGGCTGACATTCGGATAACTTCCGTGAATCACCGATCCATTGAAGAAGAAGACGTCGCCGGCGGCCATTTCAACCGGCGTAACTGAAGCCCCTTCGGGTATCGGCGCCGTGACGTCGGTGAAGCTAACGCTGGTATCCGCGGACTTCGTGCAGAGGACGGGGAGGTCGTGGCTGCCGGGGACCACCCTCATGCAGCCGTTCTCTTCATCGCAATCGTCCAGCGCCATCCAGGCGGCCAGGCAGGTGCCCGGCTGAACCCGAAGGTAATACTGGTCCTGATGCAGCGCCTGTCCGCGCGCGCCGGCCGGCTTGAAATAGAGCATCGTCTGAACGGCGTAGGGCTCGGCGCCCAGCAGCGCCGTCATCCATTCGTTGAGCCGGGCGTCTATCAGCCACTGCAGGCTGGTTTCGTCCCAGCGGTGCATGTGAATCATGCGAGGAAATCGCTTGAGCGGATCAGCGCTGGTCGGGTCTACTCCACCAAAGTCTCCCGGATGGGCGCCCTTCTCCCGAAGGCTCATATAATGCCCCCTCAGCCGCTCAATCTCCTCCGGAGGGAAGACACCACGCGCCACCACGTAGCCATTTTTCCGAAACTCTTCCACCTGCTCCACCGTAACCATGAATCATTCTCCTGCAGACAGGGGCGGATCGGGAACGCCCGCCGGCCGCGCAGTTCCATTCCGAGAATTCGGCGACCCAATTCTCGGCGAATCGCCGCGCAGCGAAACTCTTCTGCTATTCTACTTCTAATTGTACCACTTTCGGCGCAGCCATTTTCTAATCGACGAGTATGGGAGCAATTCATGCCAATTCTACCAGTGCCACCCCATTTCGACCCGGATCGCGTGGGCGCCCTATGGCGGGTCCCTTACGAGCAGCGAGCGATCGACGCCGAGGCATGGGCCAAAACCCATGCGATACAACTCGCCGGAACGGATAAGGAACGAATCTGCCTGCTTCTCATCGATTGCCAGAACACTTTTTGCACGCCGGGGTTTGAGCTGTACGTGGGAGGCCTCTCCGGGCGGGCGGCGGTAGAAGACAGCATCCGCATCTGCCAGTTTATCTACCGGAATCTGGGCGCTATCACGACTATCGTTCCCACGCTTGACACCCACACCGCCATGCAGATTTTTCATCCTCTCTTCTGGATCAACGCCGACGGCGGTCACCCTGTAGGGGGCCAGACGGTCATTACGCTGGCGGATCTGGAAGCTAATCTGTGGCGCGTTAACCCGGCTGTTGCGGGAAGCCTGGCGGGCGGAGATTACGCGAAGCTGCAGCGACATGCCATCCATTATGCGCGCCGGTTGAGTGAAGAGGGTAAGTACCCGCTGATGATCTGGCCGTATCACGCGATGCTCGGCGGCATCGGCCACGCGCTGGCGGCCTCTATTGAAGAGGCGCTCTTCTTCCACTGCCAGGCGCGCCGGAGCCAGACGTTGTTTCAGCTTAAAGGCGAAAATCCGCTCACCGAGAACTATTCGGCGCTGGCGCCCGAGGTGATGAAAGGCGCGGATGGAAACCCGATCGCGAAGAAGAACACCGCGCTGATCGAGCTGCTGCTCAGTTTCGATAAAGTGATTGTGGCCGGCCAGGCCAAGAGTCACTGCGTCGCCTGGACACTGGACCATCTGATCACCGAGATTCAGGCGCGCCGGCCAGAGTATGCCGGACGGCTGTATCTCCTGGAAGACTGCACGTCTCCGGTCGTCGTGCCCGGCGTCATCGATTTTACCTCCCAGGCGAATGACGCTTTCCAGCGGTTCGAGCGAGCGGGCGCGCGTCTTGTCTCTTCAATCACGCCCATGGATGAGTGGACGTAGACAGGTATTGCTGGACCAGCGAATTGAGGATCGCGGCCGCCCAGCCCGCGTTGGCGGCGCAGGAGGACGGAATGCGCAGCCGCTTCTCGTTCTCCCAGCGGTGACAGTGGAACGAGAGCGCCAGTATCGGATTTGTTTCGGGAAGGGGCGCGATATCGATGTGCCAGCAGGCCCGGTAGCGGGCCGCACGGATGGTATGCCCATTCACCGAAAGCACCATCTCATCCCGATCGCGATCGTGCGCCAGGTCGATCAGCCGGTCCGAGGCGACCATGAGATTCCGCCGGGATTCCGCCATAAATGAGGAGGAACGCGCACCCTCGGCGCCATCAGTTACGTTTAATAGAAGTCCCATTATCCGTTCATTCCTGCAGAGAGCCTGCGCGCTGTATTTTGCATCGATTTAGAAGAATAACCAGTGGAATATCAAAGACGACCGGCTCAACGGGCTCCGGAACCCCAACAGGTAGATGATAGGCTGAAAAGCCTCGCCAGTCTAGGGCAGGTGGACGGAGGACGTTGAGTGTGTGGGATGGTGAGAGGGCGAGAGGGTGAGCGTGTGAGTGTGTGAGATGCGGGGACTGAGGCGCGAGGCGCGGGGTACGGGGCTTGGACACCCCGCTTGAGAGGGGCCGATTAGTGGCCGGTCATTTGATATGTCCGACAGGAAATGGCGGCGCCGGTTGGGAAATTGGCAGTGATATGCTATCTATCCACGGCTACCAACCACCGACGAGCATGGTTTATTCGGCGCGGCGTGCGCTCATCCCGGCTCTACTGATCCTGGCGAGTGTGCTGGGAGGCTGCGCCTCTCACAACGGCGGCGGCGCAGGCGTCATCACGCTGCACGCCGCCGACTGGGGCGGCGCGTCTTCCGATCCACGCATGAACCGGATCCAGCACGCCATCGAGGCGGAATGGCGCCGCCTGCATCCGAACATCCGCGTGGAGATGGAGCATATTCCGGGCAGCAGCGAATATGTCTCCAAACTACTAACCGATTTTGTGGCCGGGACCGAGCCGGATGTGATGTCACTGGACGACGCTTCGGCAGCGGCATTTATTAACAACGACACACTGCTTGATCTGACGCCGTTCATTCAACGAGATCACGTCGACCTTTCCGTCTATTATCCGAACGTCCTCGATATCGCGCGGCGAGGCCGGCGGCTTTATGCGCTGCCGGCCGATTTCACACCGATGATGATCTACTACAACAAGCGTGAATTTGACCGGGCGGGGGTTCCGTATCCCCGGAATGGCTGGACGTGGAACGATTTTCTCGCCGACTGCAAAAAACTGACCGTCTGGCCGCAGGGCGCTTTGCATCCCACCCAGTATGGTTTTCTGGTTGAAAACTGGATGCCCGGCTGGATTCCCTGGATCTGGCAGAACGGCGGTGATGTTCTCTCGCCCGACGGTCAGCGCGCCAGCGGCTACTTCGATGCCCCGGCCAGCGTTGACGCCGTCACGTTCCTCTCCAACCTCGTAAAGAACAACCTTGCCCCCACTCTTTCGCAGAATCAGGCGCTGGGCGCCGACCCGTTCCAGGCAGGCGAGGTTGCGATGGAGGTCAGCGGACACTGGAACCTGGTCGGGCTTAAGGCCAGTGAGACCATTTCCATGAAAGACGTCGGCGTGGTGGGTCTGCCGTGGAATAAGAAGCGAATCAGCG
>DASRZA010000431.1:0-24998 GCA_035686845.1 Armatimonadota bacterium | reverse complement strand
GAAGATACTGGCGGTGGATGACGAGAGAGCCATCGCCCGGTTGGTGGAGGTGAACCTGGTGCGTCAGGGATACGAGGTCACGCTCGCGTACGATGGGTTAGAGGCGATTGAAAAGATACGGTTGGAACGCCCCGACCTGATTGTGTGTGACGTGATGATGCCGCGGATGGATGGCTTCGAGGTGCTGCGACACCTCAAAGCCGATCCGGCCACACGCGATATCCCGATCATTATGCTAACGGCCAAATCTCAGGACACGGATGTATACAAGGGATGGGCCGGGGGAGCGGCGATGTATCTTACGAAGCCGTTTAACCCCATGGAGCTCACGAGTTTCATCAGAGGCATCTTCCGAAGCGAGGAAGAAGAAAACCGGATACGGATCTGATCTCGGCTGTTTTTCTGACGGCGTGATTAGAGCAGCGGCGCCAGCCTCGACTGGATGGACTCCTTGGATTGACGGCCAATCAGCTCGGACTGGCGCTCACCCTGTTTGAAAAACAGCAGGGTAGGGATTGCCTGGACCCGGTACTTTTGCAGCAGCCGCAGGTTGCTGTGCGCGTTCACCTTCACAAACTTCACTTTTCCGTTATAATCAGCGGCCAACTGCTCGACGATAGGACCTATCGCCCGGCACGCCGCTCAGTCGGGACCGGTAAAATCCACCACCACCGGTTCAGCGGCTTCGATCACCTCGCGCTGAAAGTCCGTATCGGTCACTTCCATCAGACTCTCGGCCATTTTCGCCTCCTGTATCGGGAATTGAACGCGGCAGACCTCGACTTGCGCTGTCTCCGCGGTTTCAGATTTGAATAACCCCTATTTCGACACGAGCCAGCCGGGTCCTCTCGGATAAGTAGAGATCGAGGGAGACAATGCCGGCGACTCTCAACCTCCCGCCGGACTACGGCCTTCGCCGCTCCGCACGCTTTCTTAGCCGGTCGTGTGGATCGAGACTGGTATTATCCATCCTATACCGGAAGAGTTCCAACAAACCCTTCCACCTTCCAAGACCTATCAGATGCGGTGAAAGATAATAGTAATACCAGTGGTCCCATGGATCGATATTGAATGCCTTCCATAACGTTTCGAGAGCCGAGTCTCTCTCACCCAACTCCCACCTGGCTTGGCCCAACATTGCCAGAGCGCCTGGATCGCCCGGCCATGAGTTTCAGATCGCAGATGAATCACACTCCGGCGTACCACCCGGTTACTATGGATCTGGTTTGCGTTGACTGGTTTTCCTTTTCAATAGCAATGTTCGTACTAATCGTTCGTAACAAGAGGTGTAGATGCGCCGGAAAGAGCCTCTCGACCTACAGGAAGAGTTCCGATCCCAGAGCGCCGCGGACTGGTCGGTGTACCGGCCGGCGGCGATGTGGGAGTGGAATGACCATATTGACCCCGCCGAAGTCCGGCGACAGGCTCGCCTGATGATTCAGGCCGGCATTGGCAGCATCGTCATTCGGCCGGCGCCGGGCCTGGAATGCCCGTTCATGAGCGAGGAGTGGATGGATGGCGTTGAAGCCGCCGTCGACGAGGCCCGGCGCGCAGGCATCGGTCTTTGGATTGGTGATGGCGGCGGTCGAATCTTGCCAGCAGAGGGCGGCGCCGGACCTCGGCCTCCCGATCGCCAGCGTAAGGCTCTCCACTTGGAAGCGATTCCAGGCGGCTTCTCAGAGGAACGGTCGGCCGCTTCGCTGCGCCGGGAAACCACTATCGCCTTCTTCTCCGTGCATTTGATCGACGGCAAACTGGTCGACTGTCGACGGGTAGACGCCGCGGCGGCGCCGACGGATGCTGTCCCGCCGGATGACGCCAAACCAACCGATGACGCCAAACCAACCGATGACACCATACCAACCGATGACGCCATACCGGTCGGTGATGCCGCGACTCCGGGCGAATCCCCTTCGAATGCCGCCGTGCCGGCCGAGAATCAGGCGCCGGCTGAAACGGCCGTCGAAGAGCTCGCGGCGGCGGATATCGGCAGCTTGGACGGGATCGATTCTTCACGGGGCGAACCCGTCGCGCTCCACTTCTTCTGGGAATCGGACGGCGCCGTCGATTGGTTGGACGCTGCCGCTGTCCGGAGCTGGATGGAGAGCGTTCATGAGCCGTTCTACCGCGAGTTTGGCGAAGCCTTTGGAGGAGCGATTCGCGGCGTCTCGCTGGATGGGCCGGAACTCGCCTCGCTGCCCTGGTCTGCGGCGCTTCCTGGCATCTTCAAGGAGCTCTTCCAGCGGGACCTGCTCGAAGCGCTCCCTTCGCTCGTGTATGAAACAGCCGATTCTTCCACCCTCCGGGAAGAATTTGAGCGAGTAGTGTTGACCGCTTTCGCCCGCGCCTGTGTGGATCAGCTTTCCCTCTGGTGCGATCACCGGGAGATATCGCTGACCGGGTTCCTGGACCGGGACTTTTATCCGGGTGCGAAGAGAGCAGGTTTCTTGGAATGCTGCGCGTCAATGCAAATGCCGGGCGTGCTCATTCCGCCCGGGTCGTGGGAGTCGGCCAAATCCGTTGGGACGGTCGTTAAGATCAAAGAAGTGGCGACTGCGGCTCGGCAGCGAGAGGGCCGCGCGCGGGTCGATCTCGCTCCGAAACATGGGATGGATAGCGGCGAAGATCTCGCGTTACTCGGAGCGCGTGTCATCGCGGCTGGGGCTGACTTTATCTGTCTCTACCGACTTCCATATTCGCTCCGCGGCAGGCGCAAAGGAGATCTGTCGCCCGCCGTGCTCCAGGAGACCGCTCTGTCGTCACTGCGGCCGCTGCATGATTCGCTGGCTCGCCGGGTGTTCCTGATGACCCGGGGGAAGTCGGTCGTAGACGTCACGCTGCTTCAAACATCCGGCGCCGAGACGTTAGAACCGTTCTCCCACGCGTTAGCAGCCATTCCCCGTGACTTCGACGTGACGGATGAGCCGATGCTGTCGCGCTGCGCCGCTGTTGAGCAGGGGCGTCTCAAGATTGGGGCCGGTCGGTATCGCGCGATTGTCATTCCCGACCTTAATCGGATCAGTGAGCCGGGGCGGGAGATTCTGGAGCGGTTCTTAGAGGCCGGAGGCCGTGTGATCGGCGCCGCCCCGTCACAGAGCGCCATTGAACCGGACACTCGCCCGGGGGGTCTGCTGCCGCGAGCGCGCCTGGTTGAGCCGGAGGCGGTCGCGCTCCGGGCCGCGCTCGATTTCACGAGTCCGTCGTGGAGATTCGAGAAGCAAGATGGCGGCACGATTGAGCTGCAGTGTCAACAGCGAGATGCGGGACGGTTTCAGTTCTGCATGGTGGTTAATCCCTCAGTCGAAGCCGAAGCAAAAGTCAGGGTGTCAATTCCCGCAGAGGGCCGGCTCGAAGAGTGGGACTGCGAGAGCGGGGTGGTCACACCACTTGCCGTGGATCAATCCACCCATCGCTCGAGTCTGAGCATATCGCCCGGTGAAACGCGAATCCTGAGCCTGGATCTTGCCCGCCCGGCGTGGACCGCGGCTCACCGGGCACAGCGGGTCGCCGAAACGGTTGCCCTTGCGTCGGAATGGCGGTTGTCGCTGCGCGATCCGAACGTGATCCGGCTGGATCACTGCGCTTTCAAGCTCGGCGACGGCGAATGGCGTCCGGAAGCGCCGCTCGCGCAGGTTCAGGAGGCGCTCGATCAATCGCCTCACGCCGGTGAAGCGCTGCTGCGCTTTATCGTTGACGCTGCGGGCGGAACGCCGCTCAACCAGACGAGCCTGGTCGTCGAAACGCCCGATCGGTGGGCGATTACGATAAACGGCCGGCCGCTACCTAAGAAAGACGCGGGTCTCTGGATCGATTCTTCCTGGCGCCGCTTCGAAATGTCCCGACTGCTTCAGCCCGGTCGCAACATCATCCTGTTGAACGTAGTCTATCCGCCCGATGATCGAGACCGTGCAGCGGCTATCGCCGGAGATCGTCGTACGCTGGCGCCGCTCTTTCTGATCGGACCTTTTGAGGCGGGATCGTTCGAGGCCGGCGCGAGCGGAGCGGCGAACGCGCCGGGGTTCTCCATCGGGCCGCTCGGTGGAAGCGTGCGCGCCGGCGATCTGCGGCGGCAGGGACTTCCCTTTTTTTGCGGGGCTGCTCTCCTTCAGCAGACCGTCGTCCTGCCGCGCCGCCCGGGCGATAGCGCGGCCCTCGAAATGGATTCCCCGTCTTGCGCCGCATGTCGTGTGCTGATAAACGGTCGTTTTGCAGGGAACATCCTCTCTCACGTCCATCGTCTTGACATTACAGAGTGGATTCATCCTGGAAAAAACAGTATTTCGATTGAGCTGGTGAGCGGCGGCGGGAGCTTGTTTGCCGTTGAAGCGCCAGTGACCACCGGGGAATCATCGGAGACCGCAGATCAGGGGCCCTCTGGCCGAAGGATGACGACCGCTTTTGGGCTCGGACGGACATGGATCCGGTACGCGCAAGCGATAGATGAATGATTTTTGCGTGAGCGGTTGGCCTCTATTCGGCTATACTGAGGACCGGTGATGCCGATGTTTGAGGACGAGGAGCTGCCTGGCATGGAGAGATGGGATCCGCCGCGGAACCCCCTCCGCCAGGATGCCAGCGTAGGACGTGGCGCAGCGGCGCTAGCCGCGTTTCTGAGCCGCAGTCCTCGCCCGGCGGGAGCAGTATACGCTGTGTTCGCGCTCGTTCCTGAGCGCGGAATGCGATACGTCTGTTCGAGTTGCGGCGCCTTCGATTCAATACCGTTTCCCGCGGTCATTGGATCTCCGCCGCCCGAAGGGGTTTTGCTTCCGGCCGGCGCCCCGTCTCCCACCGCGCCGCCGGAGAACTCAAGTTTTCGCGTCGTTTCTACGCCCGGCGCTCTCAGTGGCTGGATACCCGGGATGCCCGATTCCGGGCAAGCGATCTGGCATCCACTGAACGCGGACGATAACCCCGATGGCCTCATCCTTCTCTGGTGGCCCTCGGCGGCCGCTCCGCACGACGCTATCGGCCAGCAGTTCTGTGACACCTTCGAAGTGGCACAGCCGCTCTTCCGACTCTGGCAGGACGATCAGCGGCATCGGATGCAGTATCATCGTCTGGAGGCGTTGGAGGAATTGTCGTTGGCGGTCGCGGGAACGGTTAACCTTACCGACGCGCTGCTCAAGACACGGGATGCGCTGGTCGGACTCGGGTTCCAGCAGGCCGCTATCTATGTGCTCGATGAAGAGAAGCGGGGGCTCAGGGGAACATGGGGAACCAGGACGGATGGATCCCGGGACGACATCTCTTCTCGTTGGATTCCCCTGACGGAGAACGGCGATCCGGTGGCGAAGGTCGCCCGCGGCGAGCTCGAGTATTACTCCGCGGAGGTGAAATCGGAAGGGTCGGATGCCGCTGGTTTGAACATCGTGGCGCCGCTACGCGCGGCGGGACAGGTGCTTGGCGCTATTGCTGTAACCGTGGCGCCGGAAAGCGCCGCACGGCGAGAAGAGCATCTGCACGTGTTGTTTCCTTTTGCTGCGCATGCGGGTGTCGCGGTTCAACACGCGCTGATGCACGACCGGCTGGCGGAACATCTCCGGCAGGCTGAGGAGATGGAAGCGCGACGGAAACGATTCGAACGCGAAGTCATTCTTTCCGTTACCGATGGCAAACTCTACCTCAGCGAGTTTGCCGAGATTGAAGACAGGCTTGGCGCCGGTCTTTTCTGTTTCCGGCTGAGTTCCCCTGCCTGCGTGGGCGCTTGCCGTAAGAGCAGTTATCGAGTGGCGGAGCAGGCTGGCCTCAGCGTTAGCCGCCGTTCCGAGTTCGAGCTCTGCCTGGGTGAGGCCGCCACGAACTGCCTGCAGCACGCGGGAGGCGGAATCGTGCAGATCTACTCCTGTGAGGACCGCATCCAGGTGCGAGTCTCTGATCACGGCCCGGGCATCGAGTCATTCCTACTGCCTCGCGCCACGCTGCTCAAGGGCTACTCTACCACGACCTCGCTCGGCATGGGATTTACGCTGATGCTGCGACTTTGTGACAGACTTTACCTGGCGACCTCTGAGAAGGGAACGGATCTTTTGCTCGAAGTCGGAATCGAGCCTCGCTCCGAGACTGAGCGAGTCTGGGATCAACTCGGGCTTGGCGCCGAGACCGCTGCCTGATGCCGCCGCCTCGATCTCGATTTACGCTGCCATCCCTGCCAATTAACAGGTTTGCGCCGGCTCGGAACGGTCGCTGAGGATTGGAAACTTATGCGCGTGCATGTCTATTTCTTTGCGAGCCACCGCGATGTCGTTGGCACGGACCAGATTGATCTGGATCTGAGCGATGGCTGTAATGTTGCCGGCGTTCAGAGTCTTCTGGCTGAACGCTATCCCCGGCTAGCGCCGCTGCTCGGATGTTCGCGCGCCTCGGTGAATGAACAGTATTGCGGGTCTGATCGGCTGCTCGCTGATGGCGATCGGATTGCCTTCATACCTCCCGTCAGCGGCGGCTGAACTATTGCAATCTCGCCCCATTCCCTGCAATCATAGATCCATTCGAGGTAAAAGCGTTATGTGGGTTCAGGTTAATGGGAGTTCATGAGGAGCGAATCTTTTCCGATGTTTCAATTAACGAGGGCGCCCATCGAGCTGGCGCCGCTGCTATCGGTGGTTCAACGTGATAGCGACGGCGCTATCACGTCATTTTTAGGGGTGGTGCGCAATCATGCCCGGGGCCGGCGCGTCATCCGGATGGAGTATCATGCCTACGAGCCAATGGCGGCGGCTCTCATTGAGCAGGTGGGTCGAGAGCTGGAGGATCGCTGGAGTGTGAAGGCGGCGATTGTCCACCGGCTCGGCTGCCTGGAGATCGGGGAGGCCTCCGTGGCGATCGTGGTAGCGTCGCCGCACCGGGCAGAGGCGTTCGCCGCCTGCCGCCACGCCATTGAGCGCATCAAAGCCGAGGCGCCGATCTGGAAGAAAGAGTTTTACGAAGATGGGTCAACCTGGGTCGAACAGGAACCGGGCGGCAGCCACTCCATGCCGGGCGGATAAATCGCTCGCTGGCAGGGTGTCCCTCGTAACAGGAAGCGCGCGCGGCATCGGCGCTCATATCGTCCGCCGGTTGGCCGTGTGCGGCGCGGACGTGGCCGTGCATTATCGTTCCTCCAAGCTCCAGGCGATGGATATCGCGCGAGAAATCCGCCAGACTGGTCGGCGGGCGGAAGTTTTTCAGGCGGATCTGAATGAGACCTCGCAGGCCCGCCGGCTGATTCAGGAGGTCTCCGAGACTTTTGGCCGGCTGGATCACCTGATCTATAGCGCCGGACCGTTCCTTGTCAAGCCATTCGGACTACTTACCGATGCCGAATGGGATTCGATTCTGAACAGCAACCTGAAGTCCGCGTGGGCCGCCGAGATCGCAGCGGCGCCGTGGCTGAGGCGGAGCGGACAGGGGCGAATCGTAAACATCGCCGCAAACTCGGCTTACGTCCGCACGCACTCCATCTACGGCCTGGCGAAGGCGGCGCTCATCCACCTCACCGAAGCGCTCGCGGTTGAGCTCGGCCCGCACGTGACTGTTAACTGTATCGCTCCCGGGATGGTCGATGGATCGGCGCCGGATGAAGTAACGGAGCAGACGGTGCTCGAGCGCACGCCACTGCGCCGCCTCGTTACCGCGCCGGAAATTGCAGAGATGTGCGCGTTGATCTGTGGGCCAGCGTTTGCTTCGGTAACCGGCCGAACGATCGTTATGGACGGGGGACGCTGGATCCGCTGATTTTCCCGCCGCCGTTCTCACGTCCATCACGGATATGCGTATGTTTGAGTGAAATACGGGTAAGTCTAGCAGCGAGAGGTAATTCACTTGAAATCAGGCGATCGAGTTCCCACAGGCATTGCTGGACTGGATATTATTTTGAACGGCGGTCTCGCGCCGGGCAGCGCCTATCTGGTTGAAGGTGTGCCTGGCGCCGGCAAAACCACCCTCGGCCTTCAATTCATCTACGATGGCGCCACCCGGTACAACGAGTCTGGCCTGATCATCACGTTCGAGGAGTTTCCGGAGCAGCTCGAGAGAGACGCGAAGACGTTTGGCTGGGACCTGAAAACACTTCAGACTGAGGGCAAGCTGGCGATTATAACCACCTCGCCGGACGCCCTGATCCGGATGATGGAGGAACCGGGCGGCCCGATCGATCAGCTCGCGCGCGCAGGGTCCCTCAAGAGGGTGATGGTCGACAGCATCACCCATTTTCAGACATTGACAAACGACGCCGCTCAACTGCGGGAAGCCGTTTTTGGCTTTATCAACGGTCTGCGCCGCCTGGGCGCCACCACCCTCCTGACCAAGGAGATTGAACGGAACGATCCACGCACGATCCCGTTTGAGGAGTACCTCGTGGATGGGATTATTCAGCTTTCGAACGCCGAGCAGGGACTTCTGCGGCGAATCCGCTGTGTGGAGGTGACCAAGTCGCGAGGACAGCCGCATCTTGCGGGCCGGTCCGGCTTCCGTTTTGGCCCGGCCGGAATCGAAGTCTTCCCACGGCTCAGTTCGAGCTGGGCCGCCAACTCTCGCTGGCTTCCCGAGGTGGACGGCGCCGCGCATGAAGAGCACGGCGATCCTGACCCGGGGTCGTCGGAAATTCACGCTGCTGTCGCCGACGAATCCGCATGCCCGATGCGTATTTCCATCGGCGTGGAGGGCATCGACCACATGCTGCAGGGCGGGCTGATTCGCGGCAGTTCAGCGCTGGTCGTGGGCACTTCGGGCACCGGGAAGACGCTGCTTTGCCTGGAGTTCCTTCACGCCGGTCTCGCTGCCGGTGAGCCGGGGGTGCTGCTTACCATCGAGGAGAACTGTGGTAAGCTCCTCAACTTCGCGTGCGCGGTCGGCCTCGATCTTGGGCCGCACGTGGAGTCGGGGCTGCTGCACGTTGAATGCTGCTCGGCGGCCGATATCACGCCGGGTGAGGCGCTATGGCGCGTGTACAGGCTCGTTCGCTCTCGCAACGCCCGCCGTGTCGTGATCGACAGCCTGAGCGGCCTCTTCGGTGGCGAATGCGCCGACATCGGACTGCTGCAAACATCCACTCAGCACCTGATGCACCTGTTTGAGACGATGAATATCACCACCCTCGTCACGTGGGAGATCCAGTCGATCACGGGTGATCTGTACATCAGCGATCATGGCCTTTCGGCGATTGTCGACACTCTCATTCTGCTGCGATATGTGGAAGCGGGAAGTGAGATGCGCCGCGTGCTCGGGATCATCAAGGCGCGCGGCACGGACCACGATCATCAACTCCGGGAATTCCGCATTACGTCGGGCGGATTTAGAGTGGAATGCAAGCTGGCCGGGTTCTCCGACGTGCTGCGCGGGTCGGCTCGCGGCACGCCAAAGGAGGCTGTCGAAGAGCTGCTGCAGCCGCTTCTCTTTATTCAGGACGTCGCGGGGATGCTCCGCAGTGGCGAGGTCGCTTCAGAACAGGTGGATGGGGCGCTCGAGAGCCTGGCGCAGGAGGCCGAAGGGGTGTCGAACGCGATTCGGACACGCTTCAACTCCGTCCGGAATGATTCGGAGCCCGAGCGATGACGGCGGCGCAAAACAAGGCCGGGTCGGATGGACGCCGGATCCTGGTCGTGGATGATTCGCCGACCATTCGGTCTCTGCTTCGTAAAACGCTGGCGCTCCGCGCCTATGAGGTAGAGGAGGCCGCCGACGGATGGGATGCCCTCGCGCTGCTTGAGCGCAATCCCGCGTTCGATCTAGCGATCATAGACCTGCTGATGCCGCGTCTTGATGGTCTCTCACTCGTCCAGCGGATTCGGAACAACCCTGGCTTTCCAGCAATGCCGATCGTCATTCTTACGGGGGAGGATATCGATTTCGCCGCAGGTCCGCCCATGGGAACCGACGCTGTGTTAGTGAAGCCGTTTGCCCCGCGGGGGCTGCTCGATCTTGTCGGCCGCCTCTGCCTGAAGAAGATGACAGACGCACGCGCCAGCGAGCCGGCAGGTCCCGGATAGCGCCGCAATGAGTGGGCGGGTCGTTCCAATGCCGGAGCGATCGGATGGCGGGAAGATCCGATCGGATCAGATGGCGCCGCGTCTGCTGAGGCTGGATTGACCGGCGAGCTTTGATTCGGAGCAAACCAGCAAGCCCGGGTAATGAAGATGGGGGTGAAGCTCCGCTTTCTCCGCGATGAGCGCAAGAATCGCCCTTCGCGTCTCTCGCGAATACCCCGCGAGATGAACGCCCGCGCGGATCGGCGCGCTCTCATACCGACCGGGAAAAGCCACAACTTCGTACGCCCCCCAAAGCCCTCTTTCCACAAACTGGATTTCACTCCAATGAAGCGCGAGGCTTCGGTTCCAACTGGTAACGCCAAGCCCCGCGTCATCGGTTGTGATATAACAGGGCCGCAGCACTCCGGGGAGCGTGAGCGCCAGATAGGCGAGTAATGGCATGGCCGCGGCGAACAACATCGCTTCGAGGCCGGCCTCGGACACCAACATAAGCACATAGACGGGCAGCGCCAGGAAGAAGAGGGCGATGCCCAATAGCCACCCGAGTTCGCCTCGCAGGCCGCAGAACCAGAGCCGCCAGCGATCCGGCGTCCAGATTCTCACCGTCCCCTGGCTGCCCGGCGCGGCGGCGCCAATCAAAGTCGCGCCTCGAGACCGAGCCTCATTCAACCGATGATACGCCGCGCGGTCACTCTGGGTGGCGCCTACTTTAATTGCTGTCGCCTTATTCTCAAACATCGCCGCGGGCCCCTCTAAAATGGAGCAGTCCTCGCCCGGCAGCCACTCAGCAGCCCCCCGGCGCCCCAAAAACATCGCAAACCCATTACTACAGATCTTATCCGGTTTGCCAGTATTTAACCACCCGCCTGGCAGCATGCGCCTGGCAGTTCCAATCGGTTTCCGGGAACGCGTTCAGGCGTAGGAGAGCCTTGGTGAACCTGCGTTTCATCCGACGGTTATCATCACCCGGCGCACTTCTCGTTTGCCGGTCGTCGTTACGCCGATCTCGGCCTGCCATTTACCCGCCATCACGAACGAACCTTTACCCTGGTACTCGCCGTTCCCAACCGGATGAGTTGTGATTCGGGTCGGCGGCATCTTCATTGCCGGCATGATGAGCGTAATCGTAACGACGGCCCCTGCTCCAAGCGGGGACCGACTGCTCACCGTAAAGGTGGACGGCGTGTAGGCATGGGGTGGCGAAGGCGACACCTCAAGCGAAACAGGCGCGGTGTTTGCCGCCGGCGCGGTCGGCGTTCGAGGCCCCGTCACCTGCTGACCGGGCCGAACCACGTTCGGACAGCCGGTAAGGAACAAGGCGGACAGCGCCGCTCCAATGAATCCGATCCAACGGGTGGGAAGGCACGGGGCCCGGGCGAGGACTCCCCCATTATTGGGGGCCGGGGGGCCTGCGGCGAGGCGCGGGGCGCTAAGTCGTTCCTTCGTCCTCCGTCCTCCGTCCTCCGTCCTTCTCAGCATTCCGAAAATCCACAAGAGTGGCAGGTATGGCAGCCGGCTTCGGCGATAAAGGTCGCGTGACCGCAGGAGGGACAGAGATCGCCGACCGGCAGCAGCGCTTCCGGGAATCCGTGATCCTGCGAATCCGGCTGCCCTCCCGCCACCGATTCCGCAATGGCTTCGGCGTGGGCGCTGCCGTTCCCGTTCGTATGCGGGACGTTGGGCGAGTTGAGGCCGCAGTGCTCTCGGAGGACCTGCGCTACCGCGTCCGCCACGGATCGAACGCGATGTTTGCCGAGGCCCGTGGATCGCTCGCCTCCGATTCCCTCGAGCTGACGGACAATCTGACGCGCCACGTCACGCCGGGAGTGCGGTCCCGGCATCCGCAGCAATAACGAACAGAGGCGCCCAATCGCCTCTGCATCCGCCGCGACGGTGCTCCCGGCCTTGGCAATGTTCAGGAACAGCTCAAAGGCGCCTTCGGCAGTGTCGTTGATCGTTACGTAGGCTTCACCAACCGGAGTCTGTATCTTATACGTGGTTCCCGTGAGCTTGCGGGGCCGCGGCTCGATACGTGAGCTCGCCGGGACTGCGGGCTTCTCCGCGGCGGGCGCGGGCTTGTCGGCGGGCGCGGGCTTCTGTTCGGCGCCCACCAGGACGCCGGAACGGGAGCCGTCCACGTAAATGGTGACGCCCTTCAGACCGTGCTTCCATGCCATGTAATAGAGCTCTTGCCCCTGCTGAACCGTGGTCCCCGCCGGCATATTGATCGTGGACGCGATTCCATGGTCCAGGTATCGCTGGATCACACCCTGGATCTCGACACGACGCCGTGGATCAATCTCCATGGCCGTTACAAAGTAGTCCGGCAGAATTTCGGTGATCGCGGCCGCCCAGTTCCGCTTCTCCACCGTTCGCTCAATGTGCTCCCACCGTGCCAGCGCCTCGCGGTCGGTATGCAGGTAATCGGAGACATTGTGATGAAAGACCGGAAACTCCTCCCATTTATCGCCATTTTGATCCACAAAATCAACGCGCGCGTTTGCGTCGGACGGATTCACCTTTTTGCGGCGCGTGTAGAAGTTCATGAAAACCGGCTCAATCCCGCTCGAACTCTGCGAGAGAATAGACACCGATCCGGTCGGCGCCATCGTCAGCAAGCTGATGTTCCTGCGGCCATGAACGGCCATTCGATCCTGCATCTCCAGCGGGAGCCGCCGTATGAACGCGCAGTCCTTCTCGGTATCCCAATCAAACTCCGGGAACGGCCCACGTTCGATCGCAAGGTTGATACTTTCGTCATAGGCCGAGTTGCGGAATCGTTCAAAGATACGATCTACGATCTCGAGCGCCTGATCGCTGTCGTACCGGAGCCGGAGGCGAGCCAGGGTATCTCCCAGGCCGTGGCATCCAAGCCCGGTGCGGCGCCCATTGACCGCCGAGTCTCGCAGCTTGCCCCAGAGGACTTTTTCTTCTGGCTCGTCCACGCAATCGATAATCTCGGTGAGATGCTCGATTTCGATGTCCACCATGTCGTCCATCATCCGCATTCCCAGTCGGGTGTACTCCTCGAAGAGCGAGAAGTCGAAGTAGGCTTCGGGGGTGAAGGGTTTCCGAACGAAGTTCCTGAGATTCTGGCTGATCAAGCGGCAGCTATCATAAGCGGAGAGAGCAATCTCTGCGCAGGGGTTTACACAGATCGTCTTAAATCGCGGGTAACACTCCGCCGGGAGATTATTGAGGTAGTTATCCCAGAAGAGAAGGCCCGGTTCGGCGCACTGCACTGCGCTCTCGTTGATGAGTTTCCAGAGATCCCGCGCCTTCACCGTGCTGACGAATGACGCGTTTTCAGGAGCGGCGTCAACCGGCCACCGGCAAACCCAGTCGGCGTCGGCTTCTATCGCGTGCATGAACTCATCCTTGAGCATTACGCTGATATTGGCGCCGGTTACCTTGCTGAGATCTCGCTTCATGGTGACAAACTTCTGGATGTCCGGGTGACGCACGTCCATCGTAATCATCAACGCGCCGCGCCGGCCGTGCTGCCCGACCATCCGGCAAACGTGGGAGAAGTAATCGGCGAACGACCATGCGCCTGTAGACGTGCCGGCGGCGTTGGAGACCGGCGCCCCGTCCGGACGCAGCGATGAGATGTCCACACCAACTCCACAGCGGCGCTTGAAGAGGTTGGCGAGATCCTTGCCCGTCTCCATAATGCCGCTGAGATTATCCTCCGGGCTCTCAACGACGACGCAATTCGAAAGCGAGACCTTCACGTAGTGATTCCCAATGCCATACATTGGGCTCCCCTGGGGCACAATATACCGGAAACGGTCCATCGCCTCGCGGAACCGCTCCACCGGACGGGAATTCGGATACTTCGCGTCGACTCGCGCGAACTCTCGCGCGAGCCGGTCGTGCATGTCGTCGGGCGTAAGCTCCGCGAAATGCGGTCCATCGTCCAACGTTTGCCGCAGCGCGTACTTGCTTGTAAAGGTCGACGCGGCGAGCTCGTCGCCGTGGAAGTAGTCAAGGCTGGCCTGCGACACTTCGTCAGACGTATACTTCGCCGCTAACGCCCGCTCCGCCGTGAGTATATTAGCTTGGCCCACAGTACCCTTTCTCCTTCTGTGATTCTACCTCAAGATTGGTTATACGGAACTTCCTCTAAAAGTTCGCCTCAGCCGCATCAAAATAAATCTCCGGCGCCCGTCTGCGGAGATCACAAGAGTATCGTTTGAAACTCGCGGAGGCCGGCCGCGCTTAACATGGAAAAAATGCCGAGATTCGCTGGGCGGCGCCGTGAGCCGCTTAGCGAATCCTCTGCGCCCGAAGTCGCTTCAGGCGTCCTCCCGCGAGGGTGTACTCTGTTCAGCGGGGTCCTCTCGTCGCGGCGCCGGGGTGGCCAGCGCGTCGACAATCTCACGGAACTGCTCGGGATCCTGAAACGCCCGGTAAACCGACGCGAATCGGACATAGGCTACCGGGTCCAGTTTTTGGAGGTGTTCCATCACCATCTCCCCAATTTCTTCGGCGCGCACTTCACGGCGCAGTTGATTGTACAGCGCCCGCTCAATATCGTCGGTGACCCGTTCCAACGTGGCCGTTGAAATGGCCCGCTTCTGGCACGCCGCCTTCAGACCAACCAGAATCTTTGAACGATCGAACGCTTCGCGCCGCTGATCCTTTTTCACAACCATGAGCTGAAGCTCTTCAATCTGCTCATAGGTCGTGAACCTTCGACCGCAGCGAAGACACTCCCGCCGGCGGCGAATCGCCCGTGCGCCGCTTGCTGACCGGGTATCTAAAACTCGGTCTTCTTCGTGACCACAAAAGGGACATCGCATAGCCAAAAACCTGACTTCTCTGATCGATCCTGCTGTCGCGCCGCACGTTTCCTAAACACTATATCTAGTGGGTAGAGTGATCGTAGCACCCAATCCATACCACGTCAACCGGATCTCCAAACTTTTTTGGCTTTATAATTCACTGATGCGACAACAAATTATTTCCAGGCCGCAGCGCTCCCGTTTCCCCCAACACGTTGACGGGTAATAGCCAGGAAATGTGATCGGTCCCGCGCTGTGGATCGTGCCGCGGGCGCCGAGGATCGGTTTGACCGATCGACGTAAAGGCCAATTTTGACAGAGGCGGCCCGATCCCTTCTGCGTTGGTTTTTGGCGGCGCATAAAGATCACACTCGAGTATCGGGGTCTCCGGTTCGGAGGCGTCAACGTGGCTTTTTAATGGAGGAGATTATGCCGGCAAGTGTGGCGCCGATAGCGCCGGCGAGCCGCCCTCGTGGCGATAGCGCTCTCGGTTGGATCAAACAGATTTGGGGTGATTTTACGCGTCAGCATGGCGACCTCGCGGCTGCGGCGGTGGCTCTCTTCGGCCTGCTTTCGCTGGTCCCTATCTTGCTGCTTGCGGTCTGGCTTTACGTGCGCTTTGTAGCGCCAACCCCGGAGCAGGCCTGGGCGACGCTGGCGCCGCATCTCCGTCAACTGCTCGCGGGCTCTGCAAAGAACTCCAGCTCAAACGTGCTGCTTGATGCCGTGCATGGTATGATTCAGACCCGGAATGAAGCGGGCATCGCTGGCGTGGTTGGATTGGCCTGGGCAGGCAGTCGCGTTTTCAATATCCTCTCGGAGGCGCTTAACGAAACCTGGCAGATCGATCGCAATCGGAGCTTCTTGAAGCAAAATCTGCGCTCACTCTGGATGCTGCTCGTTATCGGCGCTGTTTTCGTGCTCTCTGTGGCGTTAGCGGCGATGACGAAATACTCGATAAAATTTCTAACGCCGTATATCGGGAGCGGCACGGCGAACGTGGTTGGTCCAGCGCTCAGCATCGGGCTCAATGTCCTGACCTCGGTTGCGCTCTTCACCATCGTCTATTACTGGGCGCCAAACCGAAAAGTGCGTTGGCAGGCGGCTCTGGTTGGCGGCGCTTTCGGCGGCGTCATCTGGGCGGGTTTCCAGCAAGCCTTCCGATTCTATCTCGCCCATTTTTCACATTACAACCGGGCTTACGGCACGATGGGCGCGTACGTTATTTTAATCCTCTGGGCTTATTACTCCGCGTATATCCTGATTCTGGGCGCTGTGGCCTCGGCCGTCTTCAGCGAGCGGATTTATGACGACCGCGGCCCCGATTCAGTCACGGAGCAGGGGAGTAAGGTCAAGCGGCTCCGCGGCGAGGAGATGGCGCAGAGCGCAAAGAGTTGACAGAATTCTAAGGGATCGACGCCGGGGTTGAGGAACCGACCGGCGTCGAATGATGAAACTCGTGCGGGTGGAGATGGACAAAAACATTGTACGAGTACCAGGCGAGGGTATGGAACGACGCGGCGGCGAGTTCGGCGCCCGCGACCAACTCCCAGACTCCGGCGGCCAGGAACGCGCATGGAATGGCAAGCTTGAGATCGATCCGGCTGCCGCTCCATTCTGATAGGCGGACGTCGGCCCGCCAAAAGCTGCGCATCAGATTCGCGGCAGCTCTGGATGACGGCGCAGGACCCAGCGCGGCGGGCGGCGCCGGTTCTGACGCCTCTCGGTATAGCTCATGCGACTGCAGCGGCTGAGCCTTATCGGAGTCATAGACAACCAGAATGCTGCCTGTTAACGGATTGGTTCGTACCTCTCTCACTCCTGGCGTGGATCCCAACTCACGTTCAATGGCGTCGAGGATCGACGCTCTATCATGCGATGCGTCCAGTCTCAGTCGCGCGCGACCCGGCAGCGAATGGACGAGCCGCAAGACCGACCGTTGATCCGGATGTGTGCTGGTTCCCAGCGATCTCAACCCGCGGAATCCTCAGCGACGACATGACCTTCGGACGAGTGCGCTTCGGTATGCTCCGCCGCGGCGGTTGTCTCGGCGCCTGCCGCGCTCTTCCGCTCCGTGGATTTCGTGGCGCGGGGATGCCCGGATCCTCCTGACGCCGTTGGACTCTTCCGGCGTTTGCCAGTCGTCGATGCGGCCGACTCCGTATCAACCGTACGCGGCGGTCGGCCTCGACCGCGGCGAGGTGTTTCTCCCGACGTGGCCGCCGCGCTGGCGGCCGCCGCTTTTTTCCGATGGCTCGTTTCGGATCCCGCCGCCTCGGCCGAGGTCTTGCGCGGCCGTCGCGAAGTCTCATGCGTGGTTTCGGCAGCCGCCATCCCATTCGCTTGATCCTTCGCTCGTCGACCGCGAGGCGCCGATTTATCGACCTTTTCGACCACCGAGCCTGGCTTTGGCGCCGCGTCGCGCGCCACCCGCGTCTGTTGGGCTGAAGCTTTCTCAGCTTCGTATTCGTCGCGCGCCTCTTCTATGAGCTCCTGCAGTCCACGGGTGGATGACCGCACCACATCCACGCCGCGATCCACGGCGGTAAGGGTCATACGGACCAGCGCGCGCGCCAGGCTCCGGAGCGGCCGACGAGCGTCGGGCTTCGAGGAACCAGGCATCAGCCGATCCTTCTCGCCGCGGAAGGGGGCGCGAGCGTCAGGTGATTCATGAGAGTCTCCCGTCTAAATGTTATCTCCGCCAGGAACTACAACGGATGTATTTGTCCGCGCGCCATTTGCGGCTGCCTGGCTGGTGTCATACTCCATCCTTGCCTCGGCGTAAAGGTCCTGCAGGTTCTCCCCCCATTCGGCCGCGGTGACGCGGAGTCGCTCAGAGGCGGACAAATAGCCCTTTATCGCCTTTTTCGCTAATGGCTTGGCGCCTCCCGTTAGTGTCGAGGCCAATCCGAGCGTGATACCCACGCCGATGATCCAACCGGCCGACCCACCGATGACTTCTAAGATTTCTTCCATCTCATACACTCCTCAAGCATACACTTGTGAACCAGCCGTCACTCCCGCCGGTGATGAAGTCTGGGAGCGACTGAGCCTGCTGCCCTCGCCGGGCGCGAAAGCGGAGCTTCTGCTCTTAAGTGGCCTTCGGGGACCGCGCGCTTTCGTTTAACAACTCAATAATCTTATCAGTATAGCAGGATGAAACGAATGTCAACGGACGCGGGCGCCTCTCCGAACTTGCCCGCCAGCAGGCTGAGCGCCCCGTACCCCGCGCCTCCCTGGGTGTGCTACACTGTTGGTGTGCAGCCTATCTCACCCGAAGACCTCCATCTGGACCGCACGGCCCTTTCGGTGGCCGATCTGAAAGACGAGGACCCGGACATCGAGTACTGGGCCAACGCCTCGCCAGAGGACCGCCTTCGTTACGTGGAGCTTCTTCGCCGTCTCAACTATGGACATCGGGCTACCGCGCGACTTCAAAGAATTCTTACAGTCGCTGAACTCAAATGATGTCGAATATCTTCTCATCGGCGGGTATGCCGTGGGCTATCACGGCTACCCGCGCGCAACGGATGATATTGACGTATGGGTTCGCGTGACGGAGGAGAATGCGCTCCGACTTGTCCGGACCCTCGCCGACTTCGGGTTCACGGTACCCGATCTAAAGCCCGAGCTTTTTCTCGTTGAAGGGAAGATCATCCGGATGGGCCGACCGCCCCTGCGGATCGAGATCGCTACCGGGATCTCGGGGGTCTCCTTTAACGAGTGCTATGACGCCCGGGAGACCACCACTTGAGACCACCTCGATCACCTTGGCAACTAACCAGAGCAAACCCAACATCAACAGCATCATCTTCATCTGCTTTCTCCTCCCCCGGCTCTCGGGTCAGCTAACCAGAGCAAACCCTTCGGCGCGTCCGGGTGTGGGATCCTGGAAGATGAGCGGAAAGACGATCGCGCAGAGCACGGTGAGAACGCAGGGCACAAGGAAGACATCGGTCCAGTTCGTGACTGTGCCAACCGTGAACGCCTGCTGAATCTGGCCCGCGACGATGCTGCCGATCCACGTGCCGATTCCCAGCACCACGATACCGATCAGGCTTTGCGCCGATGCTCGGATGTCGATCGGCGCAACGGTATCCACATAGATGAAACCGACAACAAAGAAGAAAACGTAACAGAAACCATGCAGCGGCAGCGCCGCCTCGACCAGCGGAAGCAGGTTCGGCCCGCCGTGCGAACCCATGTAAGCCGCCAGCGAGAAGATCGCGTACCGGAGCGGCCAGGCGATGATTCCCACCACCATCATCTTCCGGACGCCCCAGCGGGGGAGCAGCCACGGCAGCAAGATTGCCATTACAAACAGCTCTCCCGCCTGCGCTAAGGTCATAACCGTCGAGGTGTTAGCCGGCTTGACGCCGAGGTGTTCAAGGAATGGCGAAGTCAGAACGTAATAGAATTGCAGCTCTGTCGCCACGATAAACGAGATGATCATGAAAACCGCGAAATTCCGATCCGCCAATAGGCGAAACGCCCGGCGAAACGCCAGCGGATCGGCGCCTTCACGCTTGGGCGGCGTATTCGGCAAGGCCAGCGAGAACACGGCGAGAATAAGCGAGAATATCGCCGCGATTCGAAAAGAATCCGCCTGTGAGGTGTGACCCGACAGATGGAGCCAGATCGTCAGCGTGTAACCGGCGATCATCCATCCGATGGTGCCTCCTACCCGAACATACCCGAAGGTTTTTTCCGCATTCTTAAGGTGCTCGAAGCTCAGCGAATTCGTGAGCACCAGGGTTGGCGCATACACAATCGAAAACGCCAGCATGACGCCAAGGAGCGCGCTGTAAGACTGAACGGACGCCATGTACCAGAGGAGAATCGCTCCCACGAAGCTCAACATAGCGAGCAGGCGCTGCGTTGGCAGATAGCGATCCGCGATCTGGCCGAACACCATCGGAGAAAAAATGGAAGCGAGAGGCAGTATACTGAAGAGCCAACCGGTTTGAGCGCCGTTAAAATGCAGCTCCTTTTGCACGTATGCTCCAAGAACTGGCGCCCACGCGCCCCAGATGGCAAACTCCAGGAACATCATCAGCCACAAACGCCACCAGAGACCAACGCTCATTACTTTATCCCTCCGATTCGGGCAAAATCATTCGCTGCTGAGCGCTTCGGCCTCGGTGGCTCGGACCTGGAACAGGTTACTGAGCCCGCTGACTTCGATGACGCGCCGCAGTTGTGGATCAGACGTCACCAGGAAAAATGCGCATTTCTGCTCCTGCGCCCGGCGATAGACGCCGACCAGCCCACCGAGGCCGCGGCTGTCGATGTGCTGGAGACCGTCCAGCGAGATCACCAGGCGCAGGGGCCGGGTTTCCAATATCGCAACCAGTCTGCGGACCAGCTCGGCGCAATTTCGCGCATCCGCCTCACCCGATAAGTATGCTACCGCGGCGATAGGCAGCTCTTTAATTCGAACTTCGAGCATGATACACCTTCTCGCGACGAAGGACGACGGGCGGATGAGAACGGCTGTCTCACCGAGCTTGCGCCGGTCGGTCTATGTTTTGGTAGAGAATTCCAGCGTCACTATCTCCCGGGCGCGCATCTCAAACTCGCACTGGTTACCCTCAAGCTTCAGATCGGACTGCCGATCCTCATTGAGGTTAAGTTTCCAGGCGCGGGCGCATGAAAAGCCGAGGGTGAGACAGGCCCGCGACGAAGTCGGGCTGATATTAAATAGTCGTACGACGAGCGCGTCCCGATCTTCCGCCAGCTTGAAGGCGCTCAGGATAACCTCGTCGGGAGTAATGAACAGATAGGAGTGTCCGGTCGGCAGGGCCGCCCGCGATAGGGGTCGAAGTCCTCGCCTCCAGTCCTGGCGCTCGATTGTCGCCAGTTCACCCCGGTACGCCGCGCCTTTCTGCACGCAGCGGAGTGGCGTCCGGAAGGCATGACCCTCCTGCCAGGCGCGGGCGTCAAGCCAACTGCCTGCATGCGGATAAATCGCGAACTCTGCGCTATTGGATCCGAGGCACTGCGCGTCGGGCGTGGGAGTGGGTGGGCCATCGCCGGTGGAGCTGAGGCGTCCAACGCACCGGATCAGCGTCAGGGCGATGGTGCTGTCCTGGTCATCCAGCAGCTCGTATTCGGTGAGGCCTTTGTTCAGAATGCAGAGACCGTCGGCGCCGTTGCTCACGTCAACGAATGACTGCTGCGGGTGCGTGCTCGCCGCGCCGTGCCACTCTACCGGCGGCCTCGAAGGACGGGATAATACGTCGAACTGTCCCTCCGCATCGGCGGTCTCCGCTGCTATTCCCGTGGGGAAAAGCACGCGGAGCCGATGATCACGGCTCTGATTATCGATGGTGGTGCGGACCGCGATGCGGTTTGATCCGGCCGCCAGCGATACCAGGCTCACGACGCGGGTCCAGGCTCGCGCCTCAGACCGGCCGTGCCGATCCGCTGAGAGCGCGGCGGGCAGCGCGAGGTCCACTTCGATTCGATAGGTCGCCACGACCGGGCCGGATTCCACCAGCGAAACCCGCGCCGATCCCATACGGGAGGTGCTGATGACCTCGTCCCGGGTCGGCGCCATATAATGATACTCGTCGCCGCAATCGCCGCCATCCTCCAGCGCAACGAGGCCCTCGTAATCCTGTTCAGTCGCCTTCTGAAGCACGTGAAGCGTCCCATCGGAGAGAATCTCTACCAGCAGCGAGACATTTTCCATAGCGTTGGAGTAGGGGACCAGCGAGATCACGGGTGGCGTGGGCGAGCGAGAGGCGTCGATCCGGTATACCCGGTAGCCAAGAGAGGGGACCTCCTCAGCGATGAACTTGATCCTGAATCGCTTTACCCACTGGATCATCGGCAGCTCGACCGGTGAAATGACCGTAACCCCCACAGTCTCTACGTCAGAAATCTGGTAGCTGACCTCTCGATCCTCGCTGTCCCACAGACTGAAGCTCCGGGGTTCTGGCGCGTCCGCCGGTCGTTTGCCTTCGCGGGTGGGTAATCCAAGAGGGAAATCGACCACCGCCTCCACGAGGTCCATTCGCTCAAAACCAAGTGTATTGAACACCACCAGGCACGGAGTGAGCTCATTCACCTGGGCGGACAGCCCGTGGGCGGCGCGCCCCGCAAGCTCCTCGGCAATCTGCTCCACTTCATCGAACCGAGGCTCCATCTCCTGATGCACCTGGTCCACGCTGCATCCGCAGATGCTGTCGTGCGGGTGATTCCACATCAGCCGTTTCCAGGCGTAGCGCAAAAAGTCGCGATCATAATACTGCCGCTGCAGCCATCCCAGGGCCATCAGTGGCTCGGTAGATCGCTCCAGAAGTGTTTCACACTTGCTGTTGGACTGTTTGAGGTACAACCGGGCGCTGAGAACTCCGGCTAAGATCGAGCCGCCCCGGTCTTCTCGCATCTCGCCTTCGTGAACCCAGAGCGACAGGTTCGACGCGCGCAACTGTTCGACATACTCCGGCATGGAGCTATGCGCCACCTTGAAAACGGGCCTGGATTTCGTGACGGCGGTGATCATCTTTCCGGCGTCTTCCTGCACGTCAAGATGATCCACGCCATTCATCAGGAGGAGATGGCGGCTGCCGCAGTGCGGGGCCATGGCGGCAGCGATCTGCGCGAGGTACTCTGACGCTGCGGCCGGATCAGAGGGAATCCGCTGGGCATTGTTATACCACCAGGCCATGAGTGAACAGAGGACCTCCGAGCCATCCGGCGACCTCCATTTGAACTCGACCTTGCGATCGTGGGTGAGCTGCAAACCGCGTCCAAAGACACAGTTGTCTATCCCAAAACCGCGGAAGATCTGCGGCATCTGTGAGACATTGCCGAACTGATCCGCCAGGTAACCCACCGGCATGGAAGCCCCAAAGTCCCGCGCAATCCTGCCGCCGATCAACAGGCTCCTGATGATCGACTCCCCGCTCACCAGGTATTCGTCCATCAACTGATACCAGGGCCCCACCAGCAGACGACCCTCCTTCACGTACCGGCGCAGGCGGGCCTCGTTTTGCGGCCGTATCTGGAGATAATCCTCCAGTACGATGGTCTGCCCATCGAGATGAAAATACTTGAACGAAGGATCGGTGTCCAGCGTTTGAAGAACGTTGTCTATAGCCTCAACCAGGCGCATGCGGAACTGCTGGTAGGTGAGATACCATTCCCGGTCCCAGTGCGTGTGCGACACGACGTGGAGGGTCAGCGGCTCTTTCGGCACGGAGCGGCCGGCGGGAGCGCGGGCGGATCGCGGCGTGGGGGTCGCGGCGCGTTCTCGCCTGGTCGCGGGTTGGCGCGCGGCGCTGGCGCCGCGAGGCTTCCTGGTCTTTGTGGTTTCTGCCAAGACTTGGTCCCTTCGTTCAATAGCAGTCGGTAGCGGTCTTACTGCTCGTGATAGATATGGCTTTCACCCTCGCATTTCGACAGAGGGTACGCCGGTCCCTGCAGGATCAAACAACAGATGATCCATGGGTTTCCGCGTGCCATCCGCTAAGGCGCCTTTTGCAGCTCCAGTACCCACTCACCGCGGGCCGGCGCCTGGAAATGGTGGGCGCCGCCAGGCTGGATAGCGCCCGGAATGGCCTGGTAGCCGCCGTGGACAGGATCGAACCACCGAGCCGCCACCGGAGCCGCAAATCCGGACATTGAAATATCGATGCCGTCGTTGTCGGGAAGATACGCCGCTGCCAGGTCTCCGTTCGGAGTCTTCGCAAAGGGCATCTTGAGCGTCCAGTCGGCCGGTTGATTTTCTACTTGTCCAAAGGCCGGCTGCAGGCGCCACCATTGGACGGATGCAAAGAAGTCTCGCATGAGAGTCATCTGATCCGAGCTTTTCCAGTCCATGGCTTTTCGCCAGTAATCTTCGTCGACCGGATTATCGTCCCAGTGATAGATGCCCCCGTGCATCCCGGGTACTTTGGGTGGTATATCTCCGGCTCCGTACGTGTAGCCGAGGGCGCCGGAAAGCCAGCCGCGCCAGCCCAGAGAGCGAGCGTCGCTTGCAGTCCATCCGGTGACCCCATGGGCGTCGTACATAGCTTCAAGGTGAATCACGGGCTTGGTAGGAGTCAGGTTCCAGAGACCCAGGTTCCATTCTATGGCCTGGCGTGCGCACAACTCCCGGTTGCCACCGTTGTGCCCACTCTGGTCTCCCGAAAAGTCGAGATATGGCTGGGTGTGGTAGGCGGTTGCCCACGGATTGATCGGTCGCCCGCTGGGTGTTCCAGGATGTTCAGTAATCAACTGAACGGAAGTCGTCTGGCGGAGGGCTTCGCCTACGGTGTTGGCCAGTTCCATATAGGGGCTGTCGAAGCTGGGCGAGTAGATGACGAAGTTTCCAAAGAGTCGTGACGCCAGGTAATGAGCGAACTGCCTGGCCTCGTCGGCTTCCGGGTAGCGGGTGGTGGGCTCCATGACACCGACGATGAGAAGCGCCAGGCCTTTCTCGTTTGCAGCCTGAATCTTGGCATCGTAATCTCGCCAGAACGCCGGGGTGGGATGGGTGATGCCCTCGCCGGTAAATGGTTGGACGCCCTTCGCGTCGACCTTGCCGGCCCACCAGGGAGCAATAGCAACCTGGATGACGGAGAATCGCTTCCGAACGCGGTTGTCGAGGTAGGTGGCCCAGTCAGCGTCTGTGGCCAGCAAAGGCGCCGCCCAGGCGGTGTCTCCAAGCCAGAGGAATGGAGTCCCGTCGGCGTAACATAGATACCGGAGGTTGTCGCTCACGCGGAGAAACCCGTGCCGGTAAAGGGGGTTGGCGCCATGATATGGCGTCACGCGAACCTCGCCGGCTTGTCCGTCCAGCCCTTTGTTGGTCGGGTCCGAGCAGTGAGTCTCCCACGTCCAGCGGCCTGGAGCAGGAAACGCGCAGCGGATGACGTACGTGGAGCCTCCATCCCAGAATCCATAGCCATTCAGTGTACGCCCGCCGGGTCCATGATAGGTCACCTGGACGTTGACGTCTGCACACGGAGTGGCGTAGGTCTTATCGCTCGTGAGGCGTTGTTCCCACCGGCCCCACGTGTGCGGAGATCGCGGCGCCGCGTCTGCTGCGCTAGCGTGCGCGAGCGCCGTCAAAACGGTGACGCCGGCCATGATTGCGGATGTGGGTGTCATGTTTTCCTCCTCCAGGAGTTCTTCCGGGATGTGATGGGGCGACTCTCCCATGCGTTCGCCTTGGCTCGGAAGTCATCCTCCGCGGTGTTGGTTTATCCATCTGCTAAACTATAAGTCAATCATGGATTTGATGGTGGAATGC
>DASRZA010000430.1:0-6218 GCA_035686845.1 Armatimonadota bacterium | reverse complement strand
ACCCACCCACCCTCTCACACACTCACCATCCTCCGTCCTCCCCTACTGCAGCACCACATACATCGCATTCGTCGGGAGCCGTACTGTCAGATTGGCGCCGGCGCGGGTTACAGGAACTGAACCGGCCGGCATCCCATTCATATCCAGAAGCGTCGCCGACTTCAGCCCTGAATTCTTCACACTGAGGCCGAAGTCGGTATCGTTGATTTGCCACGGGTTCTGCCCGGTCGCGACGACTTCTTTGCCATGAAACGTCTGCTTGCCGTCTTTGCTCGTCCAGTCCGCATCCTTGTCCTCCCAGCCGGTTGGCCGGGCAATGGTTCCTACCTGGACCAGGATCTTATGGGAGGACCCGATCGGCAGTCCATCCATCGAGACAACCAGGATTGTGCCATAATCATTGCCCGACCGGATTGTGATGTCTCCCAGGGCAATCGGTCCGGCTTTCTTCAAGAACCCGGTCGCTCCCTGCGCTTTCGGCGCGTTCAACCGGCAGACGCCAATGCCATAATTCAATTGAATCTGGCCGGTGTCGCTCTTCACGACCTCATTCGCTGTATCGATGTAGGGCGCCAGATCGATCACGCGGCTCAGCGCCGGGTCGCCGCCCAGTTTCACCTCTACCGGCCCCACTAGGAACGCCAGCGGGTTCACCCCGGTTTTCACGGCGCTGTTCGGCGGCAGATCGGCCGCGTCCCGGTTCGGATCAAATCCACCTTCCTCGGCGATGAGCGGCGACCGGCGCTGCCAGAGATCATTCAGACTCCGCTCCTCATGCACCGCCGTCTTCCCGCGCTCGATATAGCTCATGCGATACATCAGCGCCGCCGCCGGAAACTGCCCGAGCTGCTCCGGTGTTGCGATGGACCATTTCCCGAGCGGTGGCTGCCAGTTTCCCACCGGCTTCGCGAAAGCCGGCTGCCACTCCGACGTGTCGCCATCCGCAAAGAAGTAGGACGTATCGACGCCGGTCAGCGATTCGTAGGCGGCTATGAGAAAAGACCCCTCCGACTGATACGCCGTCGGCGCTACCCACTCCGTCTCCGGTATGATAAACGGGTAGCCAACCGGCTGCTTGATGTTGGTGGGGATCGCCGTCGGGTCCAGGAGCGCGGAATTGTTGGTGAAGTGATCCCCGGGCCGGATCGCCCATCCGTTATCCGGTCCATCGTGCACGCCTGTGAAATACCGGTTCACTCCCATTACGTCGCCGGCGGTATAAGAGTAACGCTCCGCGTCGAAAAGCTTGATCGGGTCAGCCGGCCGCCAGTTGCCATCGTTTATCAGGCTTCCGCAGCCGAGATCACGGTGAATGTAATCCGCCATCTCCCGGTTGAAGTTGTACATCATCTGTGCGAAGAACTCCAGTTGATCCGCCAGCCGCTTCGCCATGTAACCCTTCTGCGGCTGCGTCCACTGCCAGACGATGTAGATCGCCGCCCGGCCATTCGCGAAGTCATCCCCCTGGTTCGCCTGAAAGGCGCTCGCGGCCGGATGCTCACCGCCCCACGTCGTATTCGCCTTCTCCAGCGACCCGTATTTCTTTGCCAGCCAGCCTCCATACAGGGTTTCTACCTCGTCCAACTGCGGCCCCTTCACGTTCTGCATCGTCCAGAAGAGCGGGCTGTCTTCATTCTGAAGTTGGATTATCGCAACCGCCGGGTCCTTCGCAAGCGGGACTCCCGTGTAGGGATTGACTGGCGTGTAGAGCGCTTTCAGCCAGGCTTTGTAGCCCGTTTGCATCGTCTTATCCCAGAAGACCAGCGCCATCGCGCTCTGTCCGGATCCGCCCGGCACTCCCCACGAATCCTGGATCTTGACCGGAACAGCCCAGTAAGGTGAGATCGTCGTGTAAATGCCTTCCTTCTTCATCGCCGCGACCAGCTTCCAGATCTGGTCGACCTCCTTCTGATTCACGTCAGTGATCTTGGAACCCGGGGCGGTCGGCTGCAGCGCGGCGTGAACCCGCACCATGTTCACCCCACGCTTCGCCAGCCACCGGGCCTTGTGAGCGATCACCTCCATGCCCGGCACGCGCTGCACGTACTCATCGACCGCCCAGAACCGAACCGGTTTCCCGTTTCCAAGCTCGAAGTCATTCCCATCCGGGGTCCGCTTCACAAAGCCCGACTCCCCGGCAACTCGCTCGTTCATCGACCGAAGATCCAGCAGCGCCCCGGGGCTGAACGTATCCGGAGCCGGCGCAAACGCCCACGTTCCATTCGCCGCCTGGCCCGCGCTCTGCGCATGAACCGCGCACGACGTCAGCAGCATCGCCGCGAGAAGAATCGGGAGTTCAGGCTGAGCGGCCCTGGATCTTCTGGCTAACCATCTCATCATTTCGAAACCTCATCACGCAGCGAAACCTCGTCGTTCCGCGAAACCTCGTCATTCCGCGAAACCCATGCGCTCAATCCGTAAACCCCCCGATTCACGCGGTGAAAGCGCTCGTCCGTAGCCAGGCGTCGCCTTATCGAATATGAGTGACATCGCTTCCTCGATTGCACGAAGGCAGCGATCTCACCGGTGGTCATCGGCCTGCCGGCTTCCCGCAGGAACTCCTCCGCCAGTTCGTGCATGAGACCATTGCGGCGCCGGTCAAACTTCTGCTGGTCCTCCATGCCCCACGCTGCCAGAGCATAGGTGCCAAGCTTAACATCGCGTACGAAGATATCCTTTCGAGCTGCAAGGTGGCTGTTCACTCTACGTGATGATACCTTTTCGCTTCGCCAACTGTTCAACTTTTCCGCGATCTCGGTAAAGTGCGCGGATCTCCCCAACTGATTGAGAGCTTCCATCAACAGGACGTGCAGCATTGGAACGTTGTGGAGTGATCGTCGGGATCCGCTGAATCCTCCATCGGCCCTCAGGCATGCCAGCACAAAGCTTTCCTCCACGTCGATTCCGTGCCGGCATAACGCCGCCGTCGTGGGAACCGCGAGGTCCCGCTCATTAGCGCTAATCGGACTCACACTCGCAGCGTGCCCGGCTTCCCGCATCACTGAATCAAAATAGTGACACGGGAACGTATGGAGACCATAAACAGAACCCCTTTTGACTCGATAAAACCGCGCGGGGAAAGTTTCAAGCACAAGGTAACAATGCCCCTCAGGCGAGACTATGGAAGCAGGCGCCTGGCTTTGCAGTGGGGCCGTAAGTTGGGCAATCGAAGCGACGCCCCCGGCTTGCTCTATAAAGAGCGATAGAAAACCGGCCACGTTAATCGCGTCGGCTGTAAGGGCGAATTTCTCTTGCAAACGCATCTCAATTCGTCGAACGCCCTCGCGGGTCAAGCCCAGATCACTTGCGGCTGCCGCAAGAGTGGAGCCATGGCGCCTTTCACGACGGTCGGATCGATGCCTCGTTCTCGGTCCGGAGATCGATTCGTCATCGGCGCCGACGACACTGTTGGCGGATGTTTCGGCGCCGCCGGAATTCGACTCAGCGCTCGGCTTGAGCCCGTAGCGGCGCTCGAGAACACTCCATTCGCGTGGTTTGAGCTGCCGCAGGAACCGCTCGAACGCGGCATCGAACGCCGAGGTCGTATGAGCGGCCCCTTTTCGATCTGGGTCAGCCGGCTCCGCTGAAAGCTCCTCGAGTTTCCGATGTAACTCCATCATTCACACCCGGTCCAACCCGTCATTATCAACCTGGAACTGCTCCATCTCGGAAGTTCGAACGCGGCGGCTCCGGATATGCCGGGAACAGGTCGACGACGCTGCAGCGGTCAAGTACAGCTTCTGATTCCATCGCTCTTTGCTCGGTCCGAGTCCCCCCAACGCTCCTCCGGGCTCTGGGCGATGTCCGAATTTCGCCCCATCCCTTCGCTCATTCCGCGCGGCTATCGTGACATCCTCTTTTTTTGATCTTCAACGGTCGTGCGGCGCGAGCCGCGCGCCGCGAGGCGCGGATTGCCCGCTCCACTCCCGCCGCGAGTCGCGGATCTCCCGCTCCACTCCCGCAGAGCCTTCGTAGTAACCGTTGGGAGTCCAGGCGATCCATCCTGTCGACTTGCCGCCAGGGACGGAGGGCGGCAATCTGCCCCATGTCATCAGCAGCCGGCCGCTGTCCGTAGCGCGGATTCGGATTGCGCCCTGGCCATCCGCAATCGCGATTCGTGATCCATCCGGGGAGAGCGCCACAACCGGGGCGTTGGGCCAGGTGTAGTCGTTCCTGGCGCTGGCAGGAACAGGGAGCGACCGGATGAGCCGGCTGCGGACGGCATCGTAGATCCGGATGGAGTCGCCCTGAACCTGGACCGCGATGCGAGCGCCGTTCGAGGAGACGGTCACGCGACGAGAGTTCTCGCCCAGGCTCACCTCCCGGATCAATTTCCCGGTGGCCACGCTCCAGAAATGCGCCTCAGCGTTCGCCGCCGGGTACCTCGGGGTTAGTCGACTGCTCGCATCCCCGGTCACGCTTACCAGCGTCTGACCATGTTGTATCAGCGCCAGCGGTACCCCGATTTCACTGCCAAAGACTTGCGCCCGGCGGCGAGTGGGCAGATCCCACACCTCTACCGGGTCGTCCTGGTCGTCGATATTTCCACGGACAACAAAGATCCGCTTGCCATCGTCGGAGTAGTGAACCATTCGTTCGTACGGCCAATTCTCCATCTCGGGGATGGCGAACGGAGTAGCGCGCCGCCCATCGGCGGATAGCTCGGTCGCGGTGGAGTAGAGGGGGTCTACGGGAACGTCCATCCCGTTCCCAAGTCCGCTCCACCTGCCGGGGTCAGTCCACTTACCAGGCAGATGGAGGGTCGGCGTCCGCATGTCACGCGCGTCCAGGTTGGCGGCAAACAAATCCGGCGTCCTGCCGCCCTCCTCGTACCGGGGCTTGATGCGAGCAGGATCGATCCACTCGCCGGTACGCGTATCCCAGATGGCCGCCGATCGAAGCAGACCGTCGGGGAATACCGCCGTCAGGTAGTCTGCGTCCTCCAGCCCCGCGATCAGCCTCCCATCTGCGGAAAAGTCAATCCATTCGAAGGGGTGGCGGGCGCCTGGCCACCGCTTGAGGATCTGCAGGGGATGGAGGCGCCATAGTTCGCCGTACGCCGTCACCGCCCGGCTGCCGTCCGGAGAAACGGCCATTGCGCTGTGATCGCCCGGGTGGCCGGGCGTAACGGTATGAGGCCGGAACTGAAAGGCGCCGCTGTGCCAGAAATCAATGCCGTAAGACCCTTCCAGATCCCGGTTCGACTGGTCGTCGACGTAATTCTTCAGCCGCGTCCCCGGCGGCAGGAGGCGCGGCATTCGCCCGGCCCAGCCTGGCGGCAGCTTTGGAAGGCGCTTTCCCGAAGATACATCCCAGATGGTGAGACTCGGAACCCGCACACTCCCCCGGTGGACAAGATGCATCTTGCCATCGTCCAGCTTGATGAAGTCCGGGAGATAGACGCTGAACGCCGCGACCAGCCTGCCATCCGGCGAAAAGGCGACGGGATCATCCTCAAATAGATTCTCGCCGACGGTCAGGGTATGAAGTAATGCGCCATCGCGGACACGCCAGAGCTTCAGCGTGTCGCCAACCTTTCCGGCGATCACCCTGTCATGGGGAGACAGGTAGAAGCCGTCTGTTCTATCCGTGGTACGGAGCCATCCGCGCTGCCGGCCGGTCCCGACATCAACCAGGCGATAGCGGCCCCGTCCCGCGCCCAGAACCAGGGTGGTACGGTCCCGGGACAGCCTGCCGCCCGCCAGCGTCTTGAGCCGGCGGCCCGAGGCTGCGTCCCACGACTCAAGGCCGTTTGGAGTGTCCGACCAGAGGACCGATGGCGCAAAAACAATATCCCCCGGCCCCGTGCCCTCCGGCCAGCGCAAGGGCGTCGACCACTGTCGTTTTGCCGTTCTGGTGTTCCAGACCTGCACGCCGCTCGCACTTGCCACGGCCAGCAGTCCGCCGTTTCTCGAAAGCGCCGCCGCGAGTTCGGATTCCTCCGGGGGCCCCAGATCCTCCTCGCGACCTCCGCTTTCATCCAGGGAAAATCGAAGATCCCAGGACGACGCGTCCCAAACCTTGATCACATCATTCCAGCGGCTCAGGACTGTCGACCCATCCGCGGAGAAGCTCAAGTCGTCGACCGGGTCGTTGTACCCCTCCTGCAGCATGATCCGTGCCCCGGCAGGCACGCGCTTCCACATCCCGGGCGGATGCGCGGGCGCCACGCGCGCGGGTCGTGATGAAGAACGCTTCTGAAGCCGGGATGAATGCGA
>DASRZA010000429.1:0-19910 GCA_035686845.1 Armatimonadota bacterium | reverse complement strand
GTTGGGCGGGCGTTCGTGTTGAGACCGGCGTTTGTGGTGGGCCGAGCGTAGGGGCGAAGCATTCGCCGGAGGGGTTACAGGCACGAGAGATTCGATGCGAATGCTTCGCCCCTACAACGATACGGGTCAACCAGGCACGATTTCGCGGCAGAATTTCCGTGTTCCGGCAGGAAGATGGCCTCAGCAGCGGGAAATGAGGAGGCAAGCGCGGTGGCGTTCACGCGAACCCGATGGGACCGGCACGATTCAGCCGGACTTAACTGACATCAATAAAACGATCGATTGGAGGTCCTGAACCATGCTTCATTTCCCTTCACCCATCGCCCATCGTGGAGCGAGAGCAGCAGCCGTTGCTATTGCCGGAGCAGTGGTAGCGTTCATCGCCTGGCCGCGGACTCAGACGACGCTAGCGCCGCTCGTCCAAACCGCGCCGGCCGCTCCGCGAATCATTCCCGCTCCGAAATTCGTTCCGCCAGTGCTCCACAGCAGGCAGTTCGTTCCGCCGGTCGCTCAAACCGAACCTACGGCACAGGAAACGCGACCCCGCATCACCTTTCTCTCAGGTGAGCTCAGTCTGCAGCAGACGCTGGATCGCCTCGGCTATACCGTGAACGTGCCCCGCTCCTACGCCGGCCATCCGCTTTTCCAATGGAGCAGCGACCGGGTGAGCGACCGCAGCGACGCGATTCAAGCCGTTCGATTCATGGCGCATGGCCGTGTCAGCTTCGCAATGGTAAGCCAGCAGTCGTATTGCGGACCGCGCTCAGAATTCATCGTGCGCTTCACCGGCTGGCCGCCAAGCTCGATCCTGTCAGCGCCCGGGATCCCCTGTCCGTGGTTGTCGCCTGATGCTCTTGTGCGCACGTGGTTTACTGCGACGGGCCAGTTCGAGGTCTTCATCCAGCATCCAGTCAATAATACGTTTGGTCCGAATACTGGCGCGCCGCTCTACTCACAAGCAAAAGAGAATCCGGAAGGTGGAACGCAGCTTCTGGTCCTTCCGGCGAAGACCCACGGCAAATGGGTTACTGATAAACCGGGCGTAGGGCACTGGTCTGGTGGACGCGCCACCGGCGTCTATCTCCTCTGCTGGGAGGACACTACCAACGGCGACCACGATTACAACGACATCGTGATCGTCGCGCACGGTATCCGACCGCTGTCGAAGTAGTGCAGCAGCAGATGATGCGCAAATTCCTCCTCACGTACTATCAGCAGGTCATCGGCAACGTCTGCAGCCGGCAGATCGACCGCAGCCGGCGCCTCTATGTGCAGATCGACACGGATGGCGACTGCCGGCCGGCCATTCCCGTGTATCAGGAAGCCATTGGCATGGATGTCATGTCGCCATTCGAGGTGGCGTCCGGGTGCGACGTGGTGGAGATCGGGCGGCGGTACCCCGAGTTGGTCATGCGCGGGGGCATCGACAAACGGATCCTCGCCTCCGGCCGGAAAGCGATCGATGAGCACCTGGAACATATCTTCCCGGCCATGCGGAAACGGGGCGGCTGCATCCCGAGCTGCGATCACGGCGTCCCCGCTGAAGTGCCCTACCAGGACTACCTCTACTACCGGGAGCGCTGCGTCGAACTGGGCGAGTAGGGGCCGAGAAGGACGGACGGAGGACGGAGGATCGGGGACGGCGGACGGAGAGGAATGACTCCGCGGAGGCGCGGAGAACTGCAGATAAAAGTAGATCCGGGTGGATAGAGCGGATAAGGAAAAGATGAGCCTGAGAGCAGTCGCACTCTCGATCTTGTTGGCCGTCCCTGTCATGGCTCTTCCCGCCAGAGGACAGAACACGATGCCGAACGCCCTTCCTGCGATGCCGGAGGGTTATCATCTCCAGGCCTACGATGACTGCGGCGCGCCCGGCCGGCAATCGCACATCGTGCAGACGACCTCTCATACCTTCAGCACGGCCGAGGTGAATGCCGACGAGCGAGTACGATCGGTCGCCTGGGGATGGAAGCAGGTTGATGCGGTCTACGACAATCTCGATCCGCGTCAGAGCTATGTTCTTGCGGTGACCTACGCGAACGAGGCGTTCAACAACCGCGTTCAGAGCCTCTGGGCGGGCGATATCGAAATTCACGGCCCTCACCCGCTTCCGAAAGGTGGTTACGAACGGCTGCTCTTCCGCGTGCCCGGGCAGGCCATCAAGGGCGGACGGCTCTCGCTCCAGTTCAAGCTAGAGGCACGGGTCAACGTCGTCGTCTCCATCGTGGAACTGTGGGCGCCGGCGCCTTCTCCGAAGACGCTGCGCCTCTGCGACGTCGGCGGTTTAATCTCCGACCTGACGGGTGAGGCGCTTGATCTTGGGTGCGACCCTGTGCCTGGCGCCACCGTTGAGCTGCGCCGGAAAGGGGAAACCGGTATCCTGGCCGCTGTCAAAACGGGCACGGATGGCAGATTCCGATTCGACCGGCGATTCCTGGACGGGCTGAAACCGAGAGGAGACCTGGAGATCCTGGCAGCCCGCGGTGGGTCGACCGCCGCCATGGCCGTTCCGAAGGAGGACCTCTACTTCGAGCCGGTCCGCTACCGGCCGATCCCGACACACGTCAATGGTCGGAGCGTGGACCAGATCTCCCTGGACGGCGCGTGGCGGATCCGCACCGATGATCCGGGTCGGGCGCGAGCTCTGGCGCTGGATGCCCCGGGTTGGGGCGCCTTTCACGTACCGGGCCAGTGGCTCCAGCAGGGCTGCGACGTTCCACAGGACACGCCGGTCACCGTGGCGCGGGAGTTCACTGTGCCGAAGGCATGGGCGCGTTATCGCACCTTCCTGCGGTTCGATGCTATCCACGCTGGCGTCCACTACCGGCTGAACGGCAAGTACCTGGGCTACACCGAGAATCTGTTCACCCCGGTTGAATGGGAGATCACCGACGCGGTCCGCCCCGGACAGACTAACCGGCTCGATCTGGAGATGGTGGTCGATACCCCCTCAGAGCGCCTCTCTTACTCCTCAGGCTACGCTTTCCACAACCTGGGCGGGATCGATCGCGCCGTCCACGTCTATATCCTGCCGCGGGTCGACGTGAGAAGCCTGCGCATCTCCACAGATCTTGACCGGGAGTACCGGGATGCCGACCTCAACCTGCAGCTCACGCTGGACAACCCGGGCCGGCGATCAGAGAAGAGCCTGGCCGTTCGCATTTTGCTCTACGGTCCGAACGGGAAGCCAGTCGCACACTCCAGAGCCTTTGTGGCGCTGGACACGGTTCCTGCCGGTCTGTGCCCGGTCGCTATCACGTGCCATGTCCCGGACCCGGTGAAGTGGAACGCCGAGAAACCGCGGCTGCATCGTCTTGTTCTGGAGTTGGAGCAAAGTGGCGTGGTCGTCGAGCGCATTGAGCGGAACATCGGTTTCCGGAAGATCGAGATCCGGGGCGCCCAACTGCTCATCAACGGGCGGCCTGTGAAGCTCGCGGGCGCCTGCCACCACGAGACCGATCCGCTCACCGGGCGAGCCGACACGATGCGGCACGCGGAGCAGGACGTGCGGCTGCTGAAAGCCGCCAATCTGAACTATATCCGCACTTCGCACTATCCGCCCTGCCAGGAATTGCTGGACGCGGCCGATCGCCTGGGGATGTACGTCGAGGTGGAAGCGCCGTTCTGCTGGGTTGGCGAGGAGCAGGATATGAGCTTGCTGAAGCAGGTGCTGACGCCGACGTCAGCGATGGTGGATTACTGCAGCGCACATCCGAGCGTGATCGTCTGGTCCCTGGCGAATGAATCGGCGTTCAACCGGCTCTTCGAAGCATCGAACCACCTCTGCAAGACCCTGGACCCGACGCGGCCCACGACATTCAATAATCCGGATCCGAAGCGCATCTGCGACATCGCCAACCTGCACTATCCGCCGGTTCCGTTCGACGATCAGCTCAAGGGCGATCCGCGGCCGATCTTCCTGGGGGAATACGACTTTCCGGTCTGCCATGAGCAGACAGACGTGCGGATCGATCCCGGGCTGCGAGAACTCTGGGGCGCCGGGCAGAGCGATCCGGATTCTGCGTGGGGCCGGTCCTGCGCAGCCAGCTACGAACGTCCAGGCGCATTAGTTCCAGGAGAGCCACCCGGATTCTGGACCTCAATCGTGCGGTCGCACCGCGTCATCGGCGGAGCGATCTGGGCCGCCTTAGACGAGCCGTTCTACTTCTCGAATGGTAAGAAGGCGGGGTACGCCTGGGTCCACGGCTTCTGGGGAATTATCGACGCCTGGCGCCGGCCGAAGCCAGAGTGGTGGCTCTGTAAGCTGATCTTCAGCCCGGTCTGGTTCCCGGTCCGGAAGGTGGACTTTTCGCCCGGCCAGGCAGCAGTGCGGATTCCCGTTGAAAACCGCTACAGTTTCACGAACCTGAACGAGCTGAAGTTCACCTGGGAGGTGGACGGGAAGCGTGGGAGCGTTCGTGCGAAGGCGCCCCCGGACTCAAGAGGTGAAATCGCGCTCCCGATTCCCCCGGGGACGCATCCGGGAGATACGCTTCTCCTGCATGTGACCAACGCGAGCGGTGATCCCATCACGGTCCTCAGCCTCCAGCTTGGCCAGCGCCCCACAGAACCGCTGCCTCAACCGCGGGCGGGCGTCCCCCGGTGGAACGATGATGGCAAGACGATCACGATTGAGGACACCGGCTTCCACCTTGTCCTGGATCGCAGCACGGCGCGATTCCGCCCTCTGGCCGCCAATAATGGGGGAACTGTTGGTTCCATAGCCGCCAACAATGGGGGAATTGGCAGCCCCACGACGACCGATCCTGGGAAAAGTAACCCACGAAGCCAGGCTGTGGTGCTGGAGTTTCCCACAGTTCACGTCACGCAATACGACTTCGGCGACCTGGGTGGGCCCTACGCCCGTCCGTACGCGGTTTTGCCCGATCCGAGGACACGCGTTATCGAGAGCATCACCGCGAAGGAGAAGCCGGAGGGGCTGGAGGTTGCAGTAACGGACCGGTACGAAGGGTTCGCCGGGACTGTCCGCTGGATCATCGACCGGATGGGGATGGGACGGGTGACATACGATTATGTGTACTCCGGTCCTGACATGAGCGCACGAGAGATCGGAATCCGGTTTCTTCTGAAGCCGGCCTGTGATGAGGTGCGCTGGGAGCGGTGGTCGGAGTGGGGCAACGCCTTTCCGAAAGATGACATCAGCCGGACGGAAGGGAGCGCCCGGGCGTTTCGCGCCGGCAGGCAGGGGAGTGACCCGGAGGGAGTGCGGCCAACATGGCCCTGGTCGCAAGACCAGACAGAGTTGGGGACGAGCGACTTCCGGTCGATCAAATTCAACATCTACCAGGCGTCCCTGCTCGCCCCTGATGGCTCAGGCCTGCGCGTTTACGCCAATGCCGACGCGCACGTCCGCCTCTGTTTGGACCCCAAAGGCGTCATGCTGCATCTCCTTTCTGAATGCCGGATGGGGCCGGTCATCCTCCACACCGGGGACCGCATCAGAGGAGAAAATGTCGTGGAATTACTGCCGAGGCGGTAGAGACTGAAGCAGCCGGGTGGACGAGCCGCGGCCCGGATCGGCGGTGGAGTGGCCGCAGGTGGAACAGTACCGGGCGGTGTCCGCCATCGGCGATCCACATCCGCGGCAACGTTCCGCCGCCGGGCGTGTGTGACTCGTTCCGTGCAGCGCGTCGAAGCACGCGTCGATCTCTTTCTGCTTCTCTTTCAAGCGCCCCTCAATCCTCTCGATGGCCTGGAGCTGCTCGTTGACCGACGAAAGATCCATGCGCCCGCTCCGGTGCATCGCATAAACGGTGCGGCCCAGCGCCGCCGTCCTCTCATCGCAATCCTTCTCCAAAATCTTTACCTCGGCCCGCAGGTGGCAAAGCAGGTTCTTAAGCTGAATCTTGCCCTGCACTACCGAGAAGGCCCCCTCAGCCCCATTCTTTAATGTACCAAAGACCTGGCTCATCACTTTTCCCCCCTGACCCCCATACGGCAGAAGGTCCGTTGATGAACACGTTCAGATTCAATAAATGAACATGTTCATATTTTCCATTAGCGTAGCCATTGGGGAGAGATTTGTCAACTCAACATCCGATTCTCGATCTTCGATTCGCGTTCAATTCAACCGGAATCGACGATGGACCGCGCCGGCTGCGAGTTGGCAGCCGCTACAGTGGATCTCGAAAGGAGAACGTGATTGAGCGACAACCCCGTTCCCGAGCGGGCTGGGAAGGCCGTACAGACCCGCGAAACCATTCTGGAGGCGGCGTTGGAACTGTTTGCCCGGAAGGGTTACAACCAGACGACGCTGCGCGATATAGCCGCGAGCGCCGGCTGCTCGCTGGGATTGACGTACCGCTATTTTGCCCGGAAAGAAGAGTTGATCTTAGAGCTTTACCGTCGGCTTGCGCGCGAGCTGAATGAAGAGGTCGATCGCCTGCCTCGTGCGAAGCTGGCGGCGCGGTTTGGCCGCGCGCTGGATGCGGATCTGAAGCGGCTGGCGCCCCACCGCGCCGCTCTCGGTGCGCTCTTTGGCGCGGGTCTCTCTCCCGATTCCGAGGTGGCGCTGCTGGGCGAGAGAGTGGATGATTTGCGCGCCCTGGTCTGGAGCGTCTGGCTGCGTCTGATCACCGGATCCTCCGACGCCCCCGCTCTGCCGGAGGCGCGGAATCTCGCAGCGATCTTTTACGCGGTACACCTCTCGCTGGTGTTGTTCTGGCTGCAGGATCGCAGCCCGAATCAGAAGAAGACCCGTGATCTCGTGGCATTCGCCCGCGACATGATCCGGCTTCTACGGCCGGCGCTCGGCCTCCCACCCGTCAGCCGCGCCGCCGCCCGGCTGGCTCGTATCTTTACCCCCATGTTCGGACCACCACCCGTCGAAAAGGATGAAGGATGAAGGCGGAAGGATGAATCAGAACCGCCCGTCGCCTCGCGCCCCGTACCTTCTCCTCCGTCCTCCATCCTCCGTCCTCCGGGCAGCGCCTTCCTCCGTTTTTCCTGCAGAACTTCGAGGTTCTTACGCACCACCTTCAAATGAAAGTTGCAGACCGCGTAGCCCAGCCACTCGTCGACCACGTGAGCCGGCGCCCCGCAGTCTCCGCCAAACAAGCCCGCCATACGGCAGTGGCCGATAACGCTGGGGTCGCCGAATAAGATCCCCTTCTTTAGCTTTCTCTCCATGAACGAGAGCAATTGACGCTTGCTCTGATCGGGATACCCGCTGAGATCGATCTCCTCCTTTTCGCCGGATTTCAGATAGAGTACGAGGCTTGAGGAGCCGATCTGCTGCTTGAGCGCTGCGAATGAAGCGATGTCGTCCCAGCGCAGCGCTCTCCCACCCTTCGCCGCAGCTAACGCCAGACCGCTCTCATCGGTGGAGAGATAAGCTGGTGTCCGAAGGCTTTTCACCGCCGAAGCGATGAACCCAATACCCATCGACGCCATCATTATGCACAGGAAGGGATTGAGGAAGCCGAGACCGGGAAGAAGCTGCCAGTCGCGGTTCCAAAGGTCCGGCGCCATCAAGATCAATAGAATGCCCCAGCCGAGACGGCCCCAGATCAACCCTCGATTCGGCGTCCAGGCCTTTACCTCGCCCTGGCCCCCGGCTGTGGCGCCGGCCATCAGCGTCGCCGCTCGTTCGTGGGCCTCAATGGCCAGCGCCGGCAGGGATAGACTGACGCCGTTGGGTTGAATCCGGGTCGCGGCCGGATCGGGTTCAATCTCGCCGTTATCAATCGTCATCGACTCATCCTAACCCGCGTCCCCACCCCAACCCTCCCCGTTGCGCTCGTCGGAGACGCGACATCCGGGACGCTTCTCCCAACGAAAGTGCTGAGATTAGGCCAACAAACCCAGGTCGGTCCCGATATTCTCTATTCTCACTAAGCCACTGAATCTCGCTTCCGATGGCCGCGTGCCCAACCACATACTCCGAAAGACTGAGTTCAGGACATGATGGAAGCGGGCATACGAGGTTTGACGGGGCAGCCGGATTTCTCAGCCTGGGGAGGCTCTTATTCCGACTGTCCCGTTCGTACGATTGGCCGCGAAAAGGAGTTCCAGCTCCATCCAGACAAAAAAACCGGGACGGTGTTTGCGCCGTCCCGGCTCCGTTCAGTTTAGTACTCGACCGCCGCTGATGGTCAGTGGCCGTTGTGATTCCGGTCTTGCCGGTTCTGATCCTGCCGGTTCTGATTGTCCTTATTGCCATTGCGCCTTCCCTGGTCGTTTCTGTTCTGGTTCTGCCCGTACCGATTCTGCTGGTACTGGTTCTGCTGGTACTGGTTCTGCTGGTACTGGTTCTGCCTGTATTGGTCCTGCGCATAGGGCCGGTAGCTGCTCTGATTCCAGTTCTGCTGCGACCAGCCATTGTTCTGGTAATTCTGTCCACCATAGCGGTTTGAGTACCAGTCTTGCTGCTGGTGCCGCTTGTTGATGTCACCCTGCCATTTTTGCTGCGCCACGACTGTGCCTGCGCCGGCAATGGCCGCCGGGACCCATTGACCTTTGGCAGCGAGGACCGCTGTCAGAGCGCCGAGCGCCAGTGTCGTATTGCGCCGGCCCGCCTCGCTCGCGTGAGCGGCCATGGGCGCTGCCAATGTTCCGAGTCCCGCTGTCACGACCAGGGACGCTGTTACCAGTTTTCTCTTAAGGTTTATCATGATGGCCCTCCTTGAGGCCCTATCGAAACGGCGTTTTCCGCTCGATTGGAGCTATCTCCGGGGTCGTCTTACCCCCGAAAAGCCTTTCGGCTCTTCGCTCCTATCTAATAATACCCGCCAGTTGTGACGGCTTTATGACGCGGGCGGCGCTAGCTTGTGGGCCAGAGTTCGTCGGCGCCGGTCGGTGGCGTCCACGTGCTCGCGGGATTGAAATGCTTCCAGACTATCGCTGAAAGCGTCCGTATCGCAGCGCACCCGGCATTGTCCTTCGCCCACCGGTCATCCTTCTGGTCCCTGGTGTAGATTGCTAAGGTGTAATCTCCTCCGGGCGCATGAACGATTGCCACGTCGGATCGGGTCCCGTCGATAGCTCCGCTCTTGCTCGCGACCTGAACGCCAGGCGGGATCTGGCTCGCGATACCGTCATCCCAGTACTGGTGGCCCAGGATCCGGATCATTCGCTCGCACGACGCGGCAGATGCGGCGCCGCCATTCGCAATCATGTCAAAAAGCCGAACCATCTCGTTCGGGGTTGTTACGCCAAGACCATACTGCCGCTGCAGCGCGCGCAGACCAAGCCGATCGGTGTCGGCGCCATTGAGAATCAGCGTCTGCTGGAACCCATGCGCCTTAAGCCAGTTGTTGATGTTCTCCTGCCCGAGCAGGTCTCGCAAGCGGATGGTCGCGGTGTTGTCGCTCATGGTGATCATCAGGTCGATCCACTCGCTCAAGGGCAGCTCCGATCCATCGCGAAAGTAGTACGCCGGTCCGCCCGCTTCCCTGCCGCCCAGGCCGGGCTGGACCATGATCGGCTGCGACCATTTTAACTTTCCTTCCTCCACCTCGGAGAGCGCCTCGCACATTACCGCAACCTTGATGGTGCTGGCAGTGGGGAACCGCTCATCGCCGCGGAGGTTAATTTGTTCGCCGCCCGGTCCTCGCAGGCTGTAACCCAGCACCCCTTGAAATCCGGCCGCTACCTGATCCATCCGGACCTTGAGTCGCGCCAGCGACTCCTGCGGCTTTGCCGGCCCATGCGCGGCCGCCAGGGTGAGAGCCAGTAATCCGAAGAGAGGAGGCATTATCATTTCCTTCTTTCATGCCCGACGCATGAGCGGTGAGGGGTACGTGCGGCGTAAACCGGAAGGGGCGGCGGTCATGTCTTACCGCCCGGCTTCCCGTAATCGAAAGGCAGAAACTGCAGCTTGTCCCACGGGAAGTTCTTGAGTATGGCCCATGTCGGGATGCCCTTGAACAGCGCCGGGTAGGGATCTGGCTTGCCGGCGGCCGTGTACGACTTCGGATTGATGGCTCGCAGCGTAATCGCGCCGGCCTTATCCCATACCACGAAACCGTACTTCTGCGCCGCGTTCGCGATCGTCTTTGCCACCGGGTTCAAGTTGAGCGCGTCCACGTCGATGTTAGGATCGAGCCGGAACCGGAGTCCTTCGGGAATCCGGTTGGGCTCGTTCTTCGGATTGTACCCATCGGACCGGTTGGCGGGCCAGGAGAAAACGTTCCATCGCTCCGTGTCGACGAGGGCGATGCCCATCACGTGCCGGATCTCTCCCCGCTTCAACTCCTCGGGCGTGATCTCTCCGCCGAGGAACGGCAGACCGGTAGCGGTGGTTCCGTACGGTCGCGTCCAGATGCCGGAGCTCTTGGAAACGTGCTGCATTTCGCCGCCCCAACAGGCTTGCCATTGTCCGCCAACCTTGCGCGTTAGCCAGAACTCCCACAGCCTATCCGTGGACGGCTGGTAGATGGTCATCTCCTTATCCGTGCCATCGGCCGGCTCCGCGTAATTGGGAATCGGTACGGCGCGCCACTGTTCAGCCAACCCCTTGTCGAGGTAGCCCTTCTTCTGCGCATCCCATTCGGTGACCCGCACGGTGGGCGTGTTGGCGCCCACTACGTATACCGGGCTGGCGTACGCGGTGGTATTGATGTTCACCGTGCCATAATAGGCTTTCTTCTGCCGGAGAAACTCCGCCACCAGTTGCGCCGAATGGGGATTCAGCGGCGCGTCGACGGGAATTGGCGTGTACCAGAAACTGTCCGGCGCGAAAATATCGCTCCGGCCCAGGGGGACATGGGGATCAGATACGGCCAGTGCGTGCGGCGCGCCCACAATGAACGCGAGAAGAAGCATTCCAATCGCAATTCTTAGACGAGACGCCACAACTGGTTTCAATTAGAACGTCGCCTGCAGCGAAACCTTCAGGTTGGCGGCCGACGTATCGGGGAGATTGAATGCGGAGTTGTCCTGCTGAATAATCCCGCCATCTACCGCAAGACTGAGACTCTTACCCGGATTGAAGGCGTACTGCAAATAGTAGATGTCGCCGCGTATTTCGCCGTGGTACTGGGAAAGCATCGTGGAGGGGTCCAGTCCTATCTGCGCCAACTGAGGACCAAAGACGCCTGCCGCTTCGGTGGTGGTGAGGGCGTTTTGATAGGCGACGCTGATCTTCCCGAGATTACCCAGCGCGCCGGTCAAAGAGAAGTGAGCGAATCGTTCGTGCCTGTGCGTGATCGGATCATAAACGCCTGTGTTATAGTTCATGTCCACCGTCAGGTCACGGGTGAGTTTCCCCTGCAGGCCCCAGTTTTGAGACTCACCCAGGATAGGAATCTGCTTTGCGTCCAGCGCGTTGTCCGCGATGCCAAGCGTGAACTGAAGCGATTTCGCCAGCGTCCACTTTCCATTGATCCCGCGGGTGACAACGGTTGGCCCATTCGCCGGGTCCATCGAACGATAGAAAGCGGTAACCGGACCGGCGGTCGCCTCCGTCTGCATGAGGTTAGAATTATCCAGCGAGCCCGTCGTCGCGATCTCGGGATGCTGTGACAGCGTCGTCTTCAACGATAGAGACTTCGAAAAGGCGTCGTGGAACTGGATGGAATGGCCGGTCTCAAACCTGTGGCTCACCGGGTCGGTTTCACTCTCGAACGCCATCGAAACCAGCGGCGCTTCGATCACATACTGCTGTCGATTCCCGTCGGCTACCTTTCCATTGGTGAGCAGCCGGTTCTGATCCATCATCGTGGAGACGGTGACCTTCTTCACCGGTTGATATGCGAATTGAAAGTGCCTGGCCGGCATCAGCCCCTTCGGGCCCTTCACCATGTTGAACGCCGCCTGCACGTGCATCGGCAGATTGGGCGCCGGGTTGGTGGTGTAAGAAAGCTGGTTGCCGCCGATGCCCACGTGGTTGGGATCCATTCCGCCAAACATCACTAACGCCATAGCGCCCCCACCCACCGCGTGCTGCAGCGCCATGGCGCTCGCGCCAAATGGTGCGAGAGGCGGCGCGTTGGGATCCTTGGCGCCCGCCGGCGCCGCCGGTGAGAGCACCGCTGAAGAACTGCTGTCCACCAGAAAATGGGTGGTTGCATCTCCGTTGGCAAGGTGCAGCGTGAAGGATCGCGACATGGCGTATTCAATATCGCCGGTATGAACCTGGCGCATGATACCAGACGAATCTAAGGCCTCCGCAAAATGTGAATCCAGGTGAAGATTACCATCCGCCAGCACAAAGTCGCTCTTCCCGAAGTTCTTCTTATCTAGCGGCCGCTGCTGGTCGTAGTCCGCCGTAAAATGCAGCGCTCCCTGATTTAGCTTCAGGTTCATCGTGTCCCCGCCGAAGCGCTCCTGGGTGGAGGGACCCGCGGCGACCGCTATTGAGTTATGAACCAGCGAGAGATCTGAATCTTTTCCCAGCGCCTGTGTCAGACTGAAGTTGAGACCGTGAGCACTCTGCGAGGCGCCTTTGAGGGAGAGACCATTCGAGAGAGTGAGGAACCCGGCCTGCAGCTTTGTCGATCGGCTGGGCGCCAAACCGAAATTGAACGACTCGCGAGTGAGATGTCCGGTGGGCGCGCTCAGCGCCGTGAGAGCCGGGTCGGGAGTAACGGGTGTGCTCTTTGGCGCCACGGCGGGCGTCTCGGGAGCGGCCACGCCCGGCGTGGGAGCGATGATGGTACCCGCAGTCGCCCACGGGTCCATTTCAGCCTTGATATTCGGATCCTGGGCGAGCGTCAACCCGTTGATTGACAGACCGCCCGGGGCGAGGGATGCCATCGAGGTGTAAGACGCGTCGATGAAGTTGGACTTCATCTGGCCGACCCGGAGGTGAAAATCGTCCCGCTGCGAACCCACTTCCGATGCCAACGGAGTAAGGCCGAGCGCCTTATTGAACGTCTTGAAGCCGGGCGAGATGGTTCGGCTGCCGGCCTCCAACAAAAGTCCGGGACCATCCTGCAGCGAGAAATAGCTGGAAGCGAGCCGTCCCCGGGGATCCGCGGCGTCGATTCTTGAAAAACCGAGCGAGAGTTTGCCGCCGGGATGGATCGAAAGATCGGCGCTCTGTTCACTTAAGCCCGGTGTCGCCGCGAGCGCCGCGATGCCCGGATCGGCCAGATACGCGCTGCTGTGGAAATCCGGAGCGACCGATGCTTGCCGTACATTCAGATCGAGCATCGAGAGATGAACAGAGGCCGCAGATCGCTGCAGGGTTCCGCCATCATCCCGGACGGAATCCTGGGAGAGCGAGAGAGCCAGATTCTTGCCGGCCGCGTATTTTGTAAGGAACGCGGACTGCGCGAGGCCTCGTTCGCGAGAGGCTACAAGCTTCTCGGTGGGGTCGGTAAGGTGCGCGAAGTCCGTAAAATGCCCGCCCACACTCTGGCTCTCGGATTGCAGTGAAAAACCGCCAAACTGCACGGCCAGATTCTGTCGATTAATGCCGTCTTGCTGGTCGGAAACCTGGGAGCGGCTGAAAGCCATCGACTCGTGCGCCCCCGGCGCGAACTTCATGTCGAGGGTATGCCGCGCCATTCCGGCCTCGTTCGCATGCGCCGCGAGCTCCGGTATCTGAGATTGCTTGAAGTTGGTGAAACTCTGCCCAATCTTGAGATCGGAGGTCGCAAAGCTAAAATGCCCCAGGCCGAGCGAGAGGGAGCTGCCGCTAGCGGCGCCTCCCGTGTCCTTCGCCGTAAACCGTGAGAATCCGAGGCTGCGAGCGCCGCCCAGGTTCATCGCGAATTTATCTGATCCGAAATTCAGACCGCCCGCCGAGGTAAAGTGATCCGAGTTGAGGTTCAACCCTCCGGTTTTGGAGAGGTCGTAGCCTATGCCATACTTGAGTCTCGTGCCGCCATGTTCGGCCGCAAGGTTCTTGATATCGGGCGTTTGGGCAAGTTGATCGGCGGAAATGGAGCCGGTCGTGAAGTCCTTCCCCACGTTTGTCCAGAGACCGGAGATATGAGTATGCGAGAGATCCAGGCTCATCCCTTCGCTCAGCGCCGCGCCGCCTGTGCCCTTTTCGGCCATGCCTGATGAACCGCCGGAGTTTGGACCGCCCTGCGCAAACTGGGCGAATTCCCCTGGTTTCCCGGCGCTGGTGTACATCCCCGTCGAGATCGACACCCCTTTGGCGACCTTCCCCGAAACGTTTAGACCCATCAAGGAATAATCGAGTCCGTCCCCGGTTGGCGTAAACCCCGCCTTGTTCGAAAGGAAGGTGATACCCACGTTGGCTCCGCTCACCGTGCCATTGGCCGGCAGCGTGACCTGCGGCCCACCATCCAGCGACAGACCACCCGCCCCTCCTTGCGGGCGATAGATCCCGCTCCAATCCTGCGGGTCCAGGTTGAGGGAAGGATGGGCGCCACCGCTGCCACCGAGGCTTTTGAGCAGCTGCTGCATCAATTCCGGGTTGGCGGCCGGAATTAGCCCCGCCGCCGCGTTTTCATTGTTGGCCCAGCCAAGCTGGCCGACGCCGGCGGGCTGGGACGTCGCGGCCGGCGACGAAGCCGGATCGGGAGCCGCGGGTGTCGACGCCGGGGTCTTCGGAGAGGTGGCTGGCGGGGCGGCCGCTGAGGCAGCGTGCGATCCTGCAAACAATCCGGGCGCTACTGTGATCGCCACAGCGAGCATCCCGATTCGCTTTGTCATTTCTTTTTGTTTGCGCGCAGCGCGCCGGCGTCGTCCCACCAGGTGTAATGTCGTCTCAATGGCCATTCCGCGGGGTGGCCTCCCCATATCAACAGTTTACCCGTCTTCGTTCTTTATTACCGCTGCTTCCAGGTTTATTATCGTTCCCGACGTTCCCAGCTCTAGCCTTTGGGCGACGACGAACAAGAATTCACATGCTTGAGCGCAGCGCAGGAATCTACCATTTTACGCCGCCATGCCCGTTGGCAAGCTTAATGTAGGTATCGCCATTAATACTCTGGCCGAAGGCGCTGCCAGGATGCATCACAAGCCCCCGAGTCTGCTCCAGGATGAACTTTGCCGTCCGGTTCATGCTGGTGACAGCAGCCGCATTTTGCTGATCCTGATCTGCGCCAGGAAGTTTTTGCGCCTGATCCGCCGCGGTGAAGGATCGGCCGGTCCATATACCCGGCGCCTGAGAAGCGGGCGCCACCATTGCTGTAATGACCGGCGCCGGCCGCATGGATGGCGGCGGCGCCTCAATCTGTTGGCTGGCGGACGGCGACCTGGGCATTGTTGGCGCGGCGTGGTGAAGACGATCAGCCGGCACACTGATTCCGGACCCCATCGCTCCAACAGATGATTCTGTCGTGTTCGCCGCTGCGCTGGCGATCAGGTCCTCGGGAAGCGGAGCGGGAGTCGCCTCCGACCGATTGTCTCGGGACAATGGATTGCTCGCAGAGGCCGCGGCCGGCGCCCGATGGACGCGCTCCATCCGTGGAGGTCGTCTGGTTACCGGCGCAGGTGACGCCACTGATGATACCACCACTATAGGCGGCGCTGGCGCCACCGGGCGTACAATAGGAATCGGCGCCGCGGTTCTCCTCGCCCCGACCCTGCCGGCGCCAATCTGAATCACTTGTTCAACAGTGCGAGAATGCGATCGCCCCGCCACTGCGACGCCATGCGCCGCGGAGACCGTCCTCGCGGGCGCCTCGGCGGTTGCAGCGATCTTCGTGAGCAATGGAGATCGGCTCGTGGCGACCTCCGCCACCCGATCGCCGGAAGTCAATGGCGCCCGCTGCCGGGTAGGAGTGGGGAGTATGAGAAAAAGGACGCCGGCGAGCGCCAGCGCGCCCACCGCCGCCGGAACCATCGGGATTCGCCCCGGTCGCTGACTCGTGCGGGCCAGCACCATAGCGCCCAACCCGGCCGGCGGCGCAACAGGCGGAAGAGAGGCTACCAGCCGCACCGTTCGACGAAGCGTCTTGAGCTGCGCCGCGCAATCCCGGCATTCGCTAATATGCGACGCCACGGCGTCCCGCTGAGATAATGTTAGCTCCGCATCCAGAAACGGGGAAAGAAGCGGTCGAATGTCGCCGCACCGAGCGGCCTCCGATTGGGTGAGAGCGAACTCCAATTCAAGCGCGCCCCGGATCGCCGCCTGCGTCTCCGCAGGAATCTCCACGTCGCCGGCGCACTGAAGCTGCATCCGGCAGCTCTCCATCTTAGACAGATCGACCCGGCACGCCGCGCAGCTCTCCAGGTGGGTTTCCACACGCCGCCGCTCGGCCGGGGTCAATTCATCGTCCATCCACGCAGATAAAAGCGGCTGCAGCGCCTCACAGCATCCAGTCTGATCCCCTGGAAGCGCTTCGGCGGAACGTGGCGCCCAAAAACGATTCATGAACCGAAACATAACTGCCGCTGCTCCCTAACTGAAGTGTTGCAACCTTTACTAACTTGGACCATCTAGCCAGCAAAAAGTTACCGACCGGGGCCGCTCACACGCTGTCGCGCGCCCGTCTCGGTGACGATCCAATCCACCGGCTCATCCCATGGATCGGCGGGGGCTTCTGGAACGATCTGCGCCTCGTAAGCGATGCCGATTCTCAGAGCCTTTGCGCCAAGCTTTCGAAGCAGCCGATCGTAGTAACCCAGGCCGTGCCCAAGCCGAATACCCCGCGTATCGAAGCTCACCCCGGGGATCAGAATGGCGTCGATGCCGCCGAGGTCCTCCTCCGCGTCACCCTCCGGCTCGAGTATGCCGAACGCCCCGGGCCGCTGTCCCTCCCGCAGGCTCAACGCCCGGCAAAGTTCCAACTCCCCACCCGCCGCCACCCGCGGCAGATAGACCCGCCGTCCTGCAGCGATCAGCGTCTCCAACAGGCCATCTACCGAAGCTTCGCTGCCGCGGCTGCGATAGCCGACCACGCCCGCGGCGGCATTCAATAATCCCGCATGCTCAATGGCGCGAGCAATCGCCGTGTCAAAACAGCGCCGCTGCGCGGGGCTGAGCGCACCACGCGCGGCCTTCGCCGCCGCGCGCATCATCGCCTTCGAGTGCCCAGTATCCATACCCATTAAACCCCTTTAATGACACGGGCGTCCAACAATTGAATCTAACGGCTCTTCACGGGTTTGACCGCAGGGTCAAAACGGGTAGAAAAAGAGTGGCGAGATCACACCGAACCCAATGTTATGGACGTATCCCACAGCAGCGATCGCCGTTCCCGCGATCGCTGTTTGCGTTTATGACCTCTCGTCCGCCGTGGGGAGAGCAGCCGGGACTGGGAACAGCGTTATCATGATCCCACGCCTGAGCGCGGTCAATACAACAGGTGGTGAACTTGCAGAGCGGACAATTTACACCGAAAAATGGATCGGCCGCGTCGCGTGGGCCGGAGGAAAATACAGGATGAGCCTCTCAGTTGACAAAAAGGAACAGGATGATAGAGTGATCTTCACTCTGGACGGTGAACTCGACGTGGCGTCATCTCCCATGCTCCGTGAAGAGTTGAGCCGGGCCATCGAAGGAGGATGCCGTCGCATCGTCATCGATATGAGTTCTGTGAGTTATATGGACAGCAGCGGCCTTTCGGCGCTGGTTGTAGCGCATAAGGCGTTAGGCTCTCGCGGCTCACTCGCGCTCGTCGGCTCCCGCCCAACCATCGAACGCGTGCTTCGCTTCACTCAATTCGACAAGGTCCTAGACCTCTACCGATCGTTCGAGGATCTCGAAGCCGGCAACCGGGATAATCTCCGGGCTGTCAGCGGAGTATCCAAATCGGTGCTCCAGAAGCAGAAGCAGATCACTCGTCCCACTTCTCGCCGGCAGAACGACGGGAGAAGATTACAGTAGGGGCGCTATATGAATATCTTGTACGTGGTTATCCCAAAGAGAGCGCCAATCGCGCCCCAGATGGAGCCAATTGTATAATCACCCAGGATCAGGCCGAGAAAAAACGGGGCGGCCTTCACAAAGCCGGCGCGCCCCGCGTACCGGTTGATCAACACTTTTGCGGTCCAGCCGATGAGCACCGCAAACCAGAAGTACTCCATGGCGAATGAGACTCCGAGCGCGTACCCTGCCGGGTGCAGGGGCCAATCGGCAAAGTTCAAGCGAAGCGATCGCAGCGCCACGATCAATACCACCCCGACCATGACATAAAACCAGCTCGCAACGCGATTCCGCTCCACGGCGATGGGGTTGCGCAGCCATCCGGAAAGCCGGTCGAACGACTCGTTACCCAGCCACACCTTGAACCCGTAGGCTTTCGCGAGGCCACCGGCGGCATAAGTGACGCTTAAGTTAGCCCAATAGGCGCAGATCAGGCTGAACACCGCCGCGAGCAGCAGCGCGAGCGCGAGTCGAGAGACCTGCATCCGTCCCCCTTCCGCCATCTTCATGGCTTCCAACTCCGCAGGCATCGCCACCGCCCGGTACCCGCGGTTCCACCAGTGCATAACACTCACCATCGTGAGGTTTCCCGGTCCCACCATGCTCAGCGGCAGCAGATTGCCCACCAGGTACTGTGGATTGACGTAGGTTTCGTGCGGCGCGCCCAGCTCTGCTCGGAGCCGGGTGATGGTGATCGCCATCAGAAAATAAAAAGCGAACAGAACCAGTATCATCCAGAACGCCATCCCGGCGTATGCGGTGATCCCGCCGAGTATGGTGAGGCAGACGACCAGCCCGATAATGGCCCAGCGGAGCCGCACCGCCTCCGCCGGATCATCCGGGTCATCGCGACCGCGCCGGGCCTGCTGCAGCACGCCCCTGAAGTAAGGGATGGCCGCAATCAGAATCGCAACCGCCAGCCCGAGCCACGCGCCCACCGCCTGCTGATCCAGGTACGGAAAACCGGAATTCCCCTGGTCCCAACCGAGAGCGGTCCCAAACACCGTCCAGACCTTGCGCAGAACGTAAAAAAACCAGGCTGAAAACGAGAGATCGGTCGGCATGAAGAATGTCAGGCCAATCATGAATGGATACATGGAGATATTGGTGTTGCTGATGGAGTTCCAGGGCCGGGTGGTAAAGACGTTCCCGACGTTATACTGCTTCACCGCAGATAGGTACGGCACGGATGGAAACAACACGTGCAGGCCGTTCAGCAGCCCGATGGAGAACGCCAGGGTGAACCCACCCCACATCACAGGATTTCGAAAGAACGGTCGTTCCTGCCCGTGCGCGGAATCCCCGGTCATGGCGACCGGAAGCTGAACCAGCGGGAAGGCCAGCTTCTCATGCTCGGTCCACGCCTTGCGAATCAGCAGATCAATGCAGAGCAGCGCCGTAACGATCGCCATGATAAAGACGCCCCAGATGGCGAGCGGCCGGACCCAGTAAATCCAGTAATGGTGTACCCACGGCGATGAGTTCCCAAGATAAAACTTCTGCACCGCATCGGCGTTCCATACGAACAACCAGCGCGGAATATACCGCATGAAGACTTCATAATGAGCTTCCGGATGGGTCACCGACCAGTACTGGATATGCGCAAGCACCCCGAACAGATCCTGCACGGTGTCGTGGGCGGCGATGATCCCGCTCATCACCAGCATCACGTAAACCGTAAGCAGTTCTCCCTGGTCAAGCGCAAATTTAAATCCGAGCTTGCGCACTACCAGATTGGCTACGGTGACGACGAGCAGCAGGAAAATGGGCTCGATCTGGAGCGGAAGCGAAGTGCCGTCCAGCGTATACCATTTGACCTCGATGACGGTAATCCACCAGACGTTCAGGACGAGAAGCGGCAGGGCGATCAGGATGGCCCGCCACGTCACCCCGCGGAAGACAGCCTTGTTTGATGGAGGTGGAATCGCTGATTGCGAGGTTGGGTCAAAGGGCGCGTCGATCGAACCGGATCCGCGAGATGTATCTTCAGGCATTCAAACTTCCATAACCGCGTCGTTGACGTGAGATCAGAACGATATTCGACGGCGGTCAGAGTATTCCTCGCGGCCGAAGGGTTCGGATTCATGATCCAGGGTAGATCTTACTTGCGCCGCATTCGAGAAGGGATGACGGCGGGTCTTGTGGAATCTGAGTATTA
>DASRZA010000428.1:0-8425 GCA_035686845.1 Armatimonadota bacterium | reverse complement strand
ACGAAGTACTACTACACGGTCAGGGCATTCAATATCGCGGGCATCGAAGGCCCCGACTCCAACCAGGCGATCGTCCAGACGTAGGGGACGTGGTGTGAGTCCGGGCGCCCTTTGCACTCGCGTTCGCCGACGCGGCGCCTGCGCTGCCAGAGGTATGGTGGCGCAGGCCCCCGCGCCTGGATCGCAGCGCATGCCTCCGTCCCTCATCCCTCACCCTCCGTCCTCTGTCCTCCGTCCTCCGTCCTCGGTCCGCGCATCCCTATACCTTGCCGGCTCCGGCGTAAGGATCGAATCGAGCAGCAGGCGGGTGTATTCATGCTGGGGGTTGCGGAAGAGTTCTTCCGTAGGACCTTCTTCCACAATCTGGCCTCCGCGCATCACGGCCGTGCGCTGGCATAAATGTCGCACCACCGCCAGATTATGCGAGATGAATAGCATCGCCATCCTATGCTGCGCCTGGAGATCGCGCATGAGATTGATGATCTGAGCCTGCACCGAGACATCTAATGATGAAACCGGCTCATCGGCGATCATCAGGCGGGGCCGGAGCGCCAGCGCCCGGGCGATACTGATTCGCTGCCGTTGCCCACCGCTGAACTGAAAGGGATACCGGTCCGCATATTCCGGACGCAATCCCACCATGTCCAGAAGGCCCATGACCTCCTCTCGCTCCCGGCCGCGCGCGAGTCCATGGATGACCAGCGGCTCGGTAAGAATCTGCCGCACCCTCATCCGGGGGTTGAGGGAGCTGAAGGGGTCCTGGAAAATAATCTGGGCCTGCCGCCGGAACGCCAGCAGATCGGCGCCCCGGAACCCGGCCGCGTTCTGGCCTCGAAAGTATATCGTCCCGGACGTCGGGCTGAGGAGGCGCAGCGCCAACCGACCCGTCGTGCTCTTGCCGGACCCGCTCTCACCCACCAGGCCCAGTGACTCGCCCTCGCGAATTTCCAGGGTCACCCGATCCACCGCGCGGACAACATCCCCACGCCGGCTGGTGAACGCCTTCACCACGTTATCGAGTTTCAGCAGGGAATCGGATGAAACGGGGTGGTCCTGAACATCGGGATCGGTCACGATTCCACCTCTGTCTTCTCACTCCGGATTTCCATCGTACGGTCCGTTCGAGGATAGAGGCAGCGCACGGTTCGACCATCCAACAGGGGACGCAGCTCCTGGGGCAGCTCGCAGCCGGCTGCCGCTCTCGGGCATCGCGGGCGAAACCGGCAGCCGGGCGGATAATTGCCCGGCGCGGGGACGGTTCCTTCAATCGTCGCCAGCCGGTCAGACACCGAATCCACGCGAGGAATGGCGGCTACCAGGCCCGCGGTATAGGGATGCGCGGGGGTTTCCAGCACGGTTTGAACGTCGCCCTGTTCTACAATCTGGCCGGCGTACATCACCGCCACGCGGTGCGCGATTCGCGCCACCACTCCGAGATCATGTGTGATGATGATGAGACCCATACCATGTTCGCGCTGAAGAGCCTGAAGCAGCTCAATGATTTGCAACTGTACCGTCACGTCGAGCGCCGTCGTTGGCTCATCGGCAATCAGCAGGCGGGGCTTAAGGGCAATCGCCGCGGCGATCATCACGCGCTGCCGCATCCCACCGCTCAACTGGTGCGGATAGAGCCGGGAGCGGGAGGGCGGATCGGGAATCCCGACGTCGGCCATGCTCGCCAGCGCCTGTTTCCACGCCTCGGCGCCCCGCATTTTTAGATGAAACCGCAGTCCTTCCGCGATCTGTTCCCCCGCCGTATAGACGGGGTCCAGCGCCGTTAGCGGATCCTGGAAGATCATGCCGATCTGCCGCCCCCGGATCGCCTCCCACGCCCGTCCCCGGCAGCGCAGCAGATCCAGGTCATCCAGCATGACCCGGCCCGAGGTCACCTGCCCGGGCGGCGGCGTCAGCCCGATTAGCGATAGCCCGGTCACCGTCTTCCCGCAGCCCGATTCGCCAACAATCGCCAGAGTTTCACCCGCGCCCACCTCAAAACTGACGTTCTCCACCGCAGGCGTCAGCTCCCCGTCTTTCGGGAACCCCACCGATAAATCCGACACCGTTAGCAAAACAGCGCTCCTTGCCAAGGCGGACGGAGGACGGAGGACGAAGGACGGAGGAAAAGCTCACCGCCGAGGCGCAGAGATCCGCGGAGATTCGCGGAGAAAAGGCGGAACGCGAAAAGAGCGTCGGGAAGCGGCGCCTGTAATATCACGCTTCGTGATTCATCCTTCATCCTTCATCCTTCATCCTTCTAAAGCGCTCCCTCAATCCGCGGATCCAGCAGCGGATAGATCAGATCTACGGCAAGGTTGGCCAGTACGACGAGGATGGCGGCGAAGAGCACGGTTCCTAAAATCATGGGGACGTCCAACATAAAGATAGCCCGCACCGCTAAGGTGCCGATACCCGGCCAGGCGAAGACCATTTCGGTGAAGATAACCCCGCCCAGGAGACCGGCCACGTCCATGCCGAGCTGGGTGGAGACCGGGATCAGGGCGTTGCGGAGCGCGTGCCGGTACAGCACCCGCGCTTCCGAGAGGCCGCGCGCCCGCGCCGATCGAACGTAATCCTGCGCCAGCACGTCTACCAGGCTGCTGTGAAGGAGCCGGCTGTAATAGAGCCCTCCCACCAGGCCCAGAGTGAACGCGGGCATCAGCAAGTGCGCCAGTCCGCCCATTCCCGCCACGGGCAGGAGCCGGGCCTTATACGCCACGCCATACTGGAGCATCCGGGCAAGGTAGAAAATCGGCAGGGATATAATCAGGATTCCGACGATCAGCACAAGCCGGTCCTGCCATCCATTCTTATGGCGGGCAGTCCAGATGCCAAGCGGAATCCCGATCAAAAGGTAAAAGAAGAGGCCGGCCGCCGCCAGCTCGGCTGTTGCCGGAAACCGGTCCAAGATGCTGTTGAGAACCGGTTCACGGGTAAAGTTCGAGATACCCCAGTCACCCCGGATCATCTTCCAGCAGTAGAAACCAAACTGCTGGTAGGCCGGTCGATCCAGCCCAAACTGATGCCGGATATGGGCGATGGTCTGGGGATCGGCTTTCGCGCCCGCAATCATCCTCGCCGGATCGACCGGGGCGCTGTGCAGCAAGATAAACGTGATGGTAACGGTGCCAAAGAGCGTCACGATCGCCCACCCGAGGCGCTTTAGCAGCCGCTTGACGAACAGTTTCCACCGGGCGCTCATCATGCGCCTCCTGCAGATGAGAGCCAGATCTTCTCATATTCCGAGGTCCAGACAGGGTGAAGCTGGTAGCCATGCACCCACGGCCGCCACAGCTCGTACCGCATCGGGTAGAAGAGGAAAACCCAGGGCGCGTCGTGCAGCGCCAGCCGGTTCGCCTGCCGGTAAAGATCCAGCCGCTTCGCCGGATTCATCATCGACGCCGCCCGGTTCAACAGCGAGTCCATCGCCTTGCTCTTGTAAAACGCGTTGTTGTTGCCGGCGGTCGGTCGCGCCTGCTTGCTGTTCAACAGCACGTCCAGAAAATCGCTCGGGTCCGGAAAGTCCTGGTACCAATCGTCAATCGACATCGGAACGGTTTTCTCTCGCGCCACGGCATCTTGAAGGACGGCAAAGGTCACCGACTTGATCTCCAGGCGCACGCCCACCGCCTTCAGGTCCTGCTGAATTCCCTCAGCAATCCGGGTATTCTGCTCGGCGGATCGGTCGCCCGGTATCCACAACACCGTATCGAAACCGTTCGCGTAGCCGGCCTCCCGGAGCAGCTCCCGGGCCCTGGCCGGATCGTAGGGATACCCCTGCATCTTCGGATCATAGCCCGGCATTCCTGGCGGAAGCACGCTCTTTGCGACAATTCCCTGGTTATTGATCAATTGCAGAATCCGCGGCCGGTTGATCGCGTAATTCATCGCCTGCCGGACCCTGATATCGGTGAAAGGTGGCATTTCACAATTGAGCGAGAGATAAAAAATGGCGATTTGCGCCCGCTTCACAATGTAGGGGGCGTACTTCGGCGTGTGCGTGATTCGCACAAAATCGGCCGTTGGAATGTCCGAAATTCCGAGTTCGCCCGTTTCATACATCATCATGCTATTCAGCGGATCAATGCCGAACCGCTCGTGGATATGGTCGAGATACGGCAGCCGCCGATCGAAATAATGTGGATTCCGGTCCAGCCGGATCGATACCAGCCTTCGCCACGAGCCCAGCATAAATGGACCCGATCCTTCGGCGTGAAGCGTGAATCCCGGCGCGCCGTACTTTTCCACCACCTCGCGCGGAACCGCGTACGCGAACGGCATCGCCGCGATATTGAGGAACGCCGGGCTGGGCTGCTTGAGATGGATGACCAGCCGGTACGGTTCGCGGCTGTCGATACCCGAGACGGTCTTCGCCTTCCCACTGACGAACGCGTCTGTGCCGACGATCGTGTTGTAGAAGGCAAATCCGGGCGAGGCTGTTTTGGGATCCAGCACCCGCTGGATTTCGTAGGCGTAGTCGGCCGAGGTCACCGGCCGGCCATGGGTGAGCGGACCTTCGAAGTGAACGTCATGGCGCAAATAGAACGTATAAGTCTTCCCGTCCGGTGAGACGGTCCACCGGGTGGCGCCCTTCGGGATCAAGCGTGCGTGGTTATCATAATCTAGCAGGCCGGTGTAGAGAAGTCGCTCAATCCCCCATCCGGGCACGTCGTACGCAATCGCCGGGTCCAGAGAATGGAAGTCATCCCCCGAAAGCTCCAACGTCCCGCCGTAACGCCCATTCAACCGGCGGTGAGGCGCCGACGCGCAGCCATTCAGGCAGAAAAGCGCGAGAAGCAGGAGCAGGACTGAAGTCGAAGGACGGTGAGATGGTGGGACAGTGAGACTGTGAGATGGTGGGACAGTGAGACGGTGAGATGGTGGGACAGTGAGACGGCGAGATGGTGGGACAGTGAGAGCGTGGGAAGGGGCGTGGGGGCGCGCTTTTGAACCCTCGGATGACGGTTTCGCGCGCGCAGAGCCCGGATTCATCCGGGTCTGCAGATAGACACTCCTATCAAGACGCCTTCGTCCTTCGTCCTCCGTCCGCGCTCTCATGAGACGCGGTACGGGTCCAGAAGCTCCTGGAGAGCCTGGCCCAGCATATTGAAGCCGATCACGACAATCGAAGCCGCCATAGCCGGCTCCAATAGAATCCAGGGAGCGGAAAGATAATAGTTCTGCCCGTCGGCGATCATCCGGCCCCAACTCGCGGAAGGCGGGGGCACGCCGAGGCCGAGATAGCTCAAGCCAGCGTCCAAGAGAATAGTGCCGGCCACGCCTATCGTGCCGAGCACAACGATGAGCGGCACAATGTTCGGAATAATATGCCGGCAGGCCACGCGCAGGGGACTGCACCCAATCGCCCTTGCCGCTTCGATAAACTCCTTCTCCTTCACCTGCAGCACCTGGCCGCGAATAATGCGAGCGATCCCGGTCCAGCTCGCGAAGCCGATGGCAATAAAAACGCCGGCTTCCGAGGGTTTGCCCTGCACTGCAACAATGGCGATGGCAAGCAAGATCGACGGGATTGTCATGACCACGTCGGTGAGCCTCATCATCAGCGTATCGACCCACCCGCCGGCCGCGCCGGCGGTAACTCCCACCAGGACCCCAACGCCCATGGCGATGGCGATGGCGAAAAACCCGACTTCCAGCGAGATCTGCGCGCCCCAGACCACCCGGCTGAGCATATCACGCCCCAGATTATCGGAGCCCAGCGGAAACATCCCTCCCGGCCCGCGGGGCGCACCATCCGGTGTGAGACCCTGCGGAAACTGGTAGTTCGGGTCCTTGAGAGGAAGATGGTGGCGAGCGAGGGGGGCCAGCGCCATCAATACCGCCAGCAGCACAATCACCAGCCCCGTGACGCCCATCGGATGGCGCCAGAAAGCCCGCCAGAACGAAGTTGGCGGAGACATCGCCGGCTCCGGGACCGCCGCGACCGGGGAGGCGGGACTCTCAACAGACATCTATGTTCTCAGTGAACATCTAATCGCTCAACGAACATTTGGACCCTCTCACGCATCCTGGCTCCCCAGCACACGCACGAAGAACTCCTGCCGCCGCCGACTGCCATACGGCGTTTCGGCCGATCCGTGGGCGACGCCCGGCTGAATCAGCATCTCGAAATCTTTGTTCGCCTTGACCAGCGCGTTCACCACCTGCATCGTGGACGCGGGGTCCACGTTATTATCCATCTCGCCCACCATCAGCAGCAGTTTGCCCTTCAAAAGATGCGCGTTCGTAACGTTCGATTGCTCGGCGTATTCCGGCCCCACCGGCCAGCCCATCCAGAGCTCATTCCACCAGATCTTGTCCATCCGGTTGTCGTGACAGCCGCAATCGGCGAGGCCGGTGTGATAAAAGTCTCCATGCGCCAGCAGGCCGCGCAGCGCATTCTGCCCGCCGGCCGACCCGCCATAAATGCCCACCCGGCTGAGATTCATATAGGGCCGTGTCACCGCAGCGGCGCGAATCCATAGGATCCGGTCCGGGAACCCGGCGTCGCCTAAGTTTTTCCAGCAGACGTTGTGGAACGCCTTGGACCGGTTCGAGGTTCCCATGCCATCGATCTGGACCACGATAAAACCGAGCTCAGCGATATCCTGCATCCCGTAGCGTGACGACCACGCTTTGGGCACATAGGAATCCTGCGGACCGGCGTAGATGTTCTCAATCACCGGGTATCGCGTTGCCTGATCAAAATGGGTCGGTTTCAGGATAACGCCATAGATATCTGTCTTGCCATCGCGGCCTTTGGTTACAAACCGCTCTGGAGGCTTCCATCCGGTGGCCAGCAATCCGCTGGCGTCGGCGGTTTCGAGACCGCAGATTCGCCTGCCGTCCTCGGTCCGCCGCAGCTCATGGATGGGAGGCAGATCCACGCGGGAATAGGTGTCGACGAAAAAGCGGCGGTCCGGCGAGTAACTGATGGCGTGGGAACTATTCGCATCGGTAAGCTTGACCAGATCACTGCCATCGAAGCTGATCCGGCAGTAGTGAATGTAATAGGGGTCCTGATCCGGGTGGATTCCGCCAGCCCGGAACCAGATCTGCCGCTTCTCCGGGTCCACGCGGTCCACCCCTCGCACCACCCATTCGCCCCGTGTAATCTGGTTTTTGACACGACCACTCTTCGCGTCGTAAAGGTACAGGTGATTCCAGCCGTCCCGCTCCGACATCCAGACAATCTCGTCCGTCGCGGGCAAATACTCGCTGAAATACTTCCCGGCGTAGTCGATAAAGGTCTTGCTCGTCTCATCGATAATCGCACGCGCCTCGCCGGTTTCAGCGTTCACCCCCACGATGCGCAGGACCTGGTGCCCTCGCTGGTTATAGAGAAACATCAGCCGGCTCGAGTCAGGCGACCATTGTAAATCCCCAATCCCCCACGGATTCGAGAATAGCGCGTCATCTACGGGTATCTCTTTACCGGCCACCGCGTCGAAGAGATGCGGTTTCGTGATGGCGATCTTATCGCCCGGTTTGAGATACTCGAGTGAATGCAGCTTTGGCTGCACCTGGTCGGGCGGCGACGATTCGACGAAGTAGATCTTGTGATCCTCGCCTGCCTCAGTTTTCAGCGCCGCCAGCCGCCGGCTGTCCGGAGACCAGAGAAGCGGGCCATGATAGCTGTTCCCCTCAATGCCATCCTTCGTGAGCGCCGTCTCCTCGCCCGGCCCGCGGCGCAGCCAGATATTCTGATCCCGAACAAACGCGGTCATCTTCCCATCGGGCGAGGGTTCGCCATTGTCGCGAGAAACGGGAGCGGAGCGATGGACGGTTTCGGGCGCCGCCTTACCATCTACCACGGCCGTACCGGGATCGTCGGTCGCTTCAAACACGCCCAGGGTTTTACCCGCGCGGTCGGTGAGCAGCCAGACATGGCCCGAAAACGTATGCTGTGTCCTCCTTCCGTGCGGTGGAACGACGCCGTATTCTTTGCGATTTCCGTCCGTGTCAATCCAGTAGAGAAGCGCCTCCTCATCCGTCTCATTCAGGAATGTAACCATCGTTTCCGGCCCGGTTCTCCCGGACCGGTGGGGACGGGCTTCGGGGCTGAGTGTTCCGAGGCCAGGAATGGGGCCCTCAAACGGACGCAGCGTGTACGTACGTAGATCGCATTCCCAAGCCTGCGTCGTATTATAAATCAGGAGATGCGAGTCGCCGTCTTGAAACTCCAGCGCTTCGATGGGGAGTCGGTCCGCCTGTGTTTTCTTGCCGGTAAGCGCCGTGAGAGCCTTTGCCATCCGGGAGTGATCGAACGCTTTCAGACGCTTTCCTGCGGCGGCGTCGACCACGATGAATTCCCGCCGTCCGCCGCTCAGATCGTTGCAATACCAGAACCGGTCGCCGCCGGCGAACCAGTGCGGACTCAACCGCTCCTTAAACACTTTGTTCTGCGTCATTTCATGCAGCCGATCCA
>DASRZA010000427.1:0-21038 GCA_035686845.1 Armatimonadota bacterium | reverse complement strand
GCTGCCGCGCCCGGTGTTACCGCGCCGGTTGAGCCTTCCCCACCGAGCGATCCAAATCGCACCGAGGTTGTAGCATGGCCGCCCGACGCAGGACCCGATGACCTCACCCAGCGTCCGGCTTCGGTCACATGCCCGGTATGCGGGGTTTCCAACACGCCCGCTCCACCGCCTGCGGAGAGCTACTGCCAGGACTGCGGCTTTTTACTGAGCCAGACGCCCGGCGAGGGTGAAGTCGCCTCGCCCGCCGGCGTACGGTTGGTTTCCGCTGATGGATCGCGAGAGTTCGTCCTGTCGCCGGGGACAAGCGCGGTGGGACGACAGGATGCCGAAGTGCTTCTGGTCGATGGGACTGTTTCACGTCTGCATGCGCGGCTTTACGTCGAAGATGGCCGTCTGAGTGTTGAAGACGCGAACAGCACGAACGGGTCCCGCGTCAACGGAATACGGTTGGAACCGGGCAAGCGGGCGCCGGTCTCCGATGGTGACGAAGTGCAATTCGGGCAGATATCGCTGCGCGTGCGGGGCGCTGCGGCCCCAACAGAATCCGGCCCGACGGGAACGATTGTGGAATCGGGCGGCCGCGCGACCGCGGCGGCGCCGCCCACGAGTCCCGAAATCGCCCGCCTCGTATCGCTTCCCGCGGGAACGGTTTACCCTATTTATAGCTTTCCCGCCGCGGTGGGCCGCCGGGCAGACAGCGCCATTATGATCAATGACCCCTACGTTTCGGGCAAGCACGCCGAGTTGATCGAAGACGGCGGTCTGATTACTGTCCACGATCTGGGCAGCACCAATGGGACGGTTGTCGGGTCTGAAATGTTAGATAGAGGCGCTTCGGCGCCGCTTCCGCCGGGTGGGATCGTCCAGTTTGGCAAGCAGCGCTTCCGGTTTGAGAAGACCGGCGCATCCGGGGCCGCTTCGGAAGCGGAGACCGCGCCTGAAACGGAAGCCGCCAATAGCGCAGCCGCGCCGATGTCCGCTGAGCCGATTGAGCCGGCTTCGGAAGAAGACACCGTTACGATTCCGACGTTCGGTAAAGTAGAAGACGCCGGTCCCGCGCCGGATGCGGAAGAGAAGACGGGAACCGATGAGAATGAGAGGCCGGCGGTTGGCTAGCGGCGATTTGAGATTGGAGAAGGCGCCCCCCATGAGAGAAGATCAAGGCGCGCAGGACCCGCGGACAGAATCCGACGTGACCGGACAGGCGAGCGGGCCGGATCCGGTGGATGCGCATACCAACGCAGCGACGGGTTCGAGCGCCGGAGCGTCAGTCGTGTCTGAGGATCTGTCCGACGCCGCCGAGATCGTCGAGACGCCACTGGAGACAGCGCCTGGCGAAGAGGAACGAGAGACGACCGCCAAGCTCAGTATTCAAGAGCTTACGGCCGGCTGGAAGGATCTCGAGGAGCAGAAGCCAGAGCTTTCCGTCACTATCCGGTTTGGGGCCAAGACAAACCTGGGCCGGGTGCGCGAAAACAACGAGGATAAGTTCGACTTTTTTGTACCCGAACAAACTCACATTTTAGCGGCGCGCGGCTGCCTATACGCGGTTGCGGATGGAATGGGTGGGCACGCGGCGGGTCAGATTGCCTCGGAATATGCGCTCAACGTGGTGATCCGCGCTTTTTATTCCGATACTCAATCAGATCTGGAGCAGGCGCTGAGGAGCGCCATCGAGCAGGCCAACCTGCTCATTCACGAAGCGGCGAACGCGATGCCCGACCGGAACCAGATGGGCACCACGCTCACCTGCGCCGTCATCCGGGAGGATGATCTTTATATCGGACAGGTTGGCGACAGCCGGGGGTACCTTTTTCGAGAGGGCGAGCTGCGCCAGATCACCGAGGATCATTCGTGGGTCGCCGAACAGGTCAAGCGGGGCGCTATGACGCCGGAGGAGGCGGAATGCTCGCCGTTTCGGAACTATATCACGCGATCGCTCGGCACGGTTCCCGAGGTAGAGGTAGACATTTACCATGAGAAGCTGCAGGAGGACGATGTTATTTTGCTTTGCTCCGACGGCCTCAGCGGTATGATCTCGGACGCCGAGATTGCCGACACACTGGCAAACCGGGCGCCGTCGCTCTCGACGTTGATGTTAGTGGAGCAGGCAAATTCTGCGGGCGGGCGCGATAATGTGACTGCTGTCGTGCTGCAGATACAAGCGATTGAACCGTTCGAGAAGAAGAAGGGGTTTCGGTGGCCAGGCGCGGGAAAACCGGCGCGCAAATAGCTTGCGCTGGTTGAGATATGCGGATACCCGGTAAGATATTGGGAATATAACAAATGGATGGCGCAGCGCCGTCCGGGTGGTATTAAATGGCTGGATCGCCAGACACATTAGGCGGATACGAGATTATCCGGGAGATTGCCCGGAGCAATGACATTGTGTACGAGGCGCGCGATCCTGCGATCAATCGCCGGGTCGCTATCAAAGAGCTCGCGCTGCCTCAGAATCTTGTGGGTCAAGAGCGGCAGGAACGCGTGGAACGCTTTTATCGGGAAGCGCGCGCCGCGGGCAGTCTTACTCATCCGAACATTGTCACGGTCTTCAAGGTCGGCGTCGATAATAACCGCCATTATATTGCGATGGAGTATCTCGAAGGAGAGACACTTCGCAACCGTCTTCAGATTGGCGGACCCCTGGCGTTCAGCCAGGCGGTCGAGATCTGCGCGCGCATCTGTGACGCCCTGGATTACTCGCATCAGCACGGCGTGGTTCACCGCGACGTAAAGCCGGATAATATCCAGATTTTGCCGGATGGCACGGCCAAGCTCACCGACTTTGGGATTGCTCGTCTCGGATCCGAGCCGGGCATAACCCAGGCCGGGCAGGTGTTTGGCACGCCAAGCTACATGTCTCCGGAGCAGATCGCCGGGCGGCCGGTGGATCGGCGCACCGATATTTTTGCGATGGGAGTGCTCCTCTACGAGCTGCTCACCGGGCGAAAGCCGTTCACCGGCGACAGTGTCGTGACGATTACTTATAACATCGTGAATCTTGAACCGATGCCGCCGCCAGGGGTGCCGCCGTACATTCAGCAGATCATCCGGCGGGCGATGGCGAAAGCGCCGGAACAGCGTTATCCGACCGCCGCGGACATGGCGCGGGAACTGAGGCAGCCGGCGCCGCTCAATTCGCCCTTCCCCGCCACACAGCACGTCACGGCGCTGCCGCGCGTTTCGCCGCTGTCTCCAGCCCCGCCCGCCTCGGGGGGATGGCCTGGGCCGATGACACAGCCGGCCGCGCCCGGCTACCAGAGCCCACCGACCTCCGCGCCCGGCTACCAGAGCTCACCGGCGAGAACAGGCTATCAGCCGGCGGCGGCGCCCTCTGCGCCCGGCTATCAGCCATTAGCGCCTTACGGCGCCGCGGCGCCACGATCTCCCGGCGGGTACACGGGGGGATATACACCGGCGCAGACGCAGTACGCGCCGCCGGGAGGGGCTCCGCCGAATGGGATTCCGCCGCCGGACCCGAACATGCCGCCGATGCCCCCGCTGCCGTCGCCGGTCCTATCCGCAGGGATGAAAGACTTTTTGGTTCGGCAGGGTCCGTTCCTCACGCTGCTGGGCATTGTCATGGTAGTTCTTCTGATAGGCCTCGGCGTCTCGTGGGCGCTGATGTCCGGCTATCAAGGTTTTGAGAATACAACGGTCAAGACAGCGGTGGGCAAGAGCAACGACGCCGCGGTGGCGATGCTCAATCGCAACGACTATGCTGACGCCTATGCAAAACTGAAGTACGCGCTCGACAATTCACCGGTGAGCTCGCCCGTGCATCAGCGTGCTGAGCGAAATATGGGCGTTTACTGGTTCGAGCGCGCAATTGCCGCGCAGCAGAGCGGGAGGCTTGATGACGCTCGACAATCCTACGAAAATGCGCTGCCCCTTCTTCCGGAGAAGACGGACCAGATCAACCAGTCACTGCAGAGCCTTTCGAGCCCGAATCCCGGCAGTCCGCCGGTGTCCGCCGCCAACGCAGGGGTTGTTGCTCAGCCCGTTGCGGCGCCATCAACCGGCGCGCCATCTTCGGGCAGCGCTCCGCCAGCGAATACCAACCCGGACACGCCCCCGCGCACGGCGGCCGGGACGGGAACGCCGGCGATGACGCCGGCGAGCAGCGGCGCCTCGGGCGACACCTCAGCAAACAAACAGCAATCGTACCAGGAATACCAGGCCGGATTGAGCGCGTTGGGCCAGGGACAATCGCAGATCGCCGAGCAGCATTTTCAGAACTCTGTGAATCTGGACCCGGGCGCAGCCTGGGCGCTGGATGCGGAGCAGCGGTTCAACCAGCTTAGCGGACAGAGCGCGCCTACTCCATAACGCGTCGACGCCGTACGAGGATCCAACTTGACGATCACCAGCCCGGAGAGTATCGAAATCCAGGTCGCCGATCATGTCCGGCGGCTTCGGCCGTACCATCCCGGTCGGCCCATTGAGGACGTGAAGCGTGAGCATCGGCTTTCGGATATCATCAAGCTGGCGTCCAACGAGAACCCACTGGGTCCCTCGTCATCCGTTATTCGAGCGATGCGGGAGGCGTGCGAACGCGCTGCTGTCTACCCGGATGACAACTGTTTTGAACTACGGCAGAAGCTTTCGAAGCGCCTGGAAGTCGATCCGGAGATGCTCATTTTTGGCCGGGGCTCAGACGAAGTGATTCACGATCTGGGGCTCGCCTTCCTTGAGCCGGGTGACGAGGTGGTTCAAGCGCATCCCACGTTCTCTCGCTACGAAGCGGCCGCCATTCTCGGCCAGGCCAACTGCATCTCAGTCCCACTCAAGGATTATACGCACGATCTCGACGCGATGGCGGCCGCCTTCACGGCCCGGACCCGCCTGGTCTTCATCGCCAACCCGAATAATCCGACCGGCACGATGAATACGCAGAGTGAAGTGGATCGCCTGATGGATCGGCTGCCGCCCCGAGCTATCGCAGTCTTCGACGAGGCGTATTTCGAGTATGTTGAGGATACACGCTATCCCGATACGCTGCAGTACGTTCGTGAGGGGCGTCCCGTCGTTGTGCTGCGAACCTTTTCCAAGATTTATGCGCTCGCGGGACTGCGAATCGGCTATGGCATCGCCACGACCCCGCTCATCCGCTTCCTGAACCAGGTGCGTGATCCGTTCAACGTGAACGTCATCGCACAGGCGGCGGCGGCGGCCAGCCTGGACGATCCCGAACAGGTGGAGCGGTCCCGCCGGCTGAACCGGGAGGCGAAAGAGTATCTGCTGATTGCCTTTCGTGAGCTGGGACTCGAAGCGATTCCGAGTGTAGCCAATTTCCTGATGGTTGATACCCGGCGACCGGCGAGCGCGGTCTGCAAAGGATTGGAGCGGCGCGGGGTCATTGTGCGATCCGGTGAGCCGTTTGGAATGCCCAGCTTTATAAGGGTCACTACCGGGACCATCCCGGAATGCGATCGGTTCGTTCAGGCGCTGCGCCATGCGCTCAGCGATTGAGAACGACGCATCTGATTTGAGCATCCCCGCTGTCTCATCGCCCGGGAACGCCTCCCGAGGCACACCCCTCTTCTCCCGCGTCACCATTGCGGCGCCAGGCCTGCTCGGTGGATCGCTCGCTCTCGCGCTCAGGCAGCGCGGTCTTGCCGGAACCGTTGTGGGCGTGGCGCGTCGGCAGGAGACGCTCGACGAAGGCTTAGAGCGCGGGGCCTTCGACATCGGCACGCTGAATGGCGCAGACGGCGTTCGCGGCGCAAATCTGCTGGTGATTGGCGCTCCGGTGCGAGCCACCATCGAGATTCTGAGCGCTCTCGCGCCGTCACTCCCGGAGAATTGCCTGGTCACGGACCTCGGCAGCACCAAGCGCGTCGTGATGGATGAGGCGCTGCGGATCCTGGGACCCGGCCGGTTTGTGGGAGGACACCCGATGGCCGGCTCTCATGAAAGCGGAATCGCCGCCGCCCGCGCCGGCCTCTTTGAAGACGCCCGGTACCTCCTGACGCACGACGGGCAAACCGCATTCGAACATTTGGAGAAGATGGAGCAGTTGGCCCGTGCGATTGGCGCGCGCCCGCTCTGGCTGGACGCGGAAGATCATGATGCGTTAGTGGCGCGAATCAGCCATCTTCCTCACGTCGCCGCCTGTGCCCTTGTGGAGTGCGCCGAGGACTACACCCGGTCAGGAATTTCCGCCCTGTCTCTTGCCGCCGCGGGCTTTCGCGACACCACCCGTATCGCCGCCGGTCATCCCGCGATGTGGAGCGACATCTGCCTCACCAACAAGGGGCCGCTGATCGAATCGCTCGACTCTTTCGTTGAGGCGCTCGCCGGTCTCCGTCAGCGCATCGTCGAGGGCGACGAAGCCGCCCTCTCCGAATGGCTCACCGCAGCGGGTATGATGCGAAGAAGGATTGAGTGACACGTACAAAGAACCTGGATTCAAGAGGGTCGTTCTTCAGGGGTAACACCATGTCGGTAATCAGCAAGCCACCCATCGAATACAACTATGACAGTCATGTCACCGAAGAGGATCTAATGGGCTATAACGCTCTGCAGGCCAGGCTCGCGGCGTATCTCCTCGCTGTCCTGAAATGGATGTTTCGAAGCGAAGGCTGGTTCATCGCCCTCGATCTCAACATCTACATGTCCCCGGATCCCTATGAAGTTCCAACCGTCCCGGATCTCGCGGTCTATAAGGGCGTGGTCCTGGACGAAGAGCAAGAGGCTCTGATTCTCAGCTGGCGTATCGATCCGCCGGGGACTCCTCCGCCTGCCGTTGTTTTCGAGGTCGCGTCAAAAGATACGTGGCAGAAGGATCTGAACGAAAAGCCGGACATTTATGCGCGGATGGGAGTGAGTGAGTACGTCTACATCGATGCCCGGCCTAAACGACCGTCAGGCTCACCAGAGTTGAGAGTGTGGAGGATGGTGGAAGGGAGAGCCCGTGAGCTGCCGGCGGATGAGCAAGGGCGGGTCTGGAGCGAAGAGCTTCAAAGCTGGCTGGTTCCGGAAGCGGGATGGTTGAGGCTCTATGAGCAGAATGGACGGTTGCGGCTTTCAGGAGAAGAAGCCGAACGCGCCGCTAAAGAAATCGAGCGCGCAGCCAAGGAAGCCGAGCGCGCAGCCAAGGAAGCCGAGCGCGCGTTGAAGGAGCGAGCCTGGGCGGAGTTACGGAAGTTCGGCGTCGACCCCGAGAATCTACCTACTGACGGCGAGTGACGATCACAACGCCTCGGCGATAAGCCCGGGTGATGTCGGGACTGGCCAGCCTGTCCGCGATCCGCTATCCACTGCCCGGCCCGGTTACAGCTTCTCGTGCCCCGGCGTGGTGCACCAGACCTTCCCCGTGGAGGGGTCGTACTGGTAGGGCCGCCCGGAGGATGGGCAGGTCTCGAGGGCCGTCATCTGCGTGCCGAGGTCGGCGAGGCTGGCGGGATACTGGCCGGTGGAGTCCTTTTGCATCTGGATGGCGGTGCGAAGCTGCTGCAGATCGCTCTGACACTCTACCTTTTTGCCCGCCTCAAGTGAGCTATGGATGTTCTGCCCGTAATCGTGAACCGCGTCGGAGGCGATATTGCCCGTGGGACTTGGATGATTGGGTGAGCCGGACGAGCAGCCGGCCAGGAGGATCAGAAGTAGCGCGGCGGGAAGAAGACACAGCGACCACCAACCGGATTTAAGCTTGCGTAGTTTCATCATCAATCTCCATCAATAGCAGGAGTTCCTGACCGTACTCCACCGGGACACCTTCGTCCGCGAAGAACTGCGCGACGATACCGCCGCAGTCGGCGATCACCTCGGTGGGAATTCGGAGCGCTTCGATATACCCGACGACCGTGCCGGCCTCAATGCGATCACCCACCTGGATGTCGCGGCGGGGATGGTGAAAAACGCCTACCCGCCGCGCCGTTATCAGTCGCTCGCGCGGAGGAGCAGGGGCAGGCGGATCTGGCGCCGAGAATTCGTCGGAGACCGGGCCGGCAGCCTCGGGAGAACGCGCAAACCGGATTTCCGTTTCTCCCTCGACAAGCAGAAGCTCGGTAACCGGGCTGCCATCCAGGGCGCGGGCGAGGGCCTCAATTCGATTGATATCCAGCACACGGCCTCCTACAGCTTCTTCTCCAGAATAGCCCACTCGGTAAACTTCAATAGATAACTGAGCAGCGCCACGGCCCCGCACGCCATGAGCGAGTATTTCACAAAAGGATCAAGGAAAGTCCACGTCCACTCGTGGGCCAGCGCCTGAGTGGGACCCAGAGCGACCTGCGCAATCAGATGACCAATCCATATAGCGAAGGTCTGGTATTCTGTAGCGAGCCAGTTCCAGCCCAGAATTACCGCCAGGAGGGTTATTACGGGAACCAGCGGACTGATAACCCGGTACTTCTCCTCTTCGTGTTCGAGATAGATCGGGCAGCGCCGGCACTTGGCCATCCCCTTCGGCGCCGTTCCCGCCGGCCCCGTATTCCTGTCGGGCGCACCCAGCGGAATCATCTCGATCTGAATCAGGCGCTCCATCATTGATGGATCGCACATGCACCCACTTCCATATTTCCAGCAAGTCTTCTGCCGCTGCCACGCCGAACAGACCGCAAGCAGGAAATCCTGGCAGTACGGAGTCTCCCAGCAGCGCCGCCAGATATGGGTGGCGGGTTTGACGCGGCTCCGCTCATGCCCCGCTTCCATACGAAGCTTCATTCCACTGCGCGCAACCGCGTCCGGGAGGCCGTGTTTCATTAGCGCTACGACGTAGCAGAAAAAACGGAACGTCGCGACACTCAGGCATGCCTCACCCACGACCTGCAGGTAGTACAGAATTTCGACCGCGGCCATATTACGCGGATCAACCCGCATCTGATTATAGATCAGGAAATGGGCGCCAAATACAAGAGCCGCGAAGATGAAGACGAGGCCCAGAAACCAGTCGGTATGCTCATACCATGCCAGGAACGCGTAGAACGCGAGATAGCAGCCGGAAAGAACCAGCAGCGTCCCTGCAAGCTCTAAGTTATGGATTATATGCCATTGATCCTGAAGCGACTGATTCCAGAGCTTGGTGACGCCGCCCTGCGCGAGGGCATAGGTATAGTAAGCGATCGCGGCGACAGCGACGATCCCGGCAATCCGCATCAGCCATTCGAGGATGATCGCGATCGCAGGCGGCAAACTTTCCAACAGCGTCGGTAGAGCGCGGCGCTGCCGCTTACGCCCATTCGCAGCCGGTTCTGCCCGCTGCAGCGTTTTTGGCATCAGTCATTCTCCCATACTTCGACGTCAGTCATTCCGTTATCTAATCGGCCGGCCCACAAACAAAACCTGGCCGGTATCGATGATGCGCGCGAGCGTCATACAGCGCGTGCTGCAGCCCAAACAAATTGCTCAGGCGGTGCGAGCGCGCCCGAGATACGCGTCGGTGCGGGTGTCCACTTTGAGAACGTCGCCTACGTTGATAAACAGGGGCACCTGCACCACGGCGCCGGTTTCAAGCGTGGCCGGTTTGGATCCGCCGGAGGCGGTATCACCCCGGAGACCGGGATCCGTCTCGACCACGGCCAGCTCCATCGTGATCGGGAGATCGACACCCATAACACGGTCGTTATGGATCAGGACCGCGACCTCCGTGCCCTCCTTTAGATACTTCGCTCCGGAACCAACTTCACTGGCCTGCATGGAGAGCTGCTCATAAGACTCCATGTCCATAAAAAAGAATTCGCTGCCCGTGCTATAGAGATACTGCATTGGCTTGCGCTCGAGGTGAGCGCGCTGGAACTTTTCGCCGGCTCGAAATGTTTTTTCCAGCACGCTCCCACTCTTCACGTTCCGGAGACGGGTACGCACGAACGCTCCGCCTTTACCCGGTTTCACGTGCTGGAATTCAACCAGTTGGTAAACATCATTGTCGACTACCAAACCCATACCATTCCGAAAATCGCTGGTATCAATCGTCAAAATCGCCTCTCCCTTGCCGCCTGGACTTTGTTCTTTAGACCGACAGAAGTGTCTTCGCGCTCCGCGTGAGTATCTCGCAGCCGTCGGCGGTCACCATCACGTCGTCTTCGATGCGGATGCCACCCCAACCTTCAACGTAGATACCCGGCTCGACTGTGAGCACCATACCAGGCGCCAGTTCTTGTTCCACCGTCCGGCCGAATCCAGGACCGTCATGAACCGTGCGGCCGAGTGAATGTCCCAGGCTGTGCATAAATTGATTCCCATAACCGGCCCTCTCGATGATATCACGAGCGGCCGCGTCAACATCCTTCCCCTTCAATCCGGGCCGAATGGCGTCGAGAGCTTTCAATTGAGCCTCCAGCACGACGGCGTACACCTGCCGCTGCCGGTCGCTCGGGGCGCCGACGACGACCGTCCGGGTGATATCCGAATTATAACCATTGTAGAGCGCTCCGAAATCAAGCGTCACAAAATCACCACGCTCCAGGATTCGATCCGTCGGATGGGCATGAGGCCAGGCCGAGTGCGGACCCGATGCGACAATCGTGTCAAATCCCGCTTTTTCCGCGCCCCGTCGGCGCATAGCCATATCAATCTCCAGCGCAATCTCCTTCTCGGTTCGTCCGGCCCGGATGAAGCCAATCACCTGCGCAAAGGTTTCATCAACGATTCGAACCGCCTGACGTATCGTCGCTATCTCATCGGCGTCCTTGAGAAGCCGCAGCTCTTCCACCAGGCCGCTCGCGGCTTCAAACTGCCGTCCGGTGGCGTCCTGGAGATGCTGCAATCGCGCAACGGTCAGTGAATCAGCCTCATACCCAATCGGTGTGCCCACCGATTTCAGGAGCGAATTCAGTTCAATCTGCGGCTGGGCGGTGTCAATGTGAACCACAAAATCCTTCACTTCAAGCCGCGCCTGAATCCCGTACCGTCCATCGGTCACGAAATGAGCGCCGCTTCGCGTGATCAAACATGAGCCTGCGGAACCGCTAAACCCGCTCAAATAACGTACGTTATCGATGTTCGTGACAAGAAGCGCGCTGATGTCGCGCTGCGCCATCGCTTCCCTGCACCGCTCCAACCTGGTCTTCAAAGTGTATCCTCGGTGATCTTGTTTGAGTCTTAAGTCGTCGCGACGGGTTTCAATCGCTTGAGCGTTTCTCGCCCGCAATATCGTCCGGAACGATTCGCTACCGATTGGCTTCGGCGACGATCTGCTGCGCGGCCTGCAAACCCAGCACATAGCCATACGGACCAAAGCCGCAGATCTGCCCCATGCAGACGCCGGCGATCACGGATTCGTGGCGAAACGGTTCACGGGCATGAATATTACTTAGATGAACTTCGACAGCAGGAAGGCGAACTCCTGTCAGGGCGTCGCGGATTGCAATGCTGTAATGGGTATAGGCGCCGGGATTGATGACAATGGCGTCGGCCCAGGTCCGCGCATCGTGAATCGCGTCTAAGATCTGCCCTTCGGAATTATGCTGTACAATCGTGACCTCCAGGCCCAGTCGGCGGGCGGCTTCGTTAATTTGCTTGTTCACGTCGTCGAGTGAGCGCAGGCCATACTTCTCCGGCTCACGTGTTCCCAGCAGGTTCAGATTCGGGCCGTGAATGACTAAGATGCGCATGATACCCCCTTTTATTCGCCTTTGACCGGCGCCGGCTCCGCCTCGATTGTCGCCTCCTGCTCTAGCATGTGCGGCAGATCATGCTCGTCAATCGGATAACTCCGCCGGCATTCGGCGTCCGTACACCAGACTTTTCGGCCAATAATCCGTATCGGCGCATGACAGACCGGACAGGCTAATATCTTTTCCATGCCCTCAAGATTATCGAACACGTCTCTCCCTCATTTAGCCCCCCAGCCCCCGATAACCGCGGAGTCCTCGCCCGCCAGCCCAGCGCCTCACGCCTCGCGCCCTGTGCCTCGGGCCCGCGCCTTCTTTTCTAATCTATTCCCGAATGATCATGAGTTTCCTGCCGCGAGCATCCGTGCTCCCAGGGCGCTTTGGGTTTTCAGGATCTCCACTCCCGGGCCGGTCAGCTTGTTCGGTTTGAATCAATCTGGCGGGTGTCCTGTTCGGTCGTCCTATCCCGGTGGAACAGTTCCTCCAGGGCGTCACAGGCGGTTCTCACGCCGTCTTCCTGACGAATCAGCTCTCCCATCCTTGCCGCCCGCCCGGAATACAGGGAGTCATCGAGCAGGCGCCGCAGTTCCGACGCAACACGAACCGGGACGTACTGGCGCCGGGAAAGCTACCGGGCGATCCCCCGTCGGACGGCACGCGCGCCGTTATCAAACTGGTCGTGAGCGTACGGCGCCACCAGCGTAGGCAGGCCGGCAGGCATGGCCAGCCCGGTTGATCCAATCCCGCCCGGATGAACAATGGCCGCATCGCCTCGTGGTCGGCGTCCAGGTCCGGACCATCCGGGCGCACCTGGTAGGAGCCAATGCCGCGCGCCTCGAACTTCCTGCGGTAGTGGCCGCTCGTAGCGATCTCGAGTTGATGTCTCTCGGCCTGCATCCCACCGGCCAGCGCGATATCAGGGATAGAGGTCGCTAAGGGAGCCGAATGTCGTCAGCACGATCCGGCGCGCGGATTGAGGCGCGGTCAGCCTATCGATCGAGGTGGCTCCGACGAGCCTTCGGCATAATGGGCGGCCTGCGCCCAGTATTGCTCATGAAGAGCCACTGCTTCCGCCTCATTCGCTTCCTGAATCCCCCTGTCCTGCAGTTCGGATGCGATGTAAGAAGCCGCGTGTCCGCATACAAAATCCGGATCCACACCACCAGCTTCCAGGGCCCGACTTGCCGGCCCGCTCCCTTCCTGAAGTATAGCCAGCAGGAGATGCACTGAACTTAATGAGCCAGCATCTTCACGCCAGGCCCCGGCAAAAGCCAGATCTAACAGGTGCTTCATGCGCGGGTGAAGCGTCACGTCTCGGGGCAGTTTTGGCGCTTGCTCCGAAGGAGATAGCTCATTCCGGATCGCGCGCCGCACCCTGTCCCGGCTGATTCCGTTCTCGTTCATCAGCCGGAATGCTGCGCAGCCAGGTTCCCCCAGAATGGTAAGCGCAACGTGCTCTGGTTCCAAGGACGCGGCTTGCAGGTAGGCTGCCACACCCCTCGCCGCCACCACCACGTACTTCGCCCGCGCCGTTAACCGCAGTAGGCGGGAATTCGGGCTGCGTGGACCGCGTCGGAATAGTTCGGCCAAACTTGCCATCTCTCCCCTACTCGCCTTGTTCACCAAGAGATCGACTCCCTGCTGCCAGCAGGCGAACGCGGTGCTCGCGCCAGGATTTGTGGCCAGCAAGCACACGCGTGGACCGGATGGTGTCAATTCACGGATGGCGCTCATATTGAGCAGGATTTCGAAGGCGGAACGGCTTCCCACGTGCTCATCCAGTAGTAAGAGGCGGGAGCTACGCGTCCACCGGACAAGCAGTTTTAGCTGGCCGCGCCGAAGATCATGATCCAGGAGATCAGCTTCAGCGGCAGTGATGATTCGGGGTGTATAGCCGGCCTTCCGAAGAGCAGTTTGGATCTCACTCATAGTCCCGGGATTAAGATCAGTATGAATCAAAAACGCCGGGGAATTCGCGGCTGCAGTAGGTGTGGTCATCGGTCGATAGTCCTCCATTTCCTTTGAAAGTCTCTGGCGGCCTTCGTGGAGCCAATATTTCACCGTTCCTTCGGGCCGGCCCGTGATAACAGCGATCTCGGCAATAGATGCGTCTTCAAGGTAGAAAAGATGCAGCGCGCGCGCCTGAGAACGCGGCAACCGGCGGAGCGCACTGGCGATATCCAGCCGGAGGATCAGTGGTTCTTCACGATCGGGCAGCAGTGTGGCTTCGTCCAGGCCAACTTCTGCGCCCCAGCTCCCTCGCCGGAGCCGGTGACATTCGTTCCGAACGACGCTCTGCATCCAGGCCCGTACTTTTGCCGGGTTTCGAAGTTCGCCCACATGGAGGCAGATTTGAAGAAGGGCTGCCGCCACCGCGTCCCGGGCATCTTCGTAATGGCGAAGGTCGGAATACGCCTGCGCGAACAGTCGCATCCGCGTGCGTTCCACCAGTTCCCCGAGGGCGATGGTATCCCCGGCCTGCGCCCGCAGCGCCAATTCGTATTCCTCGGTTTGGGCATCCATTACTTATCAGGATGCAGCGATGGGGACCAAAGGTTGGGATAAAACGGTCCGGTAGATGGAAGTGGTAGAATATGTCAACCGGGGAACCTGTTCTTGACACCGTACTCGCGACCGCGAGCAGGTTCCCACCCAGAGGGGGAGACATGAAGATCGCCAGCCGCCGTGAAGTGGATGTCAACAGCCTCTGGCCAGGCTCGCCAATTGAAGGGACAGGCGGCGCACTCTCCCCGGATGGTGGGCGGGCGGCCCTGCTGTACCTCCGCGATGGAGAGGTCTATCTATCGCTGTTCGAGATCGACTCGGCCATCGCCCTGACATATGAACTGGTGGACACTGTTCGTCCGCAGACTCTCTCCTGGTCCCCCGATGGCGGTATGGTGGCTACTTTTGCTCCAAGCGCAGGAGCTCCGGGCATTACGGACATCTGGGTGCTTCACCTGGACCGGCACGAGTTGATCTGCCTGACAGCCGGTCTGGCAGGTCATGCTTCGTTCCCATCATGGAGCCCGGATGGCAAGTGGTTGGTATTCAATTCGTATGAGCCACCCCTCCGACCGGACCATCCCCCGCACCTTTACGCGGCGCAACTCGATCCAGCGTTGCTGACGCAGTTGACATGGGGACCTGCCATCGATCGCTTCCCTCAAATTTCACCGGATGGGGAGAATGTCGTTTTCCACCGTAATGGCGATCTCTGGCTTCTCAAGCCGGGAGATCAGCCCACGCCGCTTACCCACACCGGGGATCTACGGGCCACGGCGCCTCCTGGGCCAGTGTAGATCCCTGGGATGCCGGTGTGGTTGACCTGGGGGACGCCGTAGCCGGGCGAGACTACCTGATTTCCAGCGGGCTGGCCGACCCCGGTCGCATCGGCATATTTGGGGCCAGCTTTGGTGGATGGCTCACCCTGATGTCTCTGGCCATTTATCCGGCCATCTGGGCGGGAGGCGTATCGCTCTACGGCCCTTTTTCGGTTTCTTGGATGATGCCGAGCGGCCATCTGCACGACCCGATCTGGGAGGCCAATCGATCGCCCTCCCGGATGACCGACCGGATTACGGCTCCTGTGCTGCTTATCCAGGCGGGACACGACACCGTAGCCACCATTGATGAGGCGCGGCGTTTCCTGAATGCGCTACGGGAACAGGGAAATGTATGCGACCTGAAGGTATTTCACGATGACACCCACGGTCTTCCCCGGCGTACCGGAGAGGCCTGTGTTCTGGTGGGCGAGTTTTTCGCGCGGCATCTGGCTCCGCCGCCGGCGAACGATCTACCCACCCTGCGCGATAGCGGCGTGTACGAACCGGGCGGGTAAAGTAGCCGCAGGCTCTTTCAAGGGCAAATGAAGCTGTTAGGTGCAAGAATCTGGTGAGAGCCTGATGCACGGCCGTGGATGGCAAGCCGGCCGGACCGCGAGTCTTGATGCTCACCGGCGACAGCAACGCGCCCGCAGACGCTCACACACTCACTCACCGTGAGCATCGGCCGGCTCGGCCCGGCGCCAGAGGCTGCTGCGAATCAGGATCCACTGCCGGGCGCCGAGCGCTTCTGAAACGCCGGCGAAGATGATCCCGGAGACTACGGCGCCCACTACGATTTCGATCAGGCTCCTTCCCACACCGAGCTTCCCGCCGTGCTCGAAGGCTCGGGTGAACGGCGCAAGCCAGAGCGCTATCGCCGCGCAGGCCACGGCCAGTTTCGCCAGAAAGCGCGACGTTTCCTTCCATTCATGAAACTGGAGATAGCGGGTCACGATGGATAACAGCAATACAAGGTTGACCAGCGCGATGACCGTGACTGCGGCGGCGATGCCCACGAGACCGGCCTTGCGCGCCAGTATCACGCAGAGCGCTTCGGAAGCCGCGAGCGTCAGCATCTGAACCAGGAAGAGCGGCCAGACGCGCTTGAGGGCCAGCAAGCAGATAATGAGCACTTCGCCCACGCTGCTCAAAAGAACATAGGGCGCCATGAGAGCGATGAGCGGCGCCGACCGATGCGCCATCAGTGGGGTATACGCGCCATGCACAAAGAGAATATTCAGAATCGGAAGCGCCAGCAGGCCAATCACCAGCACGGTTGGGGCGACGGCAAATAAGACAAGGCGCATTCCTTCAGCCGCCGCCGCCGCCAGGCCGGATCGGTCGTCGGACGCGGCGCGCCGGCTCAAATACGGCAGCAGCACCAGCGAGAGCGCAGCGACGAATACACCCTGCGGAATTTGGAGAGTCTTCATGGCGGTGGTGAACAACTTGTAATCGACACTCTGATACCGCGCCACCCACGACACCGCTCGCGTTACGATCAACTGGCTGCCAATCCAGTCGGCCAGCCCGATTAGCAGGAGCGGGATCATGGCCAGCGCAATGGCCCGGGCCGCGGGCAGCCGCCACCAGGTTCCGGCGCCCGCCGGAGACCCGTGATCACCATCCCGGCGTCCGGACTTCAACCGCGAGTAATAACCCAGCACCAGCGCTAAATACCCTACCCCGCCCAACACGACTCCCACCGCCTGCCCCGTGATTCCGAGCCGGTTGTGGAGCAGCAAAATGGATCCCACGATAACCACATTTGGTATTAACTGGCCGAACGCGAGCGCGCGAAACTGCTCAAATGACTGAAGCGCCGCCGCGAGCGCGCCGGCCACACCGCTGATCATCAGATAAGGAAAGAGTATCCGGGAGAGCCGGATCGCCTGCGAGAGCGTCGCCGGGTTGGACGACCCGAGGTAATAGATATGAAGGATGGGACCGGAGAGAAGGGCGCCTGCAAGAGCGAGAGGCCCGAGAATCAAGGCCATCGCCACTACAATCCCATCCGCAATCTTCCGTGCTTCGGCGCTGCGGCCATGCTTACACAACTCCACCAGCACGGGCACCATCGCGGCGGCGAGCGCCACGCCAATCACCTGCGGCGCCTCGAACGGTATCTTGAGCGCGTAATTGTACGCCGAGTACGACTGGTTGTTGAACAACGCGATCGAGAGGCTGTCCCGGAGCTGGCCCCAGATATTACTCCAGAGAACCGCGAAGGCAAAAAGTGACGCGGCGCCGGTTATCTTGCGAAGATGATGCATCAGGCTACGCCCACGGGAAGCTCGGCGGAGGGACGTGAGTGACGGCGCTCACACAGGTCCAGAGCAGCGCGATGCTGAACTCCCCTAAAATGAGGCCCAGGAAGAATGGCCGGAATTGTGTGTAGACTTTCATGCCGCCATAACGCTGAATCAGTCCCTTCACGATCCAGGCGATCAACGCCGGGAACCAGAACACCACCATGGTCCACGACGCCGAAAGCGCGTATCCGAGCGGGTGCAGGGGCCACCCGGAAAAGTTGAGCCGCATGATGGAGAGAAACAGGGTAATCGCCACTCCTACAAGAAAGAAAACCGGGCGACGCCAATCGTAGGGCTGCGGAGCGCCGGCGACGGCTGTCGCGTAATCCTGCAGGCCCCACTCATTATTGCCCTGGTAGACATAGCCGTACAAATTGAGCCCGCCGCCGTGGTATGTGTACGGGACGCGAATCTGAATATAGGACGCTACAATGATCGCCACTAAGATCGCCAGCACAAATACCTTGAGGAACGACCGGCGGCGGATATTGACCCCTTCGGCGAGTTTCAGCCCATCCATAAACCCACCGAGCAGCAGTCCGCGCTGATCCCGTAGAAAGATGGTGTCCATAAGAGCAAGCATCGTCAGGTTCTGCGCGCCGAGGTTGGATCGGGAGCCGAACATCTCATAAACATTGATCGGGCGGAACGACGTCTCCGTCATGAGCATTCCGGCTTCAGAGGTGCTGCGGGCGAGTACCAGCGCGATGATGAAGACAAAGATAACGATCTCAAAAACGGCCAGCCAGACCGCCATTCCCGCGATCCACCACCAGACTACAGCGCCGGCCAGGCTCAGAACCAGGCCCCAGAATGCGATCCGGTAGGGGATGAGCTCGCCGCTATCGTCGACCGCCTGCGCGCCGCGACCGCCAATCACGGCGTTCATTATCGTCCGGACATGGGGGCGAGCGGTCGCCAAAAAGTAACCGGTCAACACAAAATACGCGCCGATCACCTGGTAGCCGATAAAGAGATGCGTCGGATACATGGGCATGGCATCCATGGTCAGCCCCAGGGATGAGGCAAAGACGTCCTGCACACGTGTGAGCACGTAGAAAAACCAGAGTGAGAAGATCAACTCGGTCGGCAGGAAATAGAAGAACCCGATGCCGGCGAATGAGACGTAGATCGCGGTGTACTCGATGTCGCTCCAGGGCCGGGTGGTGAAATACTGGTTCAGGTTTACCGTGGTCGTGATGTCGGGAACAAACGGGAAGAAGTTGTGAAGGCCATTGATGCTAAAGATAGCGGCCGGGATGGCGAACCCGATCCAGGTGAGCCGGTTGTTGAACAGGCCGCTCTGTCCATCGCGTCGCGCCATCTCGAGCGGAAGCTGCACCAGCGGAAAACTGAGTTTTTCATTGTCGATCCACTGCCGACGCAGGAGGGCCGCGAGACAGAGGAAGGCGGTGAAGAAGAGGAGCGCCAGCACGATCCAGGCGAACATGGGAAGCACCCAGGGACGCCAGGGGATCTTTGCCCCGAAGCGAAGACCTTCGAAAAAGGCCTTCGCCACGTACTGCTGCAGGCCGCCATGCAGGCGCCAGGGCATCATCCACTGCTTGAAATGGGGCCAGTAGATGGTTTGCCAGTTGTTGGATGGATCGGCGAAATAATTGGGCGTTACGAGCGCGGGGATCAGCTTCTGCATGAGCCCACGTGAGCTGATCATCGACGCTAACACCATCATGCTGTAAATGGTGAGGAATTCCTGGGAGGTGAGTCCCAGCCGGCGGTTCAGGGTCCGGAAATAGCTGCTGCCTAAGAGCAGAAAGACGAGCATCCCGATGGCTACCGCTGGAAATTGCAGGTAGCCAATCTGCACCTGGTCGATTAATTCAGCCCGCGGCACAATGACGCAGACCGCTATCACTGCGGCAACGCCGATCAGGAGGGCCCGGAGTGAGACTCCCGACTCTGCGCGGGTCGGAATCCTCGCGCCGGGCGATCTCTCCTCGATGTTTATTCGCCCCGCTTCGTCCGGACTCGGACTCGGGTCCCCCGCCGCTCCGGCGCCCGGGGTCATTTCCTCAGCCATGCGTCGATCGTGCGGGCGAGCGCGCCAAGCGATTCGCGAGGCACGATTTCATAACCATGAGTATTCTCACAGGGGACAGCGATGCAGCCGTAACGAGCAAATCGACCTGATTTCGCGCCAAAGCTGACATCGCTGCCAAAGGACGATAGCACTGCGCGCTGGGGCTTCAATCCTGCGAGGATCGCGGCGACCTCTAACTCCCGGCATACGGTCTCGTCGTAGATATTGTATTCGTCTTTATACATGACGACCGGGTTCAGAGACGCCTCGACGCCATATTCCGGCAGCACAGGCGCAATCTCCAGGGCTAAGAACGTCTCCGCAGGCGTATTACCGGCGGCGAAGGCGGCACGGCCGGACCCAATCTCCTCACCCGCCGACGCGATCAGGTAGACATCCCGCGGCGCCGGGCGGTCGGCGAGCTGTTCCGCCAGCGCGAGCATTACGGCGATCAGCGCCTTATCATCCAGGGCGAATCCGCCCACAAACCCTTCCATCTCAACAAGAGCCTTACGGCTCCTAGAAAGCACGCCCTTAGTTCCCACGTGAACGCCGCGAGACGCCAACTCGTCGCAGGAGAGCTTGGCGTCAACCCAGCAGACTTCCCAGGTGAGGTTCTTCGAATTCTTGGCGTCCCAGATGTCGCGGCTCTCCGCTGAGCAGTGGAGCGACCCAAAGCAGAGGAATCCGGGGGTTGGATCGCCATCGCCGAGGAGATCGACGGGACCTTCCCCATATTTCCATGGATAACTGCCCCCAACCCTGCCGATCCGGATCTTACCGTCTGGCTCAATCCGTTTGATGATGAAGCCGATCTCGTCTTTATGAGCGATGAGACACACCGGCGGCCTGTCGCCTGTGCCCGGAGCGCGGGCGATCACGTTCCCGGCGTCATCCACATTGACTTGACGCAGCCTTTCCCGCAGCCACGACTGCACCCACGCCGTCGCTTCATCTTCATGGCCGGTGGGCGAATGGGTGAGAAGCAGTGGACGCAGGATCTCCAGGATTCGGCCGGTGGCCAGCGCCGACGTGCGCTGCGGTGGGCTTGATGGCGTCTGGCGTGGATCGGACGGTGTCATCATCAAATACTCTTCTCCAGGGCGGGCGAACGACCGCCGCTCTTGTATGCTTACAGGGCCACTGCTGTTGAAGTTCTTCAGCGCTAGGTTTATCTCCTTTGCGTGTTGCGATTCCGAGATTGCTATCCCCACAGAGGCTCGGGTTGTTGATCGGTTGGCCCGGGCGGGATCTCCGGTTCTGCCGCAGGTCGGCTGTTGACATTCGCGGCCCTGCTGCTTGACGGCACGACTATATGGCACAATTGCGCACTTTTCACCTTCCGAATGATGGGCTCGAGATAATCGAGAAGATCGAACCACGCGGCGCGGCCGCCCGGTGGCTCTCCCCGCCCGAACGAGGGCAGACAGCCGTCGGGATCGGAGGAGAATCCGGATGGACCACGCAGGTTGATGTCATGCTGGGCGCGAAGCAGGTATTGGATCTTAGGTATTGGGTGGGAGGTCAGGATTGGTTTTCGAGATTCACGATGGTGGTTTCGGCGGCTTCGATGCCGCGGCCGAGGGCGAGACTGAGGCTGGCCTTTTCGGAGAGCCGGAGCAGGACGGATGGTGTTGAGTGTGTGGGTGTGTGGGTGTGTGGGAGCGTGAGACGCTGGGACGGATGATGGGAGGGAATGGCGGATGGGTGAGACATAATGCGTCGATTGCCTTCTGTTTGCGACGGTCGAGAGGTTTTGTTGTGCTTGACATGAGAGAAAACTCCTTCGGATTTATTAGGC